>QIAP01000049.1 GCA_003225075.1 Acidobacteriota bacterium | reverse complement strand
GTTCGCCCCGGCGATTTCGGTGTGGACGTGATGCACCTCAACCTGCATAAGACTTTCTCTACACCCCATGGCGGAGGCGGGCCGGGTTCTGGTCCGGTGGCGGTGAAGCAGATGCTGGAACCGTATCTGCCCAAGCCGGTGGTGATCATCAAGTCTGATGGCACGCTGGGATTCGAATATGATCGTCCACATTCGGTGGGGCGGGTGCGCGCTTTTTATGGGAACTTCGGAATGTTCGTGCGAGCCTTGGCCTACATTATGGCTAACGGGCCTGATGGCTTGCGGCAGACCACGGAAGATGCCGTCCTCAACGCCAACTACATAAGGAAAGGAATCGAAGGCGCGTACGATCTGCCTTACTCTACGCCCACAATGCATGAAGTCGTATTCAGCGACAAGCTGCAAGCGAAAAAGGGTGTCAAGACGATGGACATTGCCAAGCGCCTAATTGACTATGGCTTTCACCCCTATACCACGGCGTTCCCCCTGATTGTGCCGGGCGCGCTGATGATCGAGCCAACGGAAAGCGAGTCGAAAGAGGAGCTCGATCTTTTTATCGAAGCCATGAAGTCGATTGCCGAAGAAGTCGAAGAAGATCCACAGTTGGTGCTCGATGCTCCGCACTCTACGCGCGTGTCCCGCCTGGACGAAGTCGGTGCCGCTCGTAGGCCGGTGCTGCGTTGGAAACCTGAGAGTTAGCCACAGAGGCGCGGAGGCACCGAGCGAATTTGTCTTAAGAGATACGATTGACGATTTGAGTTTGCAACGCGAGAGTCTCAATTCGTCAATCGTAGTTTTATTGCGGTAACGATGTACTCGTTCGAAATTCTACTTCTTCTCTGTGAAATTCTATTTCTTTTCTGTAATGTCCACCGATGCCCGGGTGTTCTCCCAGTCTAGGTGCATGGCGCAGCTATCACCTTTTTGATCGAAGGCGATGGTGAAATTCTCAACCGGAGCAGAGGTCTTGGATACCGACATGTCTACACGCGCCAGATCGTTGTCTTCGCCCGGATAATCCGTACCCCACTCACCTGTTTTCTTGCTGATAACGAGCGTCCACTTGTCTTCGTTGGGTACGGTGAAGATGGTGTAGCTGCCGGCGGGAACGTCTTTGCTGCCGATGGTGAGGTCGGTATCAGTAACGAACGTAGTGGACTCATTTGCCCCGGTGCGCCATACCTTGCCGTAGGGCACGAGTCCGCCATAGATTTTGCGCGGTTGATGGGTCTTGGGATCGCTGACGCGGGGGCTCGAATAGTCCACGTTAATGGTCTTGCCGTCAGCGAACTTGCATTGCGCGTGGGCAGGTGGGCTGGGACGCTTGCTCTTGTCCTGCTGCGCGGCGGCTGCGACTGTGAGGGTAATGATCAACAAGGTAAGGAAGGCGATACGTTTCTGCATGGTTTCTCCTGGGTGAGCAGTCAGCATTCAGGACTCAGCCGCTTGCGGCTGAGAGCGATCTTATGGGCCTGACAGTGCTGGGTCAACTGGTTAGACTACCTACGGGGCGGGCAGTTAGCAACTGAGGAATATGGGAGTGGGTCCGAAACCTACGCCTTAACTTATCACGTACTTGCCCGCATCCAGCACCTTCTGCGCGATCTGCTGACGCAACTCGATTACATTGAATGGCGCGTGCTTTGCCAGACGGCGCAAAATTGCGAGTTGGGTTCGCAGCGTGTCGCCTTCCGCGACGGCCGCGATCACCTTTTTTGCCGCAGCTTCGATTTTCTCCATCGCGCTCGACAGGTAAACGCGAGTCATCGCAATGGGAAGGGAAGATAGGCTCTCGCCATTGCGCTTGATCAGCTTCTGGGTTCGTAACACTGCGGATTCCATCGCATAGGTTTCAATCACCATATCGGAGATCGCTCCCATGACTTCCTGCTGGTCCTGGATCGCCTGCATGTATTTCTGGGTGGCGGCGCCGGCGGCAAAGAGCCCGAGTTTTTTGGCGTTTGCAACCAACTTGCGTTCGTCTGCCAGCGGACCTTCTACTTCTTCGCTCGTGGTGGGCCCAGAGAGGACTTCATCCATCAGCTTCTTGATGGCGGGCATGAGCGGCAATTGGCCGGACATAGCGCGCTTCAAGAGGAAACTCGTGATGATCAGACGGTTGATCTCGTTGGTGCCTTCAAAAATGCGATTGATGCGGGCATCGCGGTAAGCTCGCTCAGCGGGATATTCCTCAACAAAACCGTAGCCGCCATAAATCTGGACCGTCTCGTCCACCACATAATCAATCATCTCCGAGCCCCAAACCTTGATGATGGAGCACTCCACCGCATATTCTTCAATGGCCTTGCGAGTTTCTTTGGAGGCGTCGGGGCTGGATTTGTCTATTTCGCCAAGCGCGACGTCCATCATGCCAACCGTGCGATAGACCATGGACTCGCCGGTGAAGATACCCACAGCCATGTTGGCCAACTTTTCGCGGACCAGTCCGAAATCGGCAATGACTTTGTCGAATGCTTTGCGCTGCCTGGCGTAGCCTATGGCATTTGCGAGGGAGACGCGCGCCCCACCCACACACATCGCTCCCAGCTTGAAACGTCCGACGTTGAGAATGTTGAAGGCGATGATGTGTCCTTTGCCGATATCCCCAAGAACATTTTCGACGGGGACTTTACAGTCGTTGAGGATGATGGGGCAGGTAGAAGATCCGCGGATTCCCATCTTGTGTTCTTCCGCACCAATGGAGAAGCCAGGGAAAGTCTTCTCAACCAGGAACGCGGTAAATTTCTCGCCATCGACTTTGGCGAAGATGGTGAACAGGTCGGCAAAGCCGGCGTTGGTGATCCACATCTTCTCGCCGTTCAGAATGTAGTGCTTCTTGTCCTGCAAAAGCTGAGCGCGAGCGCGGCAATTAAGGGCGTCGGAGCCGGAAGAAGCTTCCGAAAGCGCATAGGCTCCGACGATTTCACCGGTTGCGAGTCGCGGCAAATATTTCTTCTTCTGATCTTCGGTTCCAAAATAAACGAGCGGGAGGGTGCCGATGCCGGTGTGTCCGCCCCAGGTCGTAGCGAAGCCCGCGTACTTCGCGATGTGGTCGGCGATGACGGCAGCGGTAACCTTGTCCATTTCCAGGCCGCCATAGGCTTCGGGAATTTCGACGGAACTGAGACCCAGATCGCCGGCTTTCTTCAGCAGGTCGCGGGTGATCGAGAAATCCTTATGCTCCATCTTTTCGATGTTGGGGACGATTTCGTTGACAGCAAACTCTTCGGCTGTCTGGGCGATGAGCTGGTGCTGCTCGGTGAAGTCTTCAGGAGTGAAAACTTCATCTGGACGGCGTTCTTCCAGGAGGAAGCTGCCGCCGATGATCTTGCTACTGGGTACTGCCGTTGTGGACATTTGTTTCCCTCGAAAGTCCCGCTTGCCACTGAGGCACAGAGCCACAGAGAACTTCTTATTCTAAAACCCGCCTCAGTCTTTGAGCTAGATTACGTTTGGCATCGACACTGTGTTGTTAGAGCGTACAGCTAAAGGAATGGAATAATTGTGCCTTGGTGTCTTCGAGGTCAATCCAGATTTTCGAAGATACCGGCTGCACCCATGCCCCCGCCGACGCACATCGTCACCATCCCGTAACGCGCATTGCGACGCTTCAGTTCGCGAATGATGGATGCGGTGAGTTTGGCGCCGGTGCAGCCGAGGGGGTGTCCGAGGGCGATAGCACCGCCGTTGGGGTTGACGCGTTCGGGGTCGAGTCCGGCTTCCCTAATTACCGCGAGCGATTGCGCAGCGAAGGCTTCGTTCAGTTCGATCACGTCGATGTCGGAGAGCTTGAGTCCTGCCATCTTCAAAGCTTTGGGAATGGCGAACACGGGGCCGAGGCCCATTTCCTCCGGCTTATATCCCGCGGTAGCGAACGACCGGAAGCGACCCAGCGGTTTGATACCGAGAGCCTTGGCACGCTCTGCGGACATGACCACCGTGGCGGCCGCGCCGTCGGACATCTGCGAAGAGTTGCCTGCGGTCACGCTGCCCTTGGCGTGGAAGGCGGGCTTGAGCGCAAGCAGAGCTTCAAGGGATGTATCGGCGCGGGGGCCTTCGTCGACTTTGAAGATGATCTCCTGTCGCTTGGGCTTCGAGCCATTCGGGGTAGTGAAGCTGACCGGCACTTGAACAGTTTCGTCCGCGAACTTGCCAGCTTGTATCGCGGCCAGAGCCTTCTGATGACTGCGCAGCGAGAATTCGTCCGCCGCTTTGCGCGTGATTCCGAAACGCGTGGCCAGCCGCTCAGCGGTGAGGCCCATGGAAAGATAGGCATCGGGATAGTGATCTACGAGCCAGGGATTGGGAGAGATCTTGTGTCCGCCCATCGGGATCATGGACATGGATTCCGTCCCGCCGGCGACGATCACCTCCGCGCCACCGCTCATGATGCGCTCGGCCGCCATAGCAATCGCCTGCAGTCCCGAGGAGCAGAAACGGTTGATGGTGAGCGCTGAGACCTCGACTGGCAGTCCCGCACGCAGCGAGGCAATGCGGGCCACGTTCATCCCTTGTTCGGCCTCGGGCATGGCGCAGCCGAGGATGACATCTTCGATTTCTTTGGGATCGATCTGCGGCACCCGCTCGAGCGCGCCCTTGATGGCGATCGCGGCCAGTTCGTCAGGACGGGTGGCGCGGAGCGTGCCTTTGAAGGCGCGTCCTACGGGCGTGCGGACGCAGGAGGCGATGATGACTTCACGCATGGACACTCCTAAATAGTATCTGATGCTTGTCATTCCGGCCGGGTTCAAGCCCGCGAACGATTTGCGATTGCGTCAGCGGCGGATGCCTAACTGCAGAAGGATTGCTTTTTCCACGGCGGCTACATCGGAGACGGACAGTTCGCCCAGCTTGGAGCGCATACGTTTTTTCGAAGCGGTCGTGAGTTGATCGGCCATCGCCTTCCGCGGTTCGCCATTCAGCGTGACCATAGCTTCTCCAGGATAGACTTTCGCGATTTGACTCGTGAGCGGAACCGCGATCACGCGATTCAGGACCGTGTTCGCCGCATTATTGCTGACGATCACCGCTGGGCGGGCCTTTTGGATTTCGCCGCCCACGGCCGGATCGAATGCCACCCACCAGACCTCACCCCTCCGCGGATGCATCGCCGATCAGCCCCTCCGACCACTCCTCTGCTTCGCGCTCGCGTGCCCTATCGTTGGACATTTCGGTGTACTTTTCCACCAGACCGCCTGGGCCCGAAATGCTTAGCTCTTCGACTTTCTCGAGGACGACCTGCTGCAGAGGCTCGGGGACGATGAACCAAGTTGCCCTTCCCCGGGATTGCGGATTGCCAACCCCGGGACCGTCGCCACCATTCCACCGAATTCCGATTCTATCCTCGTCTTCCCAGTTCACTCGTGCGACCGACCATTTCCCGGATCCTTCGTTGTAGATTATCTCGACCGCGCGAACGGAAGCCCGAGGGGCGCAAACTGTCTGGGGTTCGATGTAAGTCATCTTCAAGTCTCCAAGAGTCATAGTACGTGTGTAACGTACATATTGTCAATACGTATGTTAACGACATAGGCTAAAGATGTACGGCCTTAGACTGAAGACTTAATTTCTAAGTGTCTTCCCTGTCTTCAGCGTGTATTGAATTCGCTCCTGCGTCTTCTTCTCTCCACACAGGGATTTAAATCCCTCGCGCTCCAGATCAAGCACGTACTGCTCGCTGATCGGAGTACCGGGGGTTACGTTGCCGCCGCACACGACTTCAGCGATCTTGGTGGCTAGCTTTACTTCATATTCGGTGATGTAGTCGCCTTGGCGCATGAGGTGGACGCCCATCTTGAGCGCGGCCAAGATGTTTTCGCCGGGTGCGGGAATGTCGGTGCGTGGGAGAGGAGGTTCGTAACCGGCGTGAACCATTTCCAGCGCCCGAGATTTAGCGTCTGCGAGGACGCGCTCGCGATTCATGGTGATGCTGTCGGAATTTCGCAGGAAGCCGAGGCTGCGAGCCTCGTGCGCGGAGGTTGCGACTTTCGCGGTCGCGATGGTCTCGAAGGCTTTCTTCATCGCTTCCATCAGTTCGACCGACTCGCCTCTGCCACCGGCCCGGATTGCTTGTGCGCTGTCCACCGCGCGCAACAGCATCTCTTTGCATCCGCCGGCACCGGGGAGCAGGCCAACACCGACTTCCACCAGTCCCATATAAAGCTCGGCGTGCGGTTGGAGGGCAGGGGCGTGCAGCGAAATTTCAGTGCCGCCGCCGAGGGTGAGGCCGAAGGGCGCGACTACCACTGGTTTCGGCGAGAACTTGATGGCCTGCGTCATGCCCTGGAAGGTGCGGATGGCGAGGTCAACCTCGTCCCACTCTTCTTCCTGGATGGACATGAGCAGCAGCATCAGGTTGGCGCCGACGGAGAAGTTGGCGGCATCGTTGGTGATGACGAAGGCGTCGAAGTTATCGCCGGGGCCGCCAGGTTTGAGACTTTGCGAAATCAGCTGGACGATGTCGCTGCCGATCGAATTCATTTTGGAATGAAATTCGATGCAACCGATACCGTCGCCGAGATCGACGAGCGAGGCGCCGGAATTCTTCTTTACCACGCCTTTGGATTTCTTGGCGGCCTTGACCGACCACACGCCCGGCGGGACTTCGACCGGTTTGTAAGCGGAAGTCGCGAGATCGAAATAGGCGCGAGTTGAAGCGGTCGTGGGATCATCCTTGTACCACGACTTTTTCCCGGAGGCGAGCAACTTCTCAACATTGGGCGCGACGGCACGGTTTTCTTTTTTCATGCGTGCGACGGTGATTTCGACTCCGGCCGCATCCCACAGCTCAAACGGACCTAGTTCCCAGTTGAAACCGAGACGCATGGCGCGATCGATTTCGACGACCGTGTCAGAAATTTCGGCGACGCGATTGGCGGAATACGTCCAAAGATCCGACAGAGCAGACCAGAGGAATGCGCCCGCCTTGTCGCCCTTCTGCGGGCCGACACCTTCGAGGCCTAATAACATGCGGAGACGCGCACCAGTTTCTTCGACGTTCTTCGCCATGTCGAGCAGGGGGAACTTCGGCTTCTGCCGGGGATGGTACTCGAGTGTTTTCCAGTCCACGGCGAGGCGTTCGTCTTCCTGGCCTTCAGCAGCTTTGACCTTTTTATAAAAACCGGCCTTGGTCTTATCGCCTAGCCACTTGCGTTCGAGCATTTGCTTGTAGAAGTCGGGCAACTTCAGATCGCTGCGCTCGTCGAGTTGCACGGGCGAGACACTCGCGCCTACATCGGGAGTCGTCATGTTGGCGACCACGTGGCCGAGGATGTCGAGGCCGACGAGGTCGATGGTGCGGAAGGTGGCGGATTTGGGCCAGCCGACTGCCTGGCCGGTGAGTGCGTCCACCTCTTCGATGGTGAGGTTCATCTCCTGCATCAGGCGCATGACGTTGAGCACGGAAAAAGTGCCGATGCGATTGGCGATGAAGTTGGGCGTATCTTTGGCGCGCACGATGCCCTTACCTAGTTGGACATCGCAAAAATGCGCGACGGCATCGAGCAAGGTGCGATCGGTTTCAGGGGTAGGGATGAGTTCGAGCAAGCGCATGTAGCGTGGCGGATTGAAAAAATGGGTGCCAAACCAGGCGCGCCGGAAGTCATCGGAGAAACCTTCAGCAATCTTCGCGACTGGAAGGCCGCTGGTGTTAGTTGTGATGATGGTTCCTGGCTTACGCCCGCCTTCGACTTTTTTAAGCAGCGCCCGCTTTAGATCGAGGTTCTCGACGACGGCTTCAATGATCCAGTCAACTTCGACCAAGCGCTTGAGGTCGTCTTCAAAATTGCCAATCGTGATCAGGCGCGATAGCGACGGCTCGAAGAAGGCCGCAGGCTTGGATTTCAACGCGGCCTCTAGTCCCGCGGCGGCGACCTTGTTGCGCGCGGATCCCTCGGCATCTTGCGGGACGATGTCCAGCAGGTAACTTGGCACTCCGGCATTGGCGAAGTGGGCGGCAATGCGGGCGCCCATGGTGCCAGCTCCCAGGACGGCGACTTTGTGGATGCGCTTCATCAAGAACGACTCCGGGGTCGAATTTAGATTGTAGATGGAAGAGTGCGTGAGCGGAGCAATCGAATGTGTTGAGTTGAATGTCCAAATGTGCGGAAGGGCTACGGTAGTCTATCCACGGCCCAGTCGTTCTTTCCGGTGTGGATCACGACGATCCGGGAGGAGTGGGGACGAGTCTTTTTGTGATCGCTCGCGAGGGAGTCGAAAATCGCCACAGGAAAGGTGTAACAACCCGGCCGAAGTCTTTTTCCGCGGCTGATTTCGAATGCCTGTTGCGCGGAACCGGAGAAGTAAGTTTGTAGCCGGTCAACAGAGGACTGTTGCTTGAGCGTATCGCTCAGCAGGAGGATACCAGTCTCCTGGTCTTGTATCTGCCAGGCATGAAGAAAGCGGTTGGCCGTCGACAGGGCCACGATGTATTCCGGATCGACGTTGGACAACGACGCGGCGCGGCTGCGAGCAAACAGAGCGGTCGCAAGGAACATCAGCATCGTGAGCCAAAAAGGAACCGCCCGAACGGTTCTTTTCCATGCATCAAGGATCAGGCGCCGGGACAAGAATCTTTTATTCGGCCTACTGTTCCGGTGGATCGAGATGCTGGAGGAGTTCACGGAGCCCATTATGCTGGAAGATCGACAAAGTACGTACTGGAGAAACGTCGGAGGTGTTCAAGAAAACAACTGGCGCATGCCGTCTTTATGTGGGGTGAGGATGGCAGGACATGCGCCCTATTACCTGATTGATCGTAGGAGCGCACTTATATACCATGTCAAGAACAAATGTTTTAACAACGGATCAGGAGATGAGCTTTGCAAGCACAAAGGCTGCGGTGGCCGCAACTCCACCGATCACCATCGTTTGTGATGCGCTGCGGAAGGGTTTGGAGCCGGTATAGCGGCCTTTAATGTATCCGAAGATTCCCAGCGCAGCCAGCGTTACCACGGCGGAAACTATTAGTCCTTGCCAGGCATTCCCAAGGATCATGTAGGGAGAGAGTGGAATGAAACCCCCGGCAATGTACGCACCGGCAATGGTGGACGCACTGGTCACGGCGCGCTTCGGGTCCGGCTGCTCGAGTCCCAATTCAAAACGCATCATGAAATCCACCCAGGCGTCGGGACGGCGGCTCAGGGCTTCGACTACGGGAACGCTTTCTGATTCGGTCATACCGTAAGCGTGAAACACGCGAGCGACCTCGGCCATCTCTTCGTCGGGAAGCTCTTTGATCTCGCGGTA
This sequence comes from Acidobacteriota bacterium, assembly GCA_003225075.1. Classification (GTDB taxonomy): domain Bacteria; phylum Acidobacteriota; class Terriglobia; order Terriglobales; family Acidobacteriaceae; genus Gp1-AA124. The sequence continues at coordinate 51,968 of QIAP01000049.1, read as the reverse complement.
TTCGCGCACCCGTTCCTGCTCATAATGTTCGGCGTCGCTTCGGGCGGCGAGATACCCGCCGAGGCCCATGGCAATGGAGCCGGCTGCGATTTCCGCCAGGCCTCCAATCACGATGATGTGAGTCTGCTGCACGGCGCCAGACAAGCCGGCGGCCAGCGCGAAGGGAACAGTGAGGCCGTCGGACATGCCAATCACAACGTCACGGACAAAATTTCCAGCGGTGAAGTGTTTTTCAACGTGCTGTGCGCGCGACATTCGAAGTTAAACCTCCGGATGAGATTGCAAATATTCCTCGGCCAGACGGATGACTTTGCGTTCATTGCTGTAACCGAGCTTCTTGGCGGCGTCGGCAAGCGGGATCCAGAGAGCGCGGTTGACCTCGATGCGCATCTCAGGAGCGATGTCATCGATTTCTCCTGACTGGTAACGCAGCAGATAGAAGCTTACGATCTTGAAAACTCGCAGGTTATCGCTCCAACTGCGGACGTAAACGTATTTGATATCGGCGAGTTTGGCAATCGGGAGCGCGGTGATGCCGGTCTCCTCGCGAACCTCCCGCAACGCGGTTTGTTCCGGCTTTTCGCCAAGGTCGACCAAGCCCTTGGGCAAGGCGAATAATACCTTTTGGGGCTTTGACGTAGCGGCCAGAACAGCTTCTTTTTGCAGATCGTCCTTCCGGGGCTCAATTACAGCCGTCCACCAGGCGTTTTCCAAGCGCCGGATAACTATTCCGCCTGCGGAAATCTCGCGGACCATGGCCCACAAGTTAACAGGATTATGGAACTTAGTCATTCCGCGCACTTATCTGACAAGGAGGGCTGAGACGATAGGGCAAAGGGGGTAACCGCCGGTAACCGCCCCTTCGTAATGCTCCATAGCACGAACGTGGTCTGCATCACTTGTGGGGAAAGTGGCATCCTATTGGTAGATGGTGGATTAGGTTTCCGGGCAACCGGGATGTGGGGTTCCGGTGAAGAGTCTGGGTATGATCATACGGTCGGTTCGAGCCTTTGGGCGTGAGCTTTCGCGGCCTATTGGTGGACTCGATCCGGTTTCGCTGGCCCCCCGAATTGGATTGGCGCTGGGCGGGGGCTTCGCCCGCGGCGTGGCCCACATTGGCGTGCTTAAGGTCCTCGAAGAAGAAAAAATTCCCATCAGTATTGTGGCTGGTACCAGCGTGGGTGCGCTCATTGGCGCGCTTTATTGCGGTGGCATGTCGGCAGCGGAACTCGAAGACGTGGCCACTCACGTACGGTTTCGAGATTTTGCGCGATGGACAGTTTCTCGCTACGGCTTCGCAACTAACCAACGCATGATTGGTTTCCTGAGCAAAGTCTTGAGAGTTAAAAATTTTGAAGAACTGCGCATTCCTTTGGCGATAACGGCGACTGATTTTTCGACCGGCGAGGGAGTAGTCTTTCATTCTGGTCCGCTGATTGACCCGGTGCGCGCCAGTTGCGCATATCCGGGAATGTTCTTGCCGGTGAATATTCGCGGACGATTGCTAGTGGATGGCATGCTCGCGCATGCTGTGCCAACGGTTCCATTACGGGAGATGGGCGCTGATCGAGTGCTGGCGGTGTACTTGAGGGGCCGCTGGACGACCGCAGCCGGACCGCGACACGTTTTTGATGTGATCGGACAGTGCTTTGCCATTGCGCAAGATATGAACTGCGGCGTGTGGAAGCAAGCAGCCGACCTGGTAATCGAACCGGATGTCAAAGGGTTCGAATATGACGATTTCGTGCGCTCGAAGGACCTGGTGCGAGCGGGAGAAATAGTGATGCGGGCGGCGCTGCCCGAAGTTCGTAAGTGGCTGACGCCCGAACCGCAGGTTAATCCAGAACACCACCCTAAGAAGAGTCCCACAGTTGGGCGGCCTGCGCCCGTGCCCGCGGATTGAAGGTCTTCCGTCAGAATTCCCGCCCAATGGTGCACCATCCTCGATGCACACTCGAAAGCGTTGACCGGCATTTCCACTGCGGTTAGACTAGGGGCGTTTCCTACAAAATCTGCCTTCAGGACTCGCGATTGAAAACCTATCGCTCCGCTCCCCAAGTGCTTACTCAGATTGAGCAGTTGCTGGCTGCAAACAAACCTTCCTTCCACCATTCTCCGCTGGACGACGTCATTGAAACCATGTGCCAGGGCCGCCATTATTCCTGGATGGGGATCTACCTGGCGATCGAGGAGAATCGCCAACAACTGCTGGGCGCAAGCACCGAAACAAGCGTAGATGCGCTCGCCCTGCCGAACACGCGGTCGAAGATTCTAGTTGCGATCAAAATCGCAAGTCGTAAACTTGGCGTGCTCGCGGTGGAAAGTGATCGCGAGAATGCATTCTCTCCCGCGGAGCGGATTCTGCTGAAAAAGCTTGCCACTCTATTGGCTCGTTTTCTGACGGGCCGAGGAAAATATATTGTGCGCAAAGCGCGAGAAGCCGTGGCTGCTGCGCGCATGGCAGAAGTGCCGGCTCGACGTCCTCAGCCGGCGGGGGAAGGTAAGCGAAGTATCTCCGCAGCAGTGGGAGAAAAATGACCGATCGGACCGCGCCCTCAGTGGACGAACTGAAGCGCATCGCCCGCCGGATGCGTGTCAACCTCGTGCGGATGATTGGCGCTGCCGGCAGTGGACATCCCGGCGGGTCATTGTCGGAAGTGGAATTGCTCATTGCGCTTTACTTCCGCGTGATGCGGCATGATGCCAAGAATCCCAACTTGCCGGACCGCGACCGTTTCATTCTGTCGAAGGGACACGGTTGCCCCGCCCTGTACGCGACCTACGCTGAAGCCGGCTACATTGATTCTGCTCTGTTGAATACTCTGCGCAAGCTTGGTTCGCCGCTGCAGGGACATCCCGACAAACGCATATTGCCGATTCTCGAGACCTCAACGGGTTCGTTGGGGCAAGGCTTGTCCATCGGGATTGGCACTGCGCTGGCAGCGAAGCTCGACAAGCGCGACTATCACACGTTTGTGATGGTGGGTGATGGTGAAGTTCAGGAAGGACAGAACTGGGAAGCCGCCATGTTTGCCGGGTTTCACAAGCTGGCGAATCTCACCTGTATTGTGGATAACAACCGGCAGCAGTTGGATGGATTCGTGAAAGACATTCTTGATCCCGCGCCGCTTGCGGAGAAATTTCGCGCATTTGGCTGGTTTGCGGTGGAAGTTGATGGACACGACTTCGAGCAAGTTATTCCCGCGTTGGAAGAGGCGCGTACCGGTAAGGCTGGCAAGCCCACTGCGATTGTTGCGCACACGATCAAAGGTAAGGGCGTGTCCTTCATGGAGAATAATCCGGAGTGGCACGGCATTGCGCCCAAGCCGGAGCAGGTGCAAGCGGCAGTGCAGGAGTTGGAAGCAGCGGTTGTGTAGGAGACTTGAGTGTTTCAGGACTGCTGCTGTCAAGCGTAGGTTCGCGCTGGACTGCCGACGGGTGGCCGCCCCACATGAACGGGAGGAAACTTGGGAACCAGCACAACGGTGAAGACGAAATTCGAACTCAAGATGGGGGTCGCCACGCGGGAAGCCTATGGCCAGGCTCTGGCCGAGTTGGGGAAGACGAATCCGAACGTGGTGGTGCTGGATGCGGACCTGGCGAAATCTACTTATAGCGCTAAGTTCGAGAAACAATTTCCGGAACGGTTCTTTACCTGCGGCATTGCTGAAGCGAACATGGTGGGAATTGCCAGCGGGCTGGCGCTGTCGGGGAAGATTCCATTTGCATCATCTTTCGCAGTATTTCTATGCGACAAAGGGTACGACCAGTTGCGGATGTGCGTGGCATATCCGCACGTGAATGCCAAATTCTGCGGCTCACATGGCGGAATTTCGATCGGCGAAGATGGGCCCAGCCAGATGGCGATTGAGGATTATGCACTGATGTGCGCGTTGCCCGGATTTACAGTGCTGGTGCCGTCGGATGAGTTCTCGGGACGAGCGCTAGTGAAGGCCATGGCGGAGCACTCGGGGCCGATCTATATGCGTACGGGACGTCCGAAGGCGCCGATCATTTATGGTGCCGAGGACAGTTTTCAGATCGGCAGAGCTAAGGTGCACGGCACCGGAAACGACGTTGCGATCATTGCCTGCGGACTTCTGGTGGCACAAGCGCTGATAGCGCAATCCCAGCTCGAAGACGAAGGAATTTCCGCCCGGGTGATCGATATGCACACTCTCAAGCCGCTGGACGAACCGGCGGTCGCAAGAGCGGCACGGGAGTGCGGCGCGATTGTTACCGCGGAGGAGCACGTACTCGAAGGTGGCCTGGGATCTCTGGTGGCGAAGGCAGTTGCATTGTCGACTCCCGTGCCAATGGAATTCGTCGGAATTCAGAATACGTTTGCAGAATCAGGCGCGCCGGATCAGCTGATGGAAAAGTATGGGCTAACCGCATCGAATGTTGTGTCTGCGGTGAAGCGGGTCCTGAAGCGGAAGTAGTCGTTCTTCTCTTACCGATACATACACCTCAAGCTGTGTTTCTCGCGGAATTGTCTAACCGCGCTGCTTCTTCCTGAATTCGCTGCCATGCACGCTCCACGTGCCGCTCCGTGGTGTTGGTTTGTCCGACGCAAAGACGAATGGTGAATTTGTCGTTCAACTTTGTATGCGTGAGATAAAGATCGCCGCCAGCGTTCAGACGGTTCATTAGTGACTGATTGACGGCATCGCCGCCCTTGTGGCGGAAACAGACTAGATTCAGCGGCGCGGGCGAGGCGAGTTCAAAGCGATCGTCCTTTATTATCCAGCCCGCAAATTTTTGGGCCAACTCGACGTGGCGGCGGATGTGGTGCTGCAAACCCTCAACGCCGTAATGGCGAATCACAAACCACAATTTAAGCGCCCGGAAGCGCCGCCCCAGAGGGATCTGCCAGTCGCGATAGTCAATCACGGCGCCAGATTCGGTGGCCTGGTTGCGCAAGTATTCCGGTAGAACGCTGAGGGTTTGTATCAGCGCCTTTCGATCGGCTAGGTAGAAGCAATCACAATCGAAATTGGTGAACATCCACTTGTGTGGATTGAAGCAGTAGCTGTCGGCGTAATCGAGTCCGTCGTGGATGTGGCGGAATTCCGGGCAGAGGGCAGCAGTGCCAGACATGGCCGCGTCCACATGGAACCAGATTCCGCGTTCGCGGCAGATGCGGCCGATTTCCGGGACCGGGTCAAGTGCGTTGGATGAAGTGGTGCCCACGGTGGCACAGACGAAGCAGGGAAGGAGTCCGGCACGACGGTCCTCCTCGATTTGACGAGCGAGTATGTCGGGCCGCATAGCGAAGTTCTTATCGACTTCTATCAGCCGCAGGTTGTCGCGACCGAGGCCAGCAATCTTGGCAGCTTTTTCAATCGAAGAATGCGCCTGAGCGGAAGTGTAGGCGACAAGGCGCCCATCACAGCCTTTTTGATTGCTGGCGAAGTTGGTGGCACGCTCGCGGCCAGCCACCAGAGCACAGAGCGAGGCGCTTGAGGCTGTGTCCTGGATTACCCCGCCGCCAGTGTTGCTGGAGAGGAATTTCTCCGGCAAGGCGAGCATGTGCACCAGCCAGTCGAGCACATGGGTCTCAAGTTCGGTGCACGCCGGACTGGTGGCCCAGAGCATGCCTTGCACGCCCAGCCCGGAAGATAGCAGATCACCCAGAATCGCGGGTCCGGAAGAATTGCATGGAAAAAAGGCATAGAAATTCGGCGACTGCCAGTGGGTGATGCCAGGAAGAATGAGCTTCTCGACATCGTGCAACATAGTGTTGAAGGGCTCACCGGTGGCGGGCGCATGGGGGGGAAGTGAAGCGCGAATCCGGCCGGGTTCGGCGCGCGAAAGCACTGGGAACGATTCGATGTGGGCGTAATAGTCGGCGATCCAGTCCACAAGGACATGGCCGTGACGACGGAAATCATCCGGAGACATGTGAAAGGTTTTTTCTTCTGGCACGTTGATCCTTGGATTTCCTGGAATCAGCGGAAGCTTCATTTAATCAGGCTTGAGGAGTTTGCACTGACATTCGGTGCTTGACCAAACACTATCTGGCTTGTAACTGGCCGTAATACACGCGAGTATCGTAATGCAACGTCACCAGTCCTTTCTGTTGATAGGCATCGAAGATATTTCGTAATTCCCGCAGCATAGGCGGGTAATTGGGATGGCCTGGTTGCGGAGTGTAGGAAGAAGAGAGCAAGCGGCCCTCAAGGCCGTCGTAGTCAAATTCCTGGCGGGTTGCAAAAATCTGAGTCTTGAAAGTCGAAGGCGCGAAGAAAGAATCGATACTTATCGCGGTGTCGTTCCCAACGTGGCGCACTTCCTTGTAGTCTGTGCCATAGGTAAGCAGCAACTGTTCGTATGCCCGAAGGAAAGTTGCGTCCGTGCGGCGGTCATTCCAGATGAGCGCGCACCAGCCAGCGGGTTTGAGAATGCGCACGAACTCCCGTCGGGCTTTGTCACGATCAAACCAGTGGGCGGCTTGGGCGGCGGTGACGAAATCTACGCTACGAGCGTCCAGGGTAGTGGCTTCTGCTGTGCCGTCCACGCTGACGAAATTTGTATACTCACCGAGTAATCGTTCGCCAGCCTGGCGCATTTCGGAGTTGGGTTCCACGCCGAAGACGCGATTCCCATTTGCCAGGAAAATGCGCGTAAGAAAACCCGTGCCGGAGGCGATATCCGCGATTACGGAATCTGGAGTCAGCCTACACTCACGCTGCAGAAGATCGACGATCTCGGGAGGATATCCGGGGCGATATCGGACATAGCTTTCGACGCGCGACGAAAAGCGTTGGGTAGCATCTAGAACGGCCATGAAATTAGTTTAGCGCGGGGCGAGCTCACTTTTCCGGCAGGTAGTAAAATCTTCGTTTCTTCTGGGAGGACCTTCGCGTGGGAGGTGTCTTGTCCGCACATCCGGTTGCCGGACCGCAGTTGGGCGATTTGGCGCCCGACTTCGACCTGCCAGCGCTGTTCGCAGGCGTAAAGAAAAGGTTTCGTCTGAGTGAGCAGAACGCGAAGAAAACTTTAGTTCTTGCATTTTATCCGCTCAATTGGGATCCGGTCAGCGCGAATCAGATAGTGAAGTATCAGGTGGAGCGGGAAAAAGTTGCGCTGCGTGGGGCGGAAGTCGTGGGCATTAGTGTGGATTCGATCATGAATACGACAGCCTGGGAACGTGAGATCGGACCACTCGATTTTCCACTATGCAGCGATTTCTGGCCGCATGGCGAAGTGAGCCGCAAATATGGCGTGTTCAGGGAGCAGGAACCCTATGCGGGTGCGAGCGAACGGGGGATTTTTGTCGTGGATAGAAACGGAAGGATTGCATTTCGCAAAATTTATACACTGGAACAGGCGCCCGAACTGGATGAAGCGCTGGAGACGTTAGGCAGGCTGTGAGTGTGACGGAGTCCGTGATCAGGAATTGACAACAAAACTGCTGGAGCACAATTGAGAATCTTCCCCGAAGTATTCGTCGTTTTCATTCTTCTTTCGTTCAGCATTGCCACGACTGAGGCTGGGGGACCGCCACCCGGCGAATCTCCGAGAACGCAGTCGCAAATCTTTGGTTTCCGCGATCCTACTGTCGAAATGACCCTGGAATCTCGATTTTTGGCGGTGCCCGATCCTAAACTTGCGGAGGAGCACTTGCGTATTTTGACCCAGGCCCCCCATGTTGCGGGATCGCCGGAAGACAAGGCTACGGCGGAGTATGTGGCGAAAGAATTCCGTGAGGCTGGGCTGAATACAGAAATCATCGAGTACCGCGTCTGGTTCAACTATCCATCAGAAATCAGCGTGGACGTGACTGCTCCGGATGGCGTCAAGATGCATGGGCCAACCCGCGAGCACGTGGAGGGAGACCCCTTTCAGGATGATCCGCGCGTGATCACTCCTTACAACGCGATGTCCCCGTCAGGGGATATAGAAGGGGATGTGGTGTATGCGAATTATGGTTCGCCAGAGGATTTTCAGAAACTCGAGCAGATGAAGGTAGATGTGCGAGGAAAGATTGTGGTGGTGCGCTATGGGCAAAACTTTCGGGGAGTGAAAGCGTTTGTAGCTCAGGAGCGCGGGGCGGCGGGCGTGCTCATCTATTCCGATCCGGCCGACGACGGGTGGCGTCGGGGCGATAAATATCCGCAGGGCCCGTGGCGTCCTGACACCGGGGCGCAGCGCGGCTCGATCGGCTACATGTTCGAGTTTGCAGGTGATCCCACAACGCCAGGTGTGGCGTCCGTGACGTCGCTGCCCGATTCAAAACGAGTCCCGGCGGAGCAATCTTTGCAGATGCCGAAAATTCCGACAACCCCGCTCTCCTATGCTGATGCCTGGCCGATTCTGCAGCACCTTGGCGGGCCGGACTCTCCCCGCGACTGGCAAGGAGCACTACCTTTTACCTACCATGTGGGGCCCGGCCCCGCTAAAGTGAAGATTCATTTGAAGCAGGATTATCAGTTCCGCACTATTTGGGATGTAACGGGGCTAGTTCGCGGAAGCGAATGGCCGGATGAGTGGGTCGTGGCGGGAAATCATAGGGACGCGTGGGTCTATGGCGCGGTAGATCCCAACAGCGGCACGGCGGCGATGCTGGAGACGGTACACGGGATCGGCGAGTTGCTTAAATCAGGCTGGAAGCCAAAGCGGACGATTGTTTTCGGGAGTTGGGATGCTGAGGAACAAGGTCTGATCGGCTCGACGGAGTGGGGTGAGCAGCACGCAGACGAGTTAGCCAACGCGGCCGCATACTTCAACGTGGACGTAGCGGTTTCCGGACCGAAGTTTGGGGCGTCGTCGGTACCAAGCCTGAAACAATTCATTCGTGAGGTGACCAAAGCCGTACCCAGCCCCAAGGGGGGCACAGTGTATGAGGCTTGGGGAAAGGCTAATAAAGCCGGTGCAGGGCCGCAGGAGGAGGCCAGCGGTGGAACGTATCGTCCTCCCGAGGCGCAGACTACGGCTGATGTACCGGTAGGTGATTTGGGGAGCGGGTCAGACTACACGGTATTTTTGCAGCATTTGGGGGTGCCGTCGACGGACATTGGTTCAACCGGCCCGTATGGCGTTTATCACTCCGCGTTCGATAACTTCAACTGGTTCAAGAAATTTGGTGATCCCGATTTCACCTACGAACAAGAAATGGCTCGCGTGTACGGGCTGGAAGTGTTGCGCATGGCAGATTCTGATGTGCTGCCCTATGACTACGAAGAATATGGAAAGGAAATTGCTGCCTACATAGACGCTGCGAAGAAGAAAGCAGAAACCAAATTCGGGAACAGAACGCCTAACTTTACCACCGCGACCGAGGCCGCCCGTCATTTTCAAGAAGCTGGCTCAAAAATCGCCGATAAGCAGAGAAAACTGCGGGTTAATCCCACGAACCTCAACCAGACATTGCGCAAAGCCGAACGCGCGCTATTGATTCCCGACGGGTTGCCGGATCGTACCTGGTATCGGCATGCGATCTATGCTCCGGGACGATACACGGGATATGCCGCGGTAGTCATTCCTGGGGTAAACGAGGCTATAGATAAGGGGAACCCCGAGCAGACTGGGCAACAAATCGCGGTATTAGCCGCCGCGTTAGACCGTGCGGCTAAGGTTCTGAATGGCTATCGTTGACACTTGCTGCAAAAGTTTTCACTTCTGCGACGCGGAGATTTGTTGTTCCGATTTTTTTTGTGATTGCAGTAAACTGAGATGTCCGCAAGCGCGTCTAAGGGCCGCGGGAGGGTGCCAAGAGAAATCCCTGCGGTAGTTGGCGCCGAGTTTCTTTTCAGTACGTACCATCCACTTGAAGCGTATGCCACTGGCACGTATCGTCGCACGTTCCACGGAAGAATCGCAGGAGATTGCGTCACAACTGCGGGCCCGTGGCTTTGAGATCCAAAGCGCGCAGCCTGGCGTTATGTCGAACGTACCCATCGCAGTGATTCCATTCCTTCACGAACCAGCGCCATTAAAGAGCAATGAGAATTCGGCTGTGGCGCCCGCCGGCATGTTGCGGTCCGAAGCCCTCGCCTCTCAGGCTGTGACAACTCGTCCCGAAAACGTCAGCGCAGTGGCACAGAATTCCGTTGCTGCCGCGTCGGCGCTTTCCGATACCAAAAGCGAAATTGCGCCAGGCTCTGAGGGAACCGCAGCGGAGATTCCTGGTATCGCTGAACCTCCAGTGATCAAGGTGCAGCCACGTGGGCACTCGACCGAAGCCATAACTGTTGAGGTGTGCCGAACGGAGCACGTGCGAAACGAAACCCAATCGCCACCGGGGAAAGCCGTGCTTCCTGGTGTAGATTTTGATCTCATCACCCAAGCAGGGGTGAAGAAAGCGCGGTCAGTGGCAAAGGCGGCTCGCTCCCTGAGGCTCGCCTCCGCCAGATTGGCGGCGGTCTCCGGGCAATATGCGGTCGGACAATCAAAGATAGTGGTGGGAAGATCACAGATCGCACTTCGTAGATCAAAGGTAGTGCTTCGACAAACCCGTGAGATGTTGCGACATCAAAGATTTAGGTTCCGACAGTCGCAATATGTCGTTCGATACACGAAGAGGCTCAGGCAACCGATTCTTTCAGGTGTGGAGTACGCGCTGCAGCAAGCGCGGGGACTGGCTGACAGGGCGCGTTCGGACGTGTTTTTCTGGAAGGTTGCCACCGGCTGTGCTGCCCTGGCGGTTTTTGTCTTGCTGATCGGACCAATTGCTCATCGCAGAGCACCATTGCCTGCCGGCATCGTCCATCCATCGGGTCAAGCTGAACAACAAGTTCCATTTGCACCAGCGGTGACCAAACACGCCGATAGACTACCCCCGCGAGCCGCAATCAAACCGGCGGCGCAAGCGATTCCGGCCGGATCGCTAATCGGCGAATTGGTCACGAACGCGGAAGCATCCACTTCAACCGTTGCTGCTAAAGCGACTCCACCACGTCGTTCCGGCGAACCGGAAGTGATAGTGCGTTATTTTGGGAAGAGGTCCACGGCTCCAGCCAAACAACACTCCGCACAGAGTTCCGACGTCAAGCACTATTCTGATTTGCATTGAGATGTCTCAGGTTCCAGGCACTCTGATCTGGTTCTAGAACCGCAGTTTCATTAGCCGCTTCCAATCTTCGGCCATGAAGTACTCCACGGCAGCCCACTTTTGCAGAATGCTACCCCAAGGCCTCGAAACGCACGAAAAGTGACAAAAGTCAGTGAAGTATTTGTGCCGTTTTTCCTCTTGACTTCCACACCGGTTCTGCTACTTTCCTCGTCTGCAAGTATTGAGGGGGCGCGAGGGTTCTTATGTCTAAAAGCGCAGCTCCCATAGCTGGGAAACCATCCGCAGTAAAAAAGAACAAGCCAACCTCTGTCACCTTCACGCGAGTTTTTACTGACGAACTGGAACAGATCGAGAGGTCGCGCGAGGCCCGCGGCGTGACACACGCTGCACCGGCCAAGGACAGTTTGATTGGACTGGCATTCTCCGGCGGCGGCATCCGCAGCGCCACTTTCAATCTCGGCATACTGCAAGGTCTCGCGGCGAAGGGATTGTTGAGCAAGTTCGATTACCTTTCCACGGTGTCGGGCGGTGGATACATCGGCTCATGGCTGGCTGCGATCATTCAAAGATGGGACCCTCCTGGAAAGTTCACTCCCGTGGAGGAGGCGCTATGCCGCAAGCAATACAAGATTGGTGAACCTGCCGAATATGCTCCGGTCCACTGGTTACGCAATTACGCCAATTATCTGACACCACAAACGGGCCTATTTTCAGCAGATGCAGGAGCCATGGTGGGGACATGGCTGAGGAATGTCATTCTCAATTTCATTGTGCTGGTCCTCTTCCTGTCAGGAATGATCTTGTTGCCGTCCGTGCTGGTGCTCGCCACGCGCGATGATCTCCTGCCCCATCCGCAGTTCTCTCTCATCGCCGGAGCCTGCCTGGTATTGGTTGCTACTCTTTGTATGGCCAGAAGCATGATGGATTTCACGCCATGGGAGCACCAGCAAAGCAATTGGTTTCTTCGAAATCGAGTAGCGTTATCAATGGCGCTATTCTTTTTTGCCGCACTGCTGTTCAACATCGGCATGTGGAGGTGGGACGGGATCGCCCGTGGGACGCTTCAGTATTGGATCCCCGGCGCGGCGGTCTATTACACGGGCACCTGGCTCCTCGCATTTCTGATGTTTGGAACTTCGAGAACTACTCCCGACCCGGGTAAACCAGAAGAGAAGGAATCAGACGACAAGAAGTCTGAAGAGCCCGTGATCTCGTGGCCGGCGCTTATATTTTCGGCAGCCGGTGCGGGCGCCTTGGGGGGATACCTGTTAAACCGCTATGCCTGGTATATGGGAGCTGTTCCACCAAATGATCAGAATATTTGGCGGGTGGTAATTTTTGGAACAGTAACAGTCATGCTGCTATTGCAGTTCATAGCGGTGCTACAACTTGGGCTTTTGGGGCGAGGCTGTGTTGACTTGGTGCGGGAATGGTGGGCTCGTGCGGGCGGCCGCCTGTTGGTGACGATGATTACCTGGTTGGTGGTGTTTGGAATTGTAATCTTCGGACCATTGGCCGTTAGGCTTCTTCTTGGTAAAGGGGCGGTCGGGGGAAGCGTGAACATCGCCGCCGCAATGGCTTGGATCGCTTCCATCCTGGCTGGTATACCCGCGAGTAAGAGTGAAAAGAGTGGCGTCGAAAAGATCATTCCGGGCCAGAAAGCTGATAGCAAGTTCACGTTGGCGGGCCTGTTGAAGTCACCTCGCGCTCTGCAAATCATCGCGAAGGTCGCCCCTTATGTTTTCGCCGCTGGGTTGCTGATCATCCTTTCCACCGTAATTCACGTGCTCATGGGATGGTTTCTATTAAGGAGTGAAACCATAACGCTGTGGACACCCGCGAATTTTCCAGCGGCCCACCTTCCTGCGGATGTCGTCAAGAACCTGTACTGGCAGATTCTGTCTAAGGGGACATCTAATTGGGAATACGTTCTGGCCGCCCCCCTTGGATTAATCGCATTAGCGGGCATCCTGTCGTGGCGCGTGGACGTGAACGACTTCTCCATGCATCACTTCTACCGCAATCGCCTGGTGCGCTGCTATCTGGGAGCTTCCAACGCCGCTCGCAGGCCGCAGTCATTTACGGGTTTCGATCCGAAAGACGATGTGGCACTGGGGGAACTAAAGGATGGGTATCCCGGTCCCTATCCGATCCTGAATGCTGCCTTGAACGCAACCCACGGTGGAGAACTTGGATTTCAGGAGCGGAAAGCCAAGTCATTCGTTTTTACGCCGCTGTATTGCGGCTATGATCTCGGCTCAACATCTGGTAATCCACCCGCGGGTTCTTATCTGCCCACCGCACTCGGACGAAAAGACAAGCTGGGGTCAAATCAGGGGATCTCGCTAGGAACGGCCATGGCCATCTCTGGGGCAGCGGCTAGCCCCAACATGGGACACTACACTTCACCGGCCACCGCTTTCTTCATGACTCTATTCGATGTCCGTCTGGGGTGGTGGATGGGAAATCCCAGGCGTTGGAAGACATGGAAAAGTCCGGGGCCGCGCCTGGGGCTGGTATACCTTCTTTCTGAATTGGTAGCCGAGAGCAACGAGGAGAGTAATTACGTCTACCTTTCAGATGGTGGACACTTCGAGAACCTCGCGATTTATGAGTTGGTTAAACGTCGCTGCCGGCTGATCATGGCCTGTGACAGCGGTGCGGACGGGGCCTATAGTTGTGCAGACTTAATGGGCGTCATCGAAAAGTGCCGCACCGATTTCGGTGTGGATATCAAGATCAGCGTCTCTGACATCAAGCCTCAGAGCGGGCAATGTGTGAGCGTGAAGAACTATACGATTGGCGACATTTACTACGGGCCGGACCCTGCAGACCGCGGAATGTTGATCTACGTGAAGGCAAGCCTTCCGGTGGATGATGTCAAGGCCCCTCTTGCTGCTCGTCTGGCGGCAGGAGTGAGGAGCTACGCCGAGGAGCATCCAGATTTTCCTCATCAGTCAACCGCCGATCAATGGTTTAACGAGGTGCAGTTTGAGAGCTACCGCGCGTTGGGCGAGTACATCGCTACGGCGGCAAGGCAAGACATCGAAGCGAAAATCACGCTCGCGTTGAATGGAGGTGTAGCACCGGAAGCAGCGGCTAGCGCTGCTGGAACCTAGTCGGAAGCCGCGTCCTCTCCCCGTAAGACAGCATCCGTCCTACTTAACGAACTTTTCGACCAGCTCTGAGTAGTCTTTCTTCTTCAGGCCGTGGACTTGCTTGTTGTACTCGTCCACTTTGGTGGAGTAATTCATCGAGCAAAATTTGGGGCCACACATGGAGCAGAAGGCGGCTTCCTTGTAGTAATCATCTGGAAGAGTTTCGTCATGCATGGCACGTGCGGTCACTGGATCGAGTGAGAGCGCAAACTGCTTTTCCCAATCGAACTTGTAGCGAGCGTAGCTAAGAGCGTCGTCGCGATCGCGGGCGCCCGGTCGGTGCCGCGCTACATCAGCGGCATGCGCGGCAATTTTGTAGGCGATGATGCCATCTTTCACGTCTTTTTCGTTCGGCAGTCCGAGGTGCTCTTTGGGAGTGACGTAGCACAGCATTGCGGCACCGTGCCAGCCGATCATTGCCGCCCCGATAGCGGACGTGATGTGATCGTAGCCTGGAGCGATGTCCGTAACCAGAGGACCCAGCGTGTAGAACGGCGCTTCGTAGCAGTATTCAACTTCTTTTTCGACCTGCTCTTTGATCTTGTCCAGCGGGATGTGGCCCGGTCCTTCGATCATTACCTGCACATCATGTTCCCAAGCTTTTTTGGTGAGTTCGCCGAGAGTTTTTAGTTCGGCGAACTGAGCTGCATCGCTAGCGTCCGCGATGCACCCCGGGCGCAGGCCGTCTCCCAGTGAAAAGCTGACGTCGTACTTCTTGAAAATCTTGCATATGTCGTCAAAACACTCGTAAAGAAAATTCTGTTTGTGATGAGAGGCCATCCATTGCGCAAGAATTGCGCCTCCGCGGCTCACGATTCCAGTAATACGCGTGGAGATCAATGGCAGATATTGAATCAGCACGCCCGCGTGGATTGTCATGTAATCCACGCCTTGAGCGGCCTGCTCCTCGATCACTTCGAGCATCACTTTGGCGTTTAGATCTTCGACGCGCTTCACCCGCGAAATGGCTTCGTAAATTGGTACCGTACCGATGGGGACGGGCGAGTGGCGGAGAATAGCTTCGCGGATCTGGTGAATGTCACCGCCCGTAGAAAGGTCCATCACGGTGTCGGCGCCATAATGCACGGCGGTGTGCAACTTCTTGAGTTCTTCATCGATATTCGAGGTTAGGGCGGAATTGCCAATGTTAGCGTTGATCTTGCAAAGTGAAGCCACCCCGATGCACATCGGCTCTAGTTCGGGATGGTTAATGTTAGCGGGAATAATCATGCGGCCGCGGGCAACTTCATCACAGACCTGCTCAGGAGGCAGTTGCTCTTTCTGAGCTACGTATTCCATCTCCTCAGTGACGACACCCCGGCGAGCGTAGTGCATCTGGGAAAAGTTGCCATTCGTGTTTTCGGCTTTGCGATGATTGATCCATACTGAACGCGGCCGGGAAACATCGAATCCGTTCGTGTTGTTTGTAGCGAGAAGAGTGCTGCGGTTCGTCGAATCCATTACTTTCACTCGCCTTTACGCGATATCCAAGAATTTATTATACGCTGCGTGATAACGAGCGTTTCATCATCGACTACCGGAAAAATAGTTCGGCACTGGCTGCGATTAGAAATTTCACGGTTGCATCAGCGGGCGAGCACTTGTTACGTGCCAAACGAGGATAATGAGCAACAACTATAACGTTCACGCAGTTGATCGTCTAAGCTTCCGGGCCTAAAATCACCATTCTGTTCAAACGAGGGCATACGATGCGCTTTTCTAACGTGGCCGTACATATTTTGCTTTGCGCCGTTCTCAGCTTTGCACAGCCTTCTCCTGCCACGAAACCAGCCGGAACGAAGCCCTCAGCCGGATTCAGCATCGAAAACATCGATAAAACGACTGACCCCTGTGTTGACTTTTATCAATACGCCTGCGGCAACTGGCTGAAGAATACCGAGATTCCCGCCGACCAGACGGAGTGGGTGAGCTTTACCGAGCTTTACGAGCGGAACCTTGTCACGGAACGTGACATTCTGCAAAAAGCTTCTGTGAATGACGCAAGTCGCAGCCCGGTTGAGCAGAAGATTGGCGATTACTACAGCTCCTGCATGGACGACAGGGCGGTGGACGCGAAAGGCCTCGATCCTCTGAAGCCCGAACTGGCTCGCATTGCCGCAGTGAACGATAAGAACGCACTGATCGATGCAATTGCCCGCGTGCACCTGATGGGACCGAACCCGTTGTTCAGGTTCTATTCCGCGCCCGACCTGCACAATGCCGAGATGGTAATCGCTTATGTGGATCAGGGCGGATTGACGCTCCCCGATCGCGATTACTACATCAAAGACGACGCCAAGATGAGTGAGATGCGCAAGCATCTGACCGATTATGCGACCCAGATGTTCACCCTTGCGGGGCAATCCCCCCAGCAAGCGGCGGTGTCGGCCCAGACAATCCTGCGCATTGAAACAGCGCTAGCGAAAGCATCGATGGACCGCACGGCGCGACGTGATCCCAAGAATCGCGACCATAAAATGAGTCGGGATCAAGCGTTCACATTGGCCTCGAACTTTTATCTGGATCGTTACTTTAGAGATATGGGCACGCCCAGCTTTACAGAGCTCAACGTCGCGAATCCTGAATTCTTCAAACAGGTGAATGCGGTAATCGAGTCTGAGTCGCTTGACGCCTGGAAGACCTATGTGAGTTGGCATCTGCTGGATTCGGCAGCGCCGTGGCTTTCAAAACCTTTTGTCGACGCAAACTTCAAAATGCAACAGCACCTTAACGGACAGGCAGAGATTCAGGATCGCTGGAAACGCTGCGTGGATGCGACCGATCAGGCGTTGGGCGAGGCTTTGGGTCAGAAGTATGTGGATATCACATTTGGCGCCGACGGCAAACAGCGCATGCTGAAGATGGTGAAGTCTCTCGAGAAGTCCCTGGATCAGGACATTCGTGGCTTGCCTTGGATGTCGGAAGACACCAAGAAACAGGCCAAGCTTAAGCTCGATGCCATTCGCAATAAGATTGGCTATCCCGATGTGTGGCGAGACTACAGTTCGCTGATGGTAGAGCGCGGAGACCTGATTGGAAATTTCCTACGGGCCAATGAATTCGAATCGAAGCGCCAGATCGCGAAGATCAGCAAGCCGCTTGACCGGAAAGAATGGGGCATGACACCACCGACTGTGAATGCCTACTACAGCGGCTCACGAAATGAAATCGTTTTTCCCGCCGGAATTCTGCAGCCGCCGTTCTTCGATAAAAGCATGGATGACGCCATCAACTTTGGCGGTATCGGCCTGGTAATCGGTCACGAATTGACGCATGGCTTCGACGACCAGGGGCGAAAGTTCGATCCGCAAGGCAATTTGCGTGACTGGTGGACGGAACAGGACGGCAAGGAGTTTGAAAAACGCGCAAGCTGCGTGGCTGATGAGTACGGCAATTTCGTTGCTATCGATGACCTGAAGCTTAATGGCAAGCTGACGCTGGGAGAGAATACGGCCGACAATGGCGGTGCCCGAATTGCGTTGATGGCGCTCCGCGAAATGCTCGGCGAGAGCGGCAGGCATGGCGAGAAGATCGATAGCTACACGCCCGAGCAACGCTTCTTCCTCGGCTTTGGACGAGTATGGTGCGAAAAGCGGCGTCCGGAGCTTTCCCGCATGCTGGTGAACGTTGATCCACACTCTCCCGGACGCTACCGGGTCAACGGAGTAGTAGAGAACATGCCGGAATTTCAGCAGGCCTGGGGTTGCAAAGCCGGACAGCCCATGGTGCGGGAGAACGCCTGCCGAGTGTGGTAGAAACTCTTTAAAAGTCGCGGGCTTGCTGCAAATTTCAATGAGAGGAAGTCAGCCAGTAACCAGTGCTCTCCATTGACCGTAACCTGAAGCAGCATTGTCCGGCGCTTCAGATCGTCTGTATTCAGGGCAGCGTCTCAGTGGGTAAATCGGCTGATGCCCTCGTGCAATTGTTAAATGCCTGTGCAGCCCAGTTATCCAGTCAGATCACTAGTCCGGAGATAGTGTCCAACTCCGATATTGCCGCTACCAGGGACGCCTATAGGTCTTTGGGCAAAGACCCTTCGAGGTACAGAGGTTCGGCGGAAGCATTATTGCGGCGGGTAACCTTGGGAAAAGCGCTGTATTTTATTAATAATCTAGTGGACATCAACAATCTGGTGTCACTGGAGAGTTTCTTGCCTGTGGGATCTTATGATCTGGCGAGAATTGTAGGCGAGATTGTTTTTCGCATCGGGACATCAGGGGAATCGTACAAGGGCATTGGAAAGGATTTGATCAACATCGCAGATCTGCCAGTCTTTGCCGACGATGAGGGGCCATTTGGCAGTCCAACCAGCGATTCTGAACGCTCTATGATCACCAGTTCGACCAGGCAATTTGTCATGATGATTATCTCCTTCGCCGGAAAGGTCGATTTGAATGTACCGGCAGAACGAGCGATTGAGCTGGTTACGAACCATGCAAACGGAAGTGATCTGAGTTTCCAGATGATTTCCTGATGGCACGAACTCAACTCTGATCTGCTGTATCATTTCGGGCTTGACCAGGATCAATTGTGCAGCTACAGTCTGGCGATTAGAATTGGGATATCGGTATGTCGAAGCAAACCAGCACGTATCTAAAATTCGGATCTGCCACCGTGGTTATTCTGCTCGCGTTGGGATTTTTGGCATACACGGGCGTGCAGGATAGCAAGAGTTACTACGTTACCATCAGTGAACTGCGCGGGATGGGTGATATTGCCTATACCAGACGCTTGCGTGTAGCCGGTAACGTGAAGCCTGGCTCGATCCGGCGTGCCGGTACGCGTGTTGAGTTCATGCTGGTGGAGCAAGATCAAATCCTACCGGTGATCTATAATGGCACGGAAGCGCCACCCGATACGTTTAAAGACGATTCGCAAGCGTTAGCTGACGGGAGCTTTGGACGAGACGGAGTTTTTCACGCCAAACAACTACAGGCCAAGTGCGCTTCTAAATATGCGCCGAAGCAGGGAGCGCCGGCCAACGGAACGTCAGCTACCGAGCCGGTAAAAAGTGTTACGCAAGTCCGAGTCAGCGGCTCGCCGGGCGCGCCACAGTAGCCGAAATTCTCTAGAATCTGTAAGCGACAATTCTGTCTATTTGCAAATTATGCAGGAAATGCATAGATTCTTGGCTGCGCGGGGAGGACATTGTTAACATTTCTTAGCGCTGTCCAGTGACCGATACCGACGCCACACATCCTTCATCCCTTTCTCCCGTCATCAGCGTTAACAATCTCGTCAAATATTTTGGACGCTTTGTGGCTCTGCGGGGCGTAAGCGCAGTCTTCGACGCGGGGCGGATGTATGCGTTGATAGGCGACAATGGTGCGGGCAAGACCACTTTCCTGCGCGCGCTGGCTGGACTGACAAAACCTACCCGCGGCAGCATTTCAGTTTTGGGAAACCTTGATATTCATTCTGTTTGCCGGTACTTCGGCTATATGGCTCACCCGTCGCTGTTGTATGACGAGATGAGCGGAGTAGAGAACCTTCGCTATTTTTCGCGTTTGTACGGAATCAGGAATGACCAGCGCTGCGCCGAAGTGATTCGCCTGGTGGGACTCGATCCGCAACTCGCGCGTCCTGTGGGTCAGTATTCGCAGGGGATGCGGCAGCGGATGTCGTTGGCGCGGGTGGTGATCCATGATCCCAAAGTTCTTTTGCTGGATGAACCCTTCTCCAACGTGGATGTATCTTCGGCGCGTGAGATAGTAGAACTGCTGGCGCAGATGCGCGACTCCGGCAAGACCATCGTCGTGGTGACGCATCAGGCGCAGCTTCTTGAAGGCGCTGCCGACGAATTTGTATGGATGCGCGAAGGACAGATCGTCAGCCGAACCTCAGATTCTCAGTCTAGCCGGCGAGAACCGGAGGAGCGATGAGCCGATTGGCAGCAATCACCGGCGCCGCGCTAGCGAAAGACCTGCGTCTCGAGTGGCGATCGAAGGATGCCATTAATGCGATGCTGTTCTTTGCGTTGCTAGTAGTGGTCATCTTTAGCTTTTCGTTCAATCCGACTGCGGAAGAATCGCGGCAGATTGCGGGCGGACTCATCTGGGTGGCGTTTCTGTTTGCCGCGGTGGTTGCGTTGAACCAAACCTGGGCGCGTGAGTTGCGCAACCAAGTCCTCGACGCTTATCGGGTTTCGCCGGCGCCCGCCAGTGCGCTCTTCCTTTCCAAGGCCCTGGGAAACTTTATTTTTGTGAGCGTGCTGGAGGCGCTGATGGCGCCGCTGTTCATAATCTTCTACAGTCTGCGGGCGCTCGGCCCGACCTGGCAGTTGATTCCAGTAAGCGCACTTGGAACCTGGGCCATAGTGGTGAATGGAACCTTTTTTGCGGCCATGTCGTTGCGCACCCGTAGCCGCGAAATCATGCTGCCGCTGCTATTGTTTCCGATTTCTATCCCCGCGTTGCTGGCGACGGTGAATGCCACTACACTCATTCTTACCGGGGAGGCGTCCGCCAAAGTCTGGATCGTGTTGCTTCTAGCCTACGATGTGGTGTTTACTACCGGTTGTCTTCTGTTATTTGAAATAGTATTGCACGCAGAATGAAACGCGTATTTCCCATTCTCGGCATCCTCACTGCCGCCTTGCTGAGTTATGCACTCTACGAAGCCCTCATCGCCGCTCCCACAGAGCAGACAATGGGCAACGTGCAGCGGATCTTTTATTATCATGTGGCCTCGGCATGGACGGCATTCCTGCTGTTCTTCATCAATTTTGGCGCGTCGGTTGCGTATTTGATCCGGCGCAACCCAATTGCGGATGCGATTGCTGTGACCACTGCTGAAGTTGGTGTGGTCTTCTGCACTGTCGTGCTCGTAACCGGACCTTTGTGGGCGCGTCCGGTGTGGGGCATTTGGTGGACATGGGATGTGCGCCTCACTTCGACGTTGGTTTTATGGCTGATTTATGTCAGCTACCTGATGTTGCGCCGCTTTTCCAGTAGTGGACAAACGCCGCTGCTGGCGGCGGTTTTAGCTGTTTTCGGCGCCCTGGATGTGCCGCTGGTTTATTTTTCGATCTGGTTTTTCCGCACGCAACATCCGCAGCCGGTAATTGGCGGTGGAGGATCGATTGACCCCCGCATGATGCACGTGTTGCTGCTTAATTGGGCAGCATTCCTTTGCTTCGCTTTCCTGGTGTGTTGGTCGCGTTACCGGTTGGAGCGTTTGCAGAAGGATGTAGAGGAGGCTCAGGCGCTTGAATCCATGGTCCAGCCGGGGGGCACGCGGTGAAGGTCTTGTATGCTGCCTATGCTGCTACTTGGATTATCCACATTTTGTATCTGGGATCGTTAGTGCGACGGTACGCGACTCTGCGAAGAGAGATTGACGAGTTAAACCGAAAGTAAGGGTGGTGGAAGAGCGCTATTTCAGTTGCTGGTCTTCCACTGGTTCTGCATTTGTGGGAAACCTTCTGCTGCTCCAGTTGAGCGAAGAAATTCGTACTCTTCGATCACTGCAGCGATGCCGATGCGCGCGGAAGGCAGAGGCTGCTCGACCCGGATTACCCGAGCCGTAAAGCGAACGCGAACCGGGTCGGTGAGCGTGACGTGCGGGGGAAAGGTCATGGTAACTTCGACCCGCGAGCCTTCCTCGACCGGACGGTCCAGGTAAAAGAACACGCCGCGCGCGCTAACGTTCTGGGTTTCAGTCAGGAACTCGTCCATTTGACCGCCGGCCACCCGAACTGCCGCGGGCAAACGCATGTCGAAACGCCGCATAATTCGTCGTTCGTGCGTCAGTTCCACGGTATCTTTCTCGCGTCTCAGAAGCATCTCACTCCAATTTTGATTGTTCACCGACCCCTACATTCCCTCTCTCAAGAGTTACTTAAGCTGTCGGCAGTTTGCAAGAGCAAAAGAAGCAGGGAATTGAGTCGGTAAATGCTCCGGCATGCGCCAAATAGCCAGGGATGTCTTGTGGGAGAAAAGTCCCTTACAAGAAAACTTGCTTATGAGTGGAGCAATCGCACTGCCATGGGCGTGTGAGTATCCTGGTGCTTTTTCAATGCAGGATCAACGAGTTCTGAACCGGACGGGATCACCTTTTTGTCGGCATGCAACCCGTTGCAGAAGAGTTGCGAAGATGGGGAGGATTGATAATTTCCTTCAGGCACCTTTGTGCCATAACGCGGCATCTCGCGTGGCCATGCGGCGCATCAGAAGAGGAAGCCGTGGCGTTTTTGCTCGGATACGGAATTTCGGCGGCGGCCTCAAGAAAGAGATCTTTCGCTTGGGATTTCGGCACGCGGCTCATACGCGGCGTAGGCGCCTCAACTTGACAGTCTATTCGTCAGATGTTTAAGTTGTTGTTTATTTTCACTCAGTTCAAATGGTAAGTAAGCTTGCTGCTTCGCAGGCGCGAGGAGCCGCGTTGCTGTTTGCGCCGTTCTTCTTCCTCTCCACGAAATTGAGCAATCGGAGGAGTTCGTGAAATTGAATTGCCTTGAGTTGGGAACACGCTTTTCCCGGAATCGTATTCTTGTGGCGGGCATGCTTCTGGTGGCTATGGGCGCGACGGCGCTATGGTTCGGGGCTGATGTGCACCCGCACGGTGGCAACGTGATAGGGACAGCGACTGTTTTCGCCTTGGACGAAGATTTGGCAGCGGCTTCATCAGTTTCAAGTGTGGCCCGGGCTCGAGCCGTGTATGACCAACTGCCTTTGATTTTTGAGGCAAACTACGGGCAAAGCGAACCACTAGTGAGGTTCCTGGCGCGGGGAATTGGATACGGTCTGTTCTTAACATCCGACGAGGCAGTTCTGGAACTTCAGCATCCTGGAGTCAGAAATCGGCGTTTCGCTAACAAATCGTCCGTTCTCCGGATGAAGCTGGCGGGTGCGAATCCTTACTCGCGAACCAGCGGCCTCGATCGACTTCCGGGAAGGAGTAATTATTTGATCGGGAATGATCCTGCCAAGTGGCACCGCAATGTGGCGCAGTTTGCCCGCGTTCGCTACAGCGATGTCTATCCGGGAATTGATCTGGTTTATTACGGTAATCAGGGCCGGCTTGAGTACGATTTTGAAGTTGCTGCCGGAACCAATCCCGAAGTGATCGGGCTGACGTTCGAGGGAGCGGATCGAGTGAGGTTGAACTCTGCGGGCGATGCAGTGCTGCAAACTAACGGGGGAAATGTCCTCCTCAACGCTCCCCGCGTTTACCAGAAGACAGGCGAGGCGAAGCAGCCAGTGAATGCTCGATTCGTTCTGCGGGCACAGAACAAGATCGGATTCGAGATCGGCAAGTATGATCGCACGCGGGCGTTAGTCATCGATCCAGTGTTGAGCTATTCGACATTTCTGGGCGGCAGCGGTGACGAAACTTCTCCGAAAATTGCGGTAGATTCCGGCAATAACTTCTACGTCACCGGCTCGACCACTTCCCCCAATTTCCCGACCCAAACGCCTCTTTCTTCCCACGGGACGACACTTAATGGTCCACAGGATGCGTTCGTCACCAAGTTCAGTCCGAGCGGAGCGGTGCCGCTCCTATTCTCCACCTACTTCGGCGGGAGCGGTACCGACTCGAGCGCGGGGATTGCGGTGGATGCCGGCTTCAACATCTATGTGGCGGGAACCACCGATTCGCCGGATTTCCCTACAATGAATGGTTTTCAATCGGCGCCGGTTTCTGCCGGCAAACACGTTTTCGTGACTGCCATAAAGTCTGATGGCAGCGGATTGATCTATTCTACTTACCTATCGGGAAATCGCACCGACATTGCGACTGGGGTGGCGATCGACAATCGGGCGAATGCATACGTTAGCGGAACCACAACTTCGACAAATGTCTCGTCCGGATTTCCCGCCACCGCAGGCGCATTCCAGACTAGCTCTAAGACGACCAACCAATTCTTCTTCAGCAAAGTTAATACCATCGCTTCCGGTACAGCAAGCCTGGTGTATTCAACCTATCTGGGCGGCAGCAGTCCTGCCGGCGGAGTGACGCAAGGTGGCGGAATCGCGGTAGACAGCAATGCCAAGGTTTACCTCACAGGTGGAACTAATTTCGAGGATATGCCGACTTTAAACGCCAACCAGGGAAGCCTGAATTGTCTTTCGAGTTGCCCTCCCCCGAATCCATCGGCGCTGGATGCTTTCGTTGCGAAATTTGATCCTGCGGCAGCACCCGGATCACAAGAACTTTATCTGACTTATCTGGGCGGGACCGGTGATGACATTGGCAATGGCATCGCAGTGGATTCAGCGGGCAACGCCTATGTGACGGGTTCGACGACCTCGACCGACATCGCACAGCCAATTGCTCCGAGTGCCACCGCATTCCAGACTGCCAACGCCGGCGGAACTGACGCGTTCATTGCCAAGTTCGGCAATCCGGCCACCGGAAGCACGATATTCCCGTTGAATTATTTTTCCTACCTCGGCGGCAATGCAACCGATATCGGACTTGCCATCGCAGTTGATTCCATCCAAAACGCCCACGTCACCGGATCCACCGCTTCCACAAACTTTCACTTGTTAAATGCGACGCAAGGTGCAATCGGCGGTGGCACGGATGCATTTGTAGCACTGATTCCAACCACGACCACGGGTGGATACTCGACATTCCTGGGCGGCACTGGGAACGATAGCGGTACCGGCATCGCCGTGGATGCAAACGGCACGACCTACGTAGCGGGCGAGACTGATTCGGCCAACTTCCCAACCGTTAGCCCGTTCCAAGGTGCGCCGGGTGGCGCAACCGACGCCTTTGTTACCAAGTTGGGGGCCCTGAGCAATATCGCAGTGACGGTGGCGGTGACGCCGACGCCATCGGTGGGCGTTGGTAATCAGGCGAGCTTTGCGTATACCATCAAGAACAACGGTCCCGATCCCGCGGCAGGTGTCACGTTTGTTGACAACCTGCCCACCGGCAACGCCACTTTCACTTCGGCCAGCGCCTCGACGGGAGCTTCTTGCACCGGCGCGACCGGGACTCCACCGACTATTACTTGCGCGATCGGGTCCCTTGCCATGCAAGCCACCGCCACGGTGACCGTAATCCTGACGCCGACTACGGCGGTGGCGCTCGGTAACAGCGCCACAGTGACGGTGAATGGTTCATCCACTCCCATCAGCGCCTCAGCCAGCGTTCCCGTGACGGACTTCAGCGTCAGCGCGGCCCCTAGTACCGCCACAGTCACTGCGGGTGCGCCCGCCACCTACACAGCTACAGTGACGCCGATTCCCACATTTAACGCAAATGTGTCACTGAGCTGTTCTTCAGGGTTGCCGTCTGGAACCACTTGTCAGTTTTCCACTAACCCCGTAATGCCGACTACGAGCCCGGTACAGACGGGGTTGGTGATCAACACGACCGCTCGTCCGACAACTACGGCTTTACTACGGCCCGAGAGCATCTTGCCTCCGAATACGCCATGGAACGGGCCGCTTTATGGAACCTGGCTGTCGGTTTCGGTACTGGCACTGCTGGGTTTAGGAATAAGCGGAAGATCTTCGTTCAGCAGATCAGGCCAGAGAGGCTCGAAAAAACAAAAGCTGCTTGGCGGGATGCTATTTGGCGTTTTGCTGGCACTCACGCTGTGGTTGCCCGCCTGCGGCAGTTCTACCAAGACTACGACTACCGCCTCGGGGGGCACGCCCGCGGGGACGTATACCGTGACGGTCTCGGCAACTTCGGGGACGGCATCGCGTACCACGACGGTGACGTTGGTTGTGCAGTAGCGGCGAAGCCTGGACACATCTTATTCGTGCGCAGAGAAAGTTGAACTCCGCAACCGCGCTCGCCTAATATTTGCGTACCCTTGTGCAATCGTTTTGAGAGGCGGCGAAAATAATGGCCCCCAAACTACGCATTCTGCTTCTTCTCGTAGTGATTCCTGTATGGTTGCCGGCCGATCAAGGGCACGATCACGGCCCTGCTATTGGGGAGGTGGGAAGCGTTAGCTTCCCAGTGTCCTGCTCGCCAGCCGCGCAGAAGGTTTTTTCCCGCTCCGTAGCGATGTTGCACTCGTTCTGGTACGAGGAGGCGGCTCGCTCCTTCTCTTCCGTCGCTGACGCCGATCCCACTTGTGCCATGGCATGGTGGGGCGTGGCCATGAGTTACTACCATCCACTCTGGGAACCGCCAACAGCCGATGCTTTGCAGAAGGGCGTGTCCGCGATCAGAAAGTCGAAAGCGCTGGAGGCCAAGACCGAGCGGGAGCGCGCCTACATTGCTGCTCTTGGCGCCTTTTATGAAGCCGATCCCAGCCTTGACTATCTCAGCCGCAATCGTACGTATTCGCAAGCCATGGAGCGAGTGTATCGGAGCAATCCGCAGGATTCCGAGGCCGCCGTCTTCTACGCTCTTTCTCTGGTGGCCTCTGCGTCGCCCACAGACAAGACGTACGCCAATCAGCGCCAGGCCGGCGCCATATTGGAAAAGATATTAACCACCCAGCCTGACCATCCCGGTGTGGCGCACTACATCCTCCACAGCTATGACAATCCGGTGCTCGCTAGCCAGGGACTCGAGGCTGCCCGGCGATATGCCAGGATTGCTCCGGCAGTACCGCACGCATTGCACATGCCGTCACACATTTTCGTGCGGGTAGGGCTGTGGGATGACGCCGCGAACTCAAATCTTGCTGCTGTGAAGGCAGGCAAGAAATACGAGCGAGACGTCAACATGGACGCGGCCTGGGACCAGCGGCTACACCCTACCGACTATCTGGTTTACTCATTGTTGCAAGGCGGGCAGGACGAAGACGCTGCGGCACTGGTCAAAGAGGTCAGTCAAATTTCGAAGATTCAACCGGACAACCTCACCGGCAGCTACGTTCTCGCCGTGGTGCCGGCGCGTTATGCAATGGAACGCCGAAGCTGGGCGGAAGCGGCTGCACTTGTTCCTCGACCCAGTGCGTTTCCGTACACGGAAGCTGTTACTTATTGGGCCAAGGCCATGGGATATGCTCACACGGGCGACTTCGTTGCCGCTCGGCAGAGCCTAAACAAAGTTCAGGCAATAAGAGATCAGCTTCGGCAATCCAGACAGGATTACTGGGCGGATCAGACAGAGGTGTTGGTACGAGAAGATTCCGCGTGGCTGGCTCACGCGCAAACGAAGCACGGTGATAACGAAGATCAGACGATCGCTTTAATGCGCTCTGCCGCTGACCTTGAGAGCTCGATGGCCAAGCACCCTATTACGCCCGGGGCCGTGCTTCCGGCGGCTGAATTGTTGGGGGACTTACTGCTCGAACTGAACCGTCCAGCCGAAGCCTTGTTGGCTTACGAAACTTCATTGCAGAGTGCACCGGAGCGATTCCATAGCCTGGCTGGCGCCGCGCGAGCTGCCGAGCTTGCGGGTGATGGTGTACGGGCCCGGCGGTACTACAGCAAGCTTCTGAATAACTGCGCACATAGTCAGACTGCGCGTAGCGAACTGTCCGTGGCGAGGACCTATTTGGCGAAGAAGTGAATAGGCTCGTGAAGTACGATCACAGACAATCGTGGCAATCCCTTATCGAAATTAGGAGCGGGAAGATTGGCGGGCCTAAGCGCCGGCGGTTAGTTTGTGGTGGCTTTTCGTCTGCGCGATTCCGTATTGACGGATCTTGTACAGTAGCGCCTTGTAGCTGATTTGCAGTAACGCCGCGGCTTGCTTCCGGTTCCAGTTGGTTTCCTCGAGCGCCTTAGTGATGGCTTCCGCTTCGGCTTCATCTTTGGCGTTGCGGGCAAGCGACTTCAAACCG
This sequence comes from Acidobacteriota bacterium, assembly GCA_003225075.1. Classification (GTDB taxonomy): domain Bacteria; phylum Acidobacteriota; class Terriglobia; order Terriglobales; family Acidobacteriaceae; genus Gp1-AA124. The sequence continues at coordinate 24,085 of QIAP01000049.1, read as the reverse complement.
CCAGCCTGATCCGCGGATACTTTGGCGCCGTATTCCCCGCGCGCGCCCCCGGTGCTGTCGTTCTTGGGATTCAATTCGGCCACGGCCAATTTCTCATCTCCCAAAATCAAATAACGCTTCACAAAGTTACTGAGTTCGCGCAGGTTGCCGGGCCACGAGTACTCGTGACATGCCGCAAGCAGGACCTGGGTTAACGGGAGCGGCGAGCGGGCGTAGCGCTCCGACATGCGCGACATGAAATGCTTCAACAGGATGGGAACCTCCTCCTTGCGCTCACGTAATGGTGGGATTTGCAAGGTAAAGGCATTGAGCCGGTAATAAAGATCCTCGCGCAAGCGCTTGGTGGCCAGTGCTTCGGGGATGTTGATATTGGTGGCGGCGAGAATGCGCACGTCCACTTTAGTTACGGTCCGGCTACCCAGACGTGAGAACTGACCGTCCTGCAAAACATGCAGCAGCTTGGCTTGCAGGAGCGGCGGCATTTCTCCGATTTCATCGAGTAGAATCGTTCCCTTATTGCAGATTTCAAACTTACCTGGCTTGGGATGAGTGGCGCCGGTAAATGCTCCAGCTTCATAACCGAACAATTCGCTCTCCAGCAAATCGCCGGGAACCGCGGCGCAATTGACTTTGAGGAAAGTCCGGTGGGCGCGCGGAGAAAGCTTGTGAAGCAGCCGGGCCAACACTTCTTTGCCGGTACCACTCTCGCCCAGGAGCAGAACTGGAATGTCTACATTAGCTACCAGGGCGGCCTGCGAACGAATCTTACGCATGGCCGGGCTGGCAGCGACAAAAAATACGTCATCGCAAAGTTCCTCGACCTCACCGGCATAAGCCTGCTGGGTGGTGCCCAGACATTGATCGACAACTGCGTCGAGTTCAGCTTTCTGAAACGGCTTGGTTAAATAATCATGCGCTCCCAGGCGCATCGCCTGCACCACCTTGCGGGTGTCGTTCACGCAGGAAAGCATCACAACCTTGACGCTGGGCTGGAGTTGCCGCAATTGTTCGAGTGTTTGCAAGCCGTCAATGCCCGGCATCAGTAGATCGAGAAGCACCAGGTCCGGCTGCAGGCCCTTCTGCACCCGATCTACGGCCTCTTCACCGGTGGAAGCAGTTTCGACTTTATAGTCATCCACTTCGAGCAGGGTCCGAATGTAACGGAGCATCCCCGGTTCGTCGTCGACCAGTAAGATATTGGCCGCATCAGTCATTTGCTTTTTCCTCGAGTGGAGACATTAGCTGCGGGCTGGAGTGGAACCAGAAAGGAGAATTTACATCCCGCACCGGGCTCGCTTTCGACCCAAATCTTGCCGCCCATGCCATGCACCAGGCGACGGGCAATCGCCAGGCCCAGACCCATCCCTTCCTGATTTTCATTCGTAGGTAATCGGAAGAAATCGTCAAACACTTCCAAATGATATTCAGGCGGGATCCCGGGTCCAGTGTCCGAAACGCTTACCTTGGTCGAGTTTGGTTGAGAAACATTCTGGCGGCGGCGTTCACCGCGCACTCCTGGCTTGGTCGCATTTCGACGTTCCCACATGTGCGGCTCTGCATGCAGCCATACCGTGCCTCCCGCGGGCGTAAACTTGGAGGCGTTCTCCAGAAAATTCGAAACCACGCGTTGCACTTTGGCGGAATCGAATGGAAAGGGCTGCAACTTGTCGTTAGCGAGAAAATAGAGCGCGAGTCCTTTTTCCTGAAAACGCGGTGACCAGAGACGGCAGACCTCGGAGAGACAAGTATTCATGTCGCCGGCCTCATACTGCATCTTCAATCCACCGGTTTCGAGAACGCTGAAGGTCAGGAAATCCTGAATGAAATGTTGCAAGCGCTGGCCGCTAATGTGCATATCACGCAAAACTTCGCGCTGTCTCTCGTTCAACGTACCCAGTTTTTCACTCTGCAGCAGTTCCATGTAGCCATTCAAAATTGCCAGCGGAGTTTTCAGATCGTGAGCGGCGGAGGCGAGGGCGTTCGTCGTCCGCTGAAAACGCTCACGAAGCTGGGTATATTCCTGAAACAGTTCCTGCTGATTCGCCAGTTGAGAATATGGATCCGTAGGACGAAGATCTTCCACGGCTTTGGATTCACCTGGCTGCGAGAGACACGTATTGTCAGGTGTTAGAGACATAGTCTACGAACGCGTGGTTTGGCACGGCGGGGAGGGGACAAAAACTGTCCAAGGGGATTGCTGGTAGCATCTTAAGTATGCCACACTTTTTCCACCTGTCAACGGGAAATGACACTTAGTTGTCACAGAGTGGTAAAAGGTTGCACTGTTTCCCCATGCCAAATGCCCAGTTAGGGGTGTCCAAAGCCAATTGGCGAAAGAATCCCCGATAACCAAATGCCTTAAGGGATGGGCTATTTGATAAATCCACATCCGTTTTTCGAGGCTGACTCGCGTGACTTCATCCCTAGTCACCCTGGTTTGGCCCCCCAGGTGCGGGAAAATGGAAGATAAAGCTAGCTTTTTAAGGGGCCTTCTTGATTCGAAGGGGACCAGAAATTGATCGGCGCAAGTGGATGCGTTTACCCTTGGCAATCCCCGTTTTTGTGCGCAGCCGTGACGAAAAGGGTAAAGAATTCCTGGAGTTCGCAACCGCACTGAACATAGGCGCTGGCGGAGCCCTGGTTGCAGTGCGCCGAGCTTTGCCGCATTCAGCACAGGTTCTACTCGAAATTCCCAGCGCACCTCTGGCCGCCGCCGCTAGCCTCCCCCGGGCCTCCCGAACATTGCGTGCTAAGGCGGTGAGGGTAACCCACGCCGAAGGTTACTATCTGCTCGGTCTAAAATTCTCTCGTCCTCTACTGAACCATTCCAGTGCCAAGGCCACCCGGGTAAGACGGAAACTTACTTCTTCCGTGTGAAAATCTTTTCCCACAGCCAAAGCCTCGCTGAGGCCTAAAAGGTCCACCTCAGCAGTCTAATATCTCTTGTCGGCGAGGCTCTCTAAGTTTTTAGAAATGGTGTAGTTAACAGCGTTTTTAGTGCCTAGGGGATGTGTCTCTTTCGTTTGGCTCTCCGGGTGCACCAGTACGCGGTGTGGCAATGAGAAATCTATTATGACGACGACAAATTCTGTTAGTGCTCTGATTCAAGCCCTTGGCGAAATTCCGCCCGAGGCCGTCATCTTCGGCCATTCCGAGGGCATGCAAGCGCTACGGGAGCGGTTGGACAAGGTGGCTGGCGCAAATGTCCCAGTGCTGATTCAAGGCGAAAGCGGCACGGGCAAGGACATCATTGCCCGTATGATCCACACCTTGTCGCCTTGGAAGAGTGGGCCATTCGTTAAAGTCAACTGCCCCGCGATTCCGGGCACGTTGCTGGAAAGTGAGCTTTTTGGCTACGAAAAGGGCGCGTTCACGGGCGCTTTCGGAATGAAACCGGGCCGCGTGGAGATGGCACATCGGGGAACCCTATTTCTGGATGAAATTTCTGAATTGGATCTGGGACTTCAATCCAAGTTGCTGCAGCTATTGCAGGATGGCCAATTCTGCCGTATTGGAGCGCAAGAGGATAAGAAAGTCGAAGTGCGGGTGGTGTGCGCGACCAACCGGCATCTGGAGCATGAAATTGAAAGTGGAACATTCCGCCAGGATTTGTTCTATCGCATCAACGTAGTAAATCTGTACCTTCCGCCCCTGCGCGAAAGGCGGGGCGACATCGAAGATCTGGTGCATTACTTCCTGGAGTATTACAACCGCAAGTACAACTGCCGCGCGCGGGCGCTATCGGGCGAAGTAATGGGTCTCCTGCAGAAGTACCACTGGCCCGGGAATATCAGGGAACTTGAAAATCTGGTGAAACGCTACGTGATTCTGGGTAATGAAGAGGCTATCAGCAGCGACCTGGTAACGCGTGAACAGGAAATGTTCAATCCGGACATTAATCTCGACGGTCCTATTTCGCTAAAAAAGTTGACCCGCCAGGCGGTGCGCGAACTGGAACGCAAGGTGATCCTAAAAGTGCTGCAAGCCAATCACTGGAATCGAAAGCAATCGGCTCGAGCTCTAAGCATCAGCTACCGCGCGCTGCTTTATAAGATTCGCGATGCGGGACTGCCTTCTAATCGCACGCGACGCCGGCAGGCTGAATTGGCAAATTCGACTGTGGCCGCGGATTAGAGTCTTAACCGTCACCAAGACTCGACGCTAGAACCCGAGACATGAGAGCGTATAAGACTTTCCTTAGACCCTACCGGCCGACGCGAGCATATTGTTTTCTATTCTTCTTTACCGCGCTTCTCCTTTTGAATCTGACTGGTTGTGGCGGTGGTTCCGGCACCAGCACTGACCCGATCGCCCCAACAATCACAACGCAGCCGGTGGACCAGACGGTGACCGAAGGGCAAGCAGCGACATTCACTGGCGCTGCGACCGGCACGGCTCCGCTCAATTATCAATGGCAGAAGAACGGCACTGCCATTTCTGGCGCCACATCTTCGAGTTACACCATGACCGCCACGACCGCCGCCGATAGTGGATCTCAATTCGTCATGGTGGTTAGCAATTCCGTGGGAAACGTGAGCAGCAGGGCGGCCATTCTTCATGTCAATGCCGGCCCACCATCGATTACCATCCAGCCCGCCAGCCAGACAGTCAAAGCAGGCCAAACGGCCACATTCAGTGTCTGGGCGGCTGGAACGCCTCCCTTAACCTACCAGTGGCACAAGAACGGAGTCTCCATTTCGGGCGCAACCTCGGCAACGTACATCACGCCTCCGACCGCGTTGGGGGACAGCGGTTCCGCGTTCACAGTCGTGGTGAGCAATTCTTTGGGCTCAGTTACCAGCAGTGCTGCGAACTTGACGGTGAATGCCAACACCGGAACACCGGCCAGCGTACTCACCTACCACAACGACAACGCGCGCACCGGACAGAACGTGAAGGAGATCATCCTAACCCCGCAGAATGTCAATACTGCAAACTTCGGGAAGCTATTTTCAGTCTTGATTGATGGCGCAGGGTACGCACAACCGCTCTACATGCCGAACGTGACCGTGCCTGGACTAGGTACGCACAATGTGGTGTACGTGGCGACTGAGCACGATAGCGTCTATGCTTTTGATGCCGATCACAGCGGGCTGCCGCTGTGGCAAGAAAACTTCATCGACCCAGCCAATGGCATCACCACTCTTTCCACGGCGGACGTAAGCTGCACCTCACTACGTCCAGAAATTGGCATTACAGGAACGCCGGTAATTGATCCTGCAAATGGCACGTTGTATGTGGTGGCCAGGACAAAGGAAAACGGCACTTTTGTGCAGCGACTGCACGCCCTCGATGTGGGCACCGGGGCGGAGAAGTTTGGCGGTCCCGTGCTCATTCAGGCGACTGTGAACGGAACTGGCGCGGGTTCGCTAAACGGTAAAGTATCCTTCAACCCACAATCGGAGAATCAGCGGCCGGCCTTGCTCCTGCAAAACGGTCTTGTCTACATCGCTTGGGCCTCATTGTGCGATGTCGACCCTTACCACGGCTGGGTCGTTGCCTACGATGCGCAAAACCTGAATCAGATGGCCGTTTGGAATGCGACTGCGAACGGAACGGAGGGTGGGATATGGGCAAGCGGTGCGGGCCCCGCGGGTGATGGCAGCTCGGTTTTGTTTGCCACGGGAAACGGGTCTTTCAATGTGGCGAGCGGAAACTATGGGAGCAGCGTAGTTAAACTCGGCCCGGCGATCGCAGGCACATTCGCTGTTTCCGATTACTTCACGCCATTCAATTACGCCAGCTTAAACGCTGGAGATGTGGATTTAGGCGCGGGTGGAGTTTTGCTGCTAGACCAGCCGTTTGGTTCTCCTCAACACTTGCTTTTTTTGTGCGGCAAGGAGGGCAGGATTTACGTGATCGACCGCGATAACATGGGGCACTTCGACACCACGACCGATCATGTCCTGCAGTCGATACCGGGCGCGAATCCGGGGGCTTGGAACTCTCCCGCCTCATGGAACCGAACCCTATACCTGGGTGGTGCATCAGAGCAGAACATCGCGGACCGTGTCAAAGCTTATTCGATCGACCCGGTGAGCGGAATGCTTTCGACTCCCCCGAGTTCGCAGACGTCGGTTACATTCCTCTATCCCGCACCCACACCGTCGATTTCCGCCAATGGCACATCGAATGGGATTATGTGGGTTCTGCAGGAAAGTACTTACCTGAATAATACCGGCCAGGCGGTGCTCCTGGCCTTCGATGCGACTAATCTCGCCAACCTGCTCTACAGCTCAAATCAAAATGCGACACGCGACGCGGCTGGCTTGTCAGTGAAGTTCAGTGTGCCGACCGTGGTGAATGGCAAAGTCTATGTTGCCGGCCGGAACCAGCTCACAGTCTTTGGGTTGCTTCCTTGAGGCTGGGACGTAAATATCCACTGCCAGTTGAAATTAGATCAGCTGCCCCAAAGCCTTTCTAACGTCTTCTGCGTTTGTGTATTTGGGATTGATCTTCAGTACCCGCTCGAGATGTTGTTTGGCAAGGGCTGGTTGATTGTCTTTTTGATAGGCAAGGCCGAGGTGATAGTGAAACGTGGCGTCATCTGGATTCTTCTTCAAAGCTTCTTTGAACAGATCAATTGCGGTATTGTAGGCTCCTTTCTGATAGTAGGCCCAGCCTAGCGTGTCGGCCGAAGCTGGGGAATCAGGCATACCGCGTCGCGCCGTTTGTGCCATGGCGAGGGCAACGTCTACATTGTCGCCCTGCTGCAGCATTACGCGAGCGAGATTATTAGACGCCAGCGCATTTTCCGGTTGGATTTCAAGCGCCTTTTGATACATCTGTTTCGCTTTCTCCCGATCCCGCTTGGACTCGAATAATTCGCCGATCAATATATAGAAGCGAACTTCGCGCGGATTATTGTTCAGAGACTGCTGATAAGTGGCGATGGCCTGGTCCGCGGAACCTTCTGCTGCCTGGACCTGACCAAGTTTTACGAGTGCGTCAGAATTATTCTTGTCAAGTTCGGCGGCTCTCTTAAATTCTGCTTCTGCGCCTTTCATATCTTTTTTGTCGTTAAAAAGAGTCGTGCCGAGTAGATCGTGAAAGGCACTGCTATCCGGAACCTTTGCTAACTGTGCGTTAGCGGCGGTGATGGCGAGGTCAGTTTGTTTTTGCGCCAGGTAGACGTTCATCAAACCGTTCAGGCCATCTGTCGAAGCAGGATCGCGTTCCAGAGCCTGCCGAAAATACTTTTCCGCCTGGCTGTATTGCTTCTGCGTTAGACGCAATCTTCCCATCTGGTTATAGCCGATGGGGTTTTGCGGGGCGACTTCCATGGCTTTCCGGATGTCTGTTTCGGCTTGGGCCAGTCGGTTCAGGTTAATTTCCGCCATCGCCCGAAGCACATAGCCATCGGCGACTGTGGGCTGCAGGCGGATGAGTTGATCTGCACTTTGATCCAGCGCCTGCATGTCGCCTTTGCGCAAAGCGACTGCCGCCAGAGCGTGCTGGACGTCGGGTAGGTCCGGACGGACGCGCCCAGCTTCGCGCCACTCATTTTCTGCGCGCCCCAAATTGCCCATCTGGTCAAATGCAACCCCAAGCTGATAGTGTGCGACACCGTTGTTGGGATCAGCCTTGAGCGCAGATTGGAGAGACTCAGCGGCGTCATTCCCATGGCCATCGGCGATTTGAATCTCGCCCTTAAAAATCAGCGCTTCCGTATCCGAGGGACTCGTCTTAAGGACTTCATCATCCAATTTGCGAGCTTCGGCAATTCGATTCTTGAGAATTAAGAGCTGGATGTAGTTCTTTTTGACTTGAATGTCTTTGGGATGCTCCTGGTTCAGCGATCCGTATTCGGTAACCGCTTTATCCAGATCGCCGCTGGCGAAATAGTAGTCCCCGAGCATGCGGTAGCCGACCGATTTGTCTGGAAGATCGCGTTTGACCTCTTTCAGAAACTCTTCGATCTCCGCCTTCTTCCCCTCTGCCATGTACACACGTACCAATGCGGCACGAGAATCGGGATCCTTTGGATCAGCTTCCATCGCATGCCGGAATTGTTGTTCCGCTTCCGGAAAGCGGCTTCGCGACTGGTAGTAACTGCCAAGGGCGAGCTGAGCGCTTATCGCCTTGGGATTCAAGCTGACAGCTTTCTTGAAATTTGCTTCCGCAGCATCGGACTGGTTAGCGCGAATCTGTAAGAGAGCGAAATTCAAATAGGTTTCCCATCGATCGGGGCCGAGTTCTGCCGCTTTCTGCATTTCCTGCAGGGCGGCGACAAGATTGTCCCGGGCGGCATCGAGATTGGCAACTGCGATGTGACCTTCTGGATTATTCGGTTGTTTGGCCATCAGGAAGTCAGTCTGGTCCTGCGCCTGCTTGAAGTCGCGACCTGCAATCAGCAGGTTGGCGAGATCGATCCTTGCCTGATAGTTGTCGGGGTCAATTTCAATGGCCCGGGAGAGCTCCTGATAAGCGCGAGTCCATTCCTGGAGTTTCAGATAAGTCTGTGCCAAATGATAGTGGGCCTGGACGAAACGGGGATCCACTTGGACTGCATTGCTGAACTGAATGGCCGCCTCGCGATATTTTGCTTTTTCGAAATAACGCTGGCCGCTTTCAAAATATTTCTGTTTGCGGACGTTGGGGTCCCGCGAACAACCAATCAACACAGAGGCGGTAAAACCCAAAATCAAAACCAAACGGAAAGCGCGGGAATGCCTCATCAAATTCTCCCAATGCGGCGCGCAAATTACGCCAACAGGTTTTCCAGAGTAGCTAGCACTAAGGTACTTCAAGTGGCAAGCCAGAGGAAGTAACTCGCGTCACTCCGCAGTGTAGGGAGATAGTCGGCAACGTGATTGACCAGAGATAAACTCCAAGCCCGAGTGTGTTCGGAGATCATCCGTCTCGCGTGTCCAGAATTGTCAGCGGGGTATGTAGTTGTCGAGGATCGGAACAACTTGGCCGGCAAATGAAAGCAGGCGTTCGTCCGCCATATTGGCGTTTTCCCCTCTCTTCAGCGGGGTCGTCACACGGATCAAAGCTCCATCACTGCGGTTCATGCGGATGGAATCCGCCACCAGGTGGAACTTCGCCCAGTACTCACTGGCGACACCGCGATCATGGGCCCAATACCAATACAGGACCAGTTGCCGCTCCACGCCTTTTCCGATCACGTAACGGTTCGCCGGAAATGACGCACGGCCGGGAACAGAAATCGTAATCCGCTTGGATTCAAGAGGTGACCAGCCTGCGCCGGGAAGGCAGTTCCTGGGGGAGTGAATGGTATCCCCCGCGCGCTGGCTGGGGAAGTATGCGACGAAAAGATCCACATCCCGATCGTTTGCCGAAGCAGCCTTGGCCGATACGTCACGACTCGGATTATTTCCTGGGGATTCGTTTTGTGGCGAGGCGTACCGATACAGGCGCAGCAGGAAGTCACCGGGGCCCAGAATCTCGAGGGTGTCTTTAGGAAGAGTGATATCGGTTCCAACCCAGTTAGCTAGTTCATGGGGCAACGAGGACAGCGGCTGTCGTGGTGGAAAGACTTCGCTCCTACCGCGCGCCTGGAGAAAAAGTGCAGTTACGGTGAGCAGCACGGCAGCGAGTGCGAATTGCAAGTGAGAACGTATCACGTCAGTTGCCGCCTTCTCCAATCACGCCTGTGTCCTCAGTACTTCGTCTCAAGAGCAGACGTAACAGCCGGTGCAGAACGAAGAGCATGATCAGAGACACCACAAAGATGAGCCATCCCGAGAAATCATGAAAGAAGCCCGCTGCTTTATCGGGGTCCCAGTACTGCACCAGCAGGCCGGTACCGACAATCCGCATGCTGTTCGCGGCGACGGCGATCGGAACAGCGGCGAGGGCAAGAAGAATTCGACTGACAATTCTGCTCTCCATCAGGTAGCCGTAAATGATTGCCAGAGTCCCGAGAGAAAGCAGAGAGCGAATGCCGCTGCAGGCTTCCGCCACTTCGAGAGCCATCTCGGGCAGCATGATGATATTTCCCTCCCGGAGAACCGGTACCCCTGCCAGTGGCAACACGAAACCAGCCAGCTTGGAAGCAAGGATCTGTAAGGGAAATGTGATCTGGTTAAAGATGATGGCGGGAATAGGGATCATCAAAATCAGAAATGCCCAGGGAAAAAGTAAGGCAGCGAACGATTCCCAACCGGCGAACAGGACAACCAGCGCGGCGATTACCAGCAACAGAGAGAGCCGCGAGAGAAACAGCTCCGCTCCCAACACACCAACGATCAGGGTAGATAGAGCAAAGCCCAGAATGAGAAGTCCCCACCAAGAGGGCTTCAAACGCATTGCTACCAGCTTTGAGCGATTTTGCCAGAGCACAAACAGAGAAAAGAGGGGAACGAAAAAGCCGTGGGAGAAATTTGGGTCGCGCCACCATTGCCCGGCCAAGTGCAGCACAATCGAGAAATACAGCCAGCCAACTAGCAACAGCAAGACGAACGATTCGGCCCAGACAATGCGGCGGGCGGAAAAGTTCCGCGTCCGTGCAAACGGATCTATCTGTGCGACTGGGCTCACGCTGGAAAAGATAGACAGAGAATATGCGAACGGAGATGTAGGCGCAATGTATCCCTGTACTTCATCGTTAATAGTTGGCAGGGAAGGATAAGGGTTGGAAGCGGCTACCTCGACTGTTCTATCTATATGAGAGGACCATTCCTATCATTCAGGGAAATAAAGACTTAAGTAGGTTATTGCCTTATTGTGCCCAATTAATCTGGCGATGATTACCCTAAGATGGGCAAATCTTTTCTCTTTTGTGCCGGAGGGTGTTAGGTTAAGGCACTATGCGGCGCACGCCCGGTGGTTCGGATATTCATCTAACTAATAGAAAACACTATTCAGCTGATGCCTCATCCCATATTTGCAATTTGCTGCAGATGGCAGCAGTCGTGCTTTCAAAGAACTCTGGGACTTGTCCAAAATAGCTGCATGTTCGCCGGGTAAACATGGATAGAGATTTTCCACATAGAGGGGAAGAGACGACAGTCCCGAGTTCCGACCAGGGGAGAACGATGTTTGTTGAGGCAGTAAGCCCGAGTATGCAGGCGGTAGAGGCAATGGTGCGGGAACTGGCCCGCGGTGACCTTCCAGTGCTACTGATTGGTGAGGCGGGGTCGGGCAAGCGCAGCATGGCCCAGAGGATGCACCAAATGTCCCGGCATGAGGGGGACGTTTTCCGCAGCGCTCATTGCGCTACCGTGAGACCCGAATATCTCAACGGCGGAACGGACGGATTATTCGGTCAAGGGACGCTGTTCCTGGAAGAAATCAGCGACCTGAGTCCTGACTGCCAGATAAAGCTGTTTGAAGCACTATCTAAGAGCGAGGAGAACGGACATAAAGCAGTTTTTGGCGCGCGGCTAATATGTGGCACTTCACGCGATCTTGAAGCTGAGGTAAAGTCGGGCCGATTGCGCGAAGATTTGTATTACCGCATCAGCGGAATTTGCCTGCGCTTGCCCCCGCTGCGGCAGCGTCGCGATGACATTCCCTATCTGGTGAGTTTCTTTCTCGCAAAATATGCCGAGGATTTCCGGCGGCCGGTGCCAGTGCTGAGTGCGCAAACCCAGCAATTATTTCAAGATTATGCCTGGCCGGGGAACATCCGCGAATTGGAGGATGCCGCCAAGGCAATTGTGGCTTTGGGAGACGAGTCGGTCGCCATGGGCGGGCTGCGGTCGATGCTGACGAAGTCAGACCGGCCGTTAAATGGGGAACGGATTTCTTTGAAACAGGCCGCTCGTGCCGCTTCCCGGGAAGCGGAGAAGGTTCTCATCCTTAAAGTATTGACCCGGACGAGGTGGAACCGACGGCGCGCCGCCGAGGAACTACAGATCAGTTACAAGGCTTTGCTCTACAAATTGAAGCAGATTGGCTACGGGGAATACGGGGCTTCCTAGCTCCCAGGAGAGAGTAATGAAGCGCAAGATAGGCATTGTAATGGCATTGTCGACGGTCGCGCTGTTGATAGAGGCGAGCGCGCAGAGCAGCGGCACGGAAAAAGATAAGGCAAAGTCCGCACCGGCAGCTCAGGCACAATGCACACAATGCGAACCGGGATCAGTCGCGGGACCGAGTTACGTCATAGGTGCTGATGACACGCTTCACATCTCGGTATGGAAAGAGCCAGACTTGACCGCAACCCTTCCCGTGCGCCCGGACGGGAAGATATCAATGCCTCTTCTTGATGACGTGCAGGCTGCCGGGCTGACGCCCATGCAATTGGCCGCAGCAATGACGGAAAAGCTCAAGAAATATATCGCCGACCCGCGGGTGACGGTTGTGGTCACGGCGATGAACAGCCAACGCATTTTTGTACTGGGTGAAGTTCTGCATACCGGGGCTATGCCGCTTACGCCCAATATGACCGTACTGCAAGCATTGGCCAGTGCGGGCTTTACCCAATTCGCCAATACGAAGGGAATCTACATTCTTCGCATTATGAATGGCAAACAGCAAAAGCTCCCTTTCAACTACAAACAAGTGGTTAAGGGCGAAGCCATAGATGAAAATATCGTCCTGAAGCCGGGAGACACGATTGTTGTCCCGTAAGGAAATCATGATCAAACTCCGACAAACGACGTCGTTGCTGCTGCTAGTTCTGGCGTGGGGCTCTGCGTGGGCGCAATCCGTCTCAGGGCCGCAGCAAAGCGCGGGTAGCACTCAGCAACCTGCCGGTAGCGGCCAGCAGGAAGGAACACCTCCGCCCCCGGCTTTCGGGCAGGACAATCCGCCGCCGCGGCCTATTGAGAACCCGCCGCTGTCGGGATTGGATGAACCCGCCCTGGAACCCACAATTACTCCCCGCAGTTTCTTGCTCCCGGGCCTCGAGATAAGCGAGTCAGCGGATTCGAATATTGCCGGCCAGGCGGGAAACTCGTCTATACATTCCGTCACGCGCGCCATGGGAAGCCTCACCTTACAGCGCTTGTGGAGTCGCTACGATACGGCTCTGAACTACGTCGCAGGAGCAGCCTTCTACGGTGCCAAGGGCATCGGCGCCAATCAGGTGCACGACTTAAATGCCGACCAGAAGATCCTGTGGCGTACCGGTCAGTTGTCTCTTCGCGATTCCTTCAGCTATCTGCCTGAGGGGTCGTTCGGAGGCGGTTCCTTCGGAGGCGCCAGTGGATTGCAACTGGGTGCCGGCGGTATCGGCAATGGATTTTTAGGCGGCGGTGTGTTCGGCGGCCGCTCCAATTTTGACTTCTTCGGTCCAGGACAGTTTGGAACCTTGGGCCAGCAGCCCCGAATTACCAATCTCGGACTGGCTGACGTCGTCCAGAATCTCTCGCCCCGTGCCTCTGTCACCGTTGCGGGAGCTTATGGATTAATGCACTTTACCAACAATAATCTGGGCCTGATCGACAGCCGGCAAGTGACCACACAGGCGGGATACAACTATTCGTTGAGCCGGCGCGATCAAATCGCTTTGGTATACGGATATCAGAACTTTCGCTTCCCTGGGGGGGGCGCCGACACGTTCGCCACCCACGTAGCGAGCGTGCTTTACGGGCACACAATCTCCGGCCGGATGAACTTTGTCATCGGAGGCGGACCACAGCTTACTCAGACCAATGACGTGTTGGGCAGGCATCAGCACTTATCGGCGAGCGGACGCGCCATGCTTCGTTATCGCTTTCCCAAGGCAAGCGTCGGTCTTTATTACGACCGGTACGACACTAACGGATCAGGCTTCTTTCCCGGAGCCGTCAGTGATATCGCGCGAATGAACTATGAACGGCAGCTGGGACGATTATGGGATCTCTATGCCGACGTCGGCTATACGCATAACAAGCGGGTGCAACAGGATCTGTTATTTGGCGTGAATTCCGCGTTTTACAACTACGGATACGCGGGTGGCGGGTTGCATCGGCAGTTAGGGCCCGATTTCAGCTTGTTTATGGCTTATCAGTTCAGCGACCTGGCGTTTGACAGTTCGTTTTGCACCGTAGGACCGAATTTTATTTTCACCACGAGTTGTAGCCGCGGTTCGCAGCGGCATGTGCTTTCCTTTGGTCTGGATTGGCATCCTCGACCGATCAGGCTTGACTAACCTTGCAGGCCGCCATGGGGCGACCGGAACGGAACATTGGGATGATTGAAAATCGCGAATTAACGATTGATGACTATCTGGCAATGCTTCGGCGTCGGGTGAAGGTGATCCTTATCCCGGCGCTGCTGGCACCGGTTGCTGGATTTCTGATCTCGTATGCCTTCTCGCCCAAGTACACCTCACAGTCACTGGTGTTGGTTGAAGAGCAGAAGGTGCCACAAGGCTACGTAAAGTCAGTTGTCACTGAAGACCTGACCCAACGTATCGCGACCATGCAGCAGCAGGTGCTGAGCCGCAATCGCCTCCAGCCGATGATTGATCGGCTTGGGCTCGCCAAGGGCAGGAACCCGGACGACGTGATGGACGAGATTCGGCAGAACCTCACGATCCAACCGGTGGAATCCGATCTGAGCCCGGCCAGCAACAAAAAGAGGCCCGGACACAACGACGTGCCCGGATTCTATGTAAACTTCACCGCCTCAGACCCGCGACAAGCCCAGCAGATCTGTGACGCGCTCACTTCGATGTTGCTGGAGGAGAACCTGAAGACCCGCGAGCAAGTGGCGCAGAGCACCACCGATTTTTTAACGCGCCAATTGGCCGATGCCAAGCGCAATCTCGACGGCCTGGACAGCAAGCTGGCAGTGTTCAAAAGGCAGTATATGGGGCAACTTCCCGGGGACGAAGACAACAACATGAAGATCCTCATGGGGTTGAATTCGCAGCTCGACGCCAACACGCAGACGTTAAATCGGGCGCAGCAAGACAAGGCCTACACCGAGTCCCTGCTGGCGCAACAGGTTTCGGCCTGGAAATCGTCCCAGTCGTCTAACAACCCGCAGAGTCTGGATCAACAACTGACCGCTTTGCAGACCCAGCTTCTACAACTGCAGGCTCGCTACACCGACGACCATCCCGATGTGATCAAGACCAAGGCAGATATCGCCGAGGTCAAAAAGAGGCTTGCCGAAGTCAATACCGCAGCATCGAAAGGCAGTGACTCTCCCGACAAAGGCAACCTGAATGAGCCCCCTGAAATACGACAGCTGCGGCTACAAGTGCATCAATACGATGGAGTCATTGCGCAGGCGTCGCGCGACCAAAAACGCCTGCAGGATGACATCAGGGTGTATCAGGGGCGCGTGGCGCTCAGTCCCGCAGTGGAGGAACAATACAAATCTCTGACTCGCGACTATGACACGGCATTGAAGTTCTATCAGGACCTGCTCGCAAAGAAGAGTGAGTCGGAGATGGCGTCCGATATGGAACGGCGTCAACAGGGCGAACAGATGCGTTTGCTGAATCCCGCGAACCTGCCCGATACTCCCAGCTTCCCCAATCGCTTGCTTTTTACGGGCGGTGGTTTAGGGATGGGACTTGCCCTCGGACTTGGACTGGCCCTGTGGCTCGAATTGCGAGACAAGGCGATACGAACTGAGCAAGATGTTGCTGCTGCACTTGGCCTCCCGATGCTGGTTTCGGTGCCCTGGCTGACGGATGGTATCGAGACCAAGGACGAGAACCATAAGTTCTGGGGCCGGTCGAAACAACCACCTGAGGAAAGTAAGGAGAAAGAGACAGTCGAGGTCTAAA
This sequence comes from Acidobacteriota bacterium, assembly GCA_003225075.1. Taxonomy (GTDB): domain Bacteria; phylum Acidobacteriota; class Terriglobia; order Terriglobales; family Acidobacteriaceae; genus Gp1-AA124. The sequence goes on along the minus strand of QIAP01000049.1, from coordinate 8,445 downwards.
GCGACCATCATGTACAAGGAATTTTTCGGATTAAAAGCGAATCCTTTTAATGTCAATCCGGATCCGCGTTATCTGTTCCTGACGCGGCATACAGAAGAAGCCCTGGCGTGTCTGACTTATGGCATCCAGAGCCGCAAGGGATTCGTGTTGCTGACGGGGGAAGTGGGAACCGGAAAGACGACCCTCATCAACAAGCTTCTGGAATGGTTGCGGCTTCAGCAGGTGGCGACTGCCTTCATCTTTAATTCACGCATGAATGTGCCCCAGTTCCTGGATTACATGATGGCGGACTTCGGCATTCCGTGCGATTCCAGATCGAAGAGTCAAGTCTTGCTACGGCTTTACAACTGGCTGCTCGACCGGTACCGCGCGGGCGAGACGGCGGTGTTGATTGTGGACGAGGCACAGAACCTGAGTGACGAGGTTCTGGAAGAGATTCGTCTTATGACCAACCTGGAGACTTTTACCGAGAAATTACTGCAGATCGTCCTGGTGGGCCAGCCGGAGTTGGAGCAGAAATTGAAGCAACCACAATTGCGGCAGCTTCGGCAGCGACTTACGCTGCGAGCCAAGACACATCCTCTTGCGCTGGAAGAAACGCGGGCATATGTCACACAGCGGTTGCGGATTGCGGGCTCGAACGGGCAGCAGATATTTGATCCCGATGCGGTGACGCTGATTCATCGGTATGCAAGCGGCATTCCACGCGTGGTCAACCTGCTCTGCGAACATTGCCTGGTGAGTGCATTCGTCGACCAGCAGAAGGTAGTTGCGCCAGCGGTGGTCGAAACCGTTGTCAGGGATTTCGATCTCAGCGACAACGTCGCTTCGGCGGCCATGACGCCCGCGCCTCAGTCAAATACCACCGATAAGTTTGATGTAGTGGAAGCATTGAGGACATTGGCCACACTTGCAGAACGCTTACGTCAGTCTGATCCAGACCTCCCCAAGGAAAGGAAAATATGAGTCGAATTCATGAAGCCCTTAAGAGAGCTGAACAGGAGAGAGCAGCATCTCAGGGAGGTCACGTAGAGTCTTTGCACCCGATGGACGTTCCCGCTGTTGAGGCTGCGGGGATGCCCCCAGTGATCGAACGCGCGCCACTCTCCACCGCAGCGTCCGCCGCCGCAGCAGGTCCAGCATTCTCGAACGCGTTTACCTTCGACACACTCTTGGCCCGTTGCGCGCAGAGCGAGTGGAATCCAGATCCGAAGAGCATGCTGTTCTTCAATGACGATGAACGGAAATATGGAGCGGAGGAATTTCGCACCTTGCGCTCGCGCCTTTATCAGATGCGAGAGAAGATGCCTCTGAAAAAAGTGCTGATTACCAGTGCCCTGCCCAAAGAAGGCAAGACCTTCGTGGCCGCTAACCTGGCGCAGGTCATGGTACGGCAACATGGCCGCCGGGCGCTGCTCATCGACGCAGATCTGCGTGGGGCGCGTTTACACCAGGCACTGGGAACCAGCAGCACTCCGGGTCTTTCGGAGTACCTGTTGGGCGAAAGCGACGAGTTTTCAGTCATGCAACGAGGACCGATGGAAAATCTGTTCTTTATTCCATCGGGACGGACGGTTTCGAATCCAGCAGAACTTGTGGCCAACGGCCGGTTGAAGTTTCTGCTCACGCGAGTGGAGCCCCTGTTCGACTGGATCATCATTGATTCACCGCCCACGGTGCCAGTATCCGACTCGAGCCTCTTGGCCAATTTCTGCGATGGCGTGCTGATCGTGGTGCGCTCCAACACCACTCCGTTTGGCATGGCACGAAAGGCGCGGCTCGAGTTTCAGGACAAGCATCTAATAGGCGTCGTGCTAAACGGTATTGAAGCAGACTCGTCGCCTTACAGCCGGTATTACTACGGCGTTAACGGAAACAATAAGGAAATGCAGGAAACGGTACAGGGGTAAAGCGTGATTCGCCTGTTCAATGTTTACTACCCAGTTCGCACGCTGATCTTGCTGGGCGGAGAAGCGCTGATCGTTTGGACTTCGTTCCTCCTGGGCGCGGTATTGCAGTTCCGCGCCGATAGCTATCTGGTACTCAATTACGAGTACGGCTATGTGAAAATCCTGGTGGTGACGGCATTAGTACTTATCTGTTTCCACTGGTTTGACCTGTACGATCCGGAGCGCTTCAACGCCAAGGGTGACCTTTATTTCCGTCTGTTGCTGGTGCCGGGATTAATGGCGCTCATGCTGGCCCTTGTTGGAATGGTCTTCCCCAGGTTTCTGTTGGGGAACGGATCCTCATTGATGGGGCTCATCATTCTCACGCTGGCGCTCTTCGGCTGGCGGACCGCCTATGGTTGGCTGGTGCAACAGCCATACCTTCGAGAGAGGGTCTATGTGCTGGGGACTGGCGAGAGAGCGCAGCGTTTGGTGCAAGGTTTACGTCAGCGCTCCGAGTTAGGCATTGAAGTGGTTGGCTGGACTGGAAATCTGGACGGCGCGCTCACTCGGGAATCGGTCGCTTCCCATTTGATGAACATTGTGCAGGCGGGAGTGCACAGGGTCATCGTTGCCATGCCTGACCGTCGCGGCACGATTCCCGTCCAGGAATTGCTGCAATTGCGTCTCAAGGGCGTGAAGATCGAAGAAGCTACCACTTGGTTGGAAAAGATGTCGGGGAGAATAGAAGTAGAATTGCTTCATCCCAGTTCACTGATTTTCGCGGACGGATTTCGTTTCAGCCCCAGCTTTATGCTGATGCGGCGCATGCTTTCCTTCCTGGTGTCCTCAATCGCTTTGTTAATTGTGCTTCCGGTCATTCCCTTTGTAATTCTTGCCATTAAGTTGGACTCCTCAGGACCGGTGCTCTACAGGCAGAAGCGGGTAGGGCGTGGCAACGTCATTTTTTATTGCTACAAGTTCCGCACCATGCGTCAGGACGCTGAAGCCGACACCGGTCCTACCTGGGCCGGTGATGATGATCCCCGCATCACGCGAACGGGCAAATTCCTCCGAATTTCACGATTGGACGAAATCCCGCAGTTGTGGTGCGTGCTAAAGGGAGATATGGCGTTTGTGGGTCCGCGGCCTGAGCGACCCGAGTTTGTGAACTGGCTGAGCAAGGAAATTCCTTATTATCCGGTGCGGCACGTGGTTCGGCCTGGCATTACGGGGTGGGCGCAGGTTCGATACAAATACGGCAACACGGTAGATGATGCCCGAGAGAAGCTCCAGTATGACCTCTTTTACATTAAGAATGCTTCCCTGGGACTCGATTTGCTGATCATGTTTCAGACGCTCAAAATTGTCCTATTGGGACGGGGCGCCCAATGAAGTGGGTGTTCTGGGCATCGACAGCCGTGATCGCGTACACCTACGTAGGGTACGCGGGATGGCTGTGGCTGCGCCGTCGATGGCGTTGCCAATTGGTCAAATCGGCGCCCTACGAGCCTGTTGTGTCCATTGCGATGGTAGTTCGCAACGAGGCCCATGTGCTCGAGCGCAAGTTACGGAACCTCCTGAAGCTGGATTATCCGGCCGAGCAGTACGAAATTGTAGTGGTGTCCGACGGCTCGACGGATGCAACTAACGAGATTTTGTCTCAGTATGCCAGCAACCAACAGGTTCGAGTCGTCCTGAATCTGGAATCCAGGGGCAAAGCTTCTGGACTGAATGATGCCATCGAGGTTGCGCGCGGCGAGGTCATTGTTTTTACCGATGCGAGGCAGATTATCGAGTCTAAGGCGGTACGGCTCCTGGCGGAAAATTTCGCCGACCCGGAAGTTGGTTGTGTCAGCGGTGAGTTGATGCTGGGAGACCCCGATGCGGGAGAAGCAGCCAAAGGACTGGGGCTCTATTGGGTCATCGAGAAAAAAATTCGCGAACTGGAATCGGCCTGCGGCTCTGTAGTTGGAGCGACTGGCGCGCTTTATGCGGTCCGCCGCCGATTATTGGTACCTGTGCCGCCGGAAACGATTTTGGATGACGTCTATCTTCCCATGCAAGTCGTGCGCCAAGGGGCACGAGTAATATTCGAGCCTCGCGCCCGGGCGTGGGATAAACCGGACCTGGGCCCGGGCCGTGAGTTTGCTCGAAAGGTAAGAACGTTGAGCGGCAACTATCAACTCGTACAGCTCGCGCCCTGGTTGTTAAGCCGGGACAATCCGATTCGTTTTCAGTTCGTGAGTCATAAGCTGATGCGCTTGATGGTGCCATTTGCATTAGTGCTGGCATTCCTAACCTCCGCTTTGCTCTCGGGCTCGGTTTACACGGTCGCATTGGTTGCCCAGCTTGCGTTCTACGGATTGAGCCTGCTGGCGGTCGCAAGATTGAAAGGCCCAGTGGCACGAGCCGCCGATGCTGCCTTCACCTTCGTGGTGTTAAATACGGCAGCGATCGTAGCATTTGCTAACTTTATCACCGGCCGGCGCGCAGTGTGGGGCCGATAGGATTTCGGAGAATTGAGTTAATGGCAACTGTAGCCGCTGGCATCGGCAATCCGATATCGGAAAAGAAGCAACGGTCCTCGTTTGCTTACTGGGCGCTGCTGGTGTTTTCGTTCTTGTACTACGCGCGACCGGAAGATGTGATTCCTGGACTGAACGTCATCTCGGTGGCAAAAATAGCTGGGGGGCTTGCGGTGGTTGGTTTGATTGCCGGCTTGATGACGCAAAAGGGCAAGGTTAAGTTCCCGCTGGAGGTCAAGCTCTTACTCCTGTTGGGTGCGCAGATGTGTTTGACCATTCCTTTCGCTTACTGGCGTGGCGGTGCCTTTGCGACGGTCTTTGGAAAGTATTCGAAAGGCGTCATCGTGGCTATCCTGGTGAGCATGCTAGTCACGAATTTGCCGCAGCTTCGCAAGCTGCTATGGGTGCAGGCCGCGGCCATGGTCGTCACGGCTATTGCTTCGATTTTGCTTCATCGCACGGTACAGGGGCGGCTCTCCGGAGCACTCGGCGGTATCTTCGAAAACCCTAATGATCTGGCTATCAATATTGCGCTGAACTGGTCGTTATGTTTGGCCTTTTTACTGCGGGCGCGGGGACCGCTCAAGAAAGCCGTATGGGGCTTTGGGATTCTCGCCATGCTTTACGCCGTAGTCGCCACCTATTCGCGCAGCGGTTTTCTTGCGCTGGTGTTGGCTGGCTTACTTTGCGTTTGGGAATTTGGTGTCAAAGGACGGCGTTTCCATCTAGTGCTGCTGGCAGGCATCTTTGCGGTACTAGTTTTGGCATTCGCTCCACCCCAGTATTACCAACGACTGCAGAGCATCGTTTTCGGAAGCGTTCAGGGTGATCTCGACCGCGGATCCGCGGAAGCGCGCAAAGAGTTACTTAGGTTGAGTGTTCACTTGATGATTACACATCCCCTGGTTGGAATTGGTCCGGGAAACTTTCCTGCCGTCACCGGCACCTGGCGCGTGGCCCACAATACCTATTCAGAGCTGGGGGCGGAAGCCGGCATTCCCGCGCTTCTCTTGTTCTTGCTGGTGATGGCGTCTGTTTACCGCAATCTGCGGGTGGTGCAGAAAACAGCCCGCTTCAAAAAGGATCCTGAGTTCCGTCTTTTTGCAGGGGCGCTGGTGGCAAGTTTTGGAGCGTATTTGATGGGAGCGTTCTTCTCAGACACGGCCTACGAGCTGTTCCCATATTTTCTGGTCGCATACACGGTTGCCCTGCGCCGAATCGCCATTTCCTCTTCCGAAAAACCAATTCCCCAATCGACTAACCGTTTGAAAGTGTCTCAACCCATAGAGGGAGCTTACGCGAGAGTTTGATTTGATAGGAGCGGGAAACCAAGGGAGAAGATTGGATGCAGCAAGCCGGGGAATTGGCGCGGTGGGAGAAAGCGGAGATCGAAAGGAGCGCCAACGAGGCCTCGGGCACTGATCCCGATGGCCTATGCGTCAGTGACTTCAATATCTCTCGCTATATGAACCCGCCTGCCGATACACCTTTTCCGCTCGAATATGCCTATCATTTGCTGGGCGACGTCCGCGGTAAAGTGGTGCTCGACTTTGGCTGCGGAAATGGAGAGAACACCCTCCTCCTGGTCAAGCGGGGAGCCAAGGTCATCTCCATGGACTTGTCGCAATCCCTTATAGAGCTGGCAAAGCGGCGCCTCGAGCTGAACGGCGTATCCGGCGACGTTACGTTCCTCGTGGCGTCAGCTCACAATCTTCCTTTGCGTTCCAACTCGGTCGACATAGTTTTCGGAATGGCCATTTTGCATCACCTTGACCTTGCGTTGGCAGCTCCGGAGGTGCGCCGCGTGTTACGAAAGAATGGAAAAGCCATCTTCCAGGAACCGGTTCGTAATTCCCGGATGCTGCGTGCGATCCGGAAGCTTATCCCTTACCGGCACCCGGACGTTTCTCCGTTTGAGCGGCCGCTCACCGATCAGGAACTCGCGAATTTCGCTCGTGGATTCGCCGGCAGCAGTGACAAAGCCTTTCTTCTACCCTATGTGCGGCTGGCACAACATCTTCCTATCGACCGCAAGCGGGTGCGGGATCTTTACCACCTGGATGCGCGAGTGTTGCGCAGGTTCCCGTCTCTTAATCACTATGCCGCGATAAAGGTCATGGAATTGGTGAAGTAGATACAGTAGGACGGTCACAGAGTAGCAAGCATTATCGACATTGGAGAGCCAGAGTGTGCGGGATAGCGGGAATTGTCGGGCGACGCGACGAAAGAATCGATGCGGATGAAGTGCGTCGAATGTGCCAGACCATCGTCCACCGCGGGCCCGATGATGAAGGCATCTATGCTGAGGGACCGGTCGGGCTCGGCATGCGGCGGCTTAGCATCATCGATCTCGTGGGCGGACGGCAGCCGATTCATAACGAAGACAAGAGTGTCTGGATCGTGTTCAATGGCGAAATTTACAATTTCCCCGAATTGCGCGCCGAGCTGGAAGCCCGGGGGCATCAGTTCTACACCCACTCTGATACTGAAGTCATTGTGCACCTTTACGAAGAAATGGGTGCCGATTGTGTAAAGAAGCTCCGGGGAATGTTTGCTCTCGCGCTATACGACGATCGCAAACAAAAGCTGCTGCTGGCACGTGATCGCTTGGGCAAGAAGCCTTTGCATTACGCTCTCTCCCATGGCAGGTTGTTGTTTGGCTCTGAAATCAAAGCATTACTGGCAGTTGCCCCGCAATTGAAAGAAGTCAGTCCCGAAGGGTTGCTGCAGTACTTCTACTTCGGCTACATTCCCGATCCCCAAACGGCGTTCACAGGCATTGCAAAACTTCCTCCGGGGTGCCTGCTGGAATATGCGGATGGGCAAATCAGTGTCCGGCAGTACTGGGACGTGCCGGCTTACGGAACACATAAACCGATTTCAGAAGAAGAGTGCCTGGAAGAACTGGAGCGCCGTCTTGCCGAAGCAGTTCGCATTCGCCTGATTAGCGATGTCCCATTGGGAGCGTTGCTCAGCGGCGGGGTGGACTCGTCTCTGGTAGTAGCCCTAATGGCGCGGGCCAGTGTGGGCCCGGTGAAAACGTTTTCTATTGGCTTCCGGCATGAGCAGTTCAATGAAGCCGCCTATGCACGCACTGTTGCGGAGCGGTTTGGTACCGATCATCACGAACTCACGGTGGACCCCGATATTGAAGAAACGCTGACTTTCCTATCGGAAATGTTGGAGGAGCCGTTTGGCGACTCTTCCATGCTGCCCACCTATTATGTTTGCCGGATGGCGCGCCAGCACGTGACCGTCGCGCTTTCTGGCGATGGCGGAGATGAACTCTTTGCCGGCTATGACCGTTACACCACCGCCATGAACCGGCGCGGGTACGACAAGATTCCCGCTTGGGCGGGCGAGCTATATAGGGATCGTCTGCATCATCGATTGCCCGCGGCGACGTATGGCCGAAATCTGGCTTGGAATGCTTCCTTACGCGCGCGAGAACGTTATCTCGATGATATTTCGTTCTTCCCTGCGTTACATCGCGAACGCGCTCTGTTCACTCCGGAATTCCTTGAAAATGCGAAAAGGTTGCCGGATCCCTTGGATCAGTTCCGGCGTTATTACGACGATGCGCCAGCGAGCGATCCGCTCAGCCGGTTGCTCTACCTTGATACCAAGACTTACCTCACGGCCGACATTCTGGCGAAGGTCGATCGCATGAGCATGGCTACGTCACTGGAAGTACGCGTACCGATGCTCGATCAGGAGTACGTTGAGTGGGTCGCAGGGCTGCCAATCGAATGGAAATTCCGCCACCGCACACGTAAGTACATTCTGAAGAAGCTTGCTGAGCGGTTGGGAATTCCCTCCCAGCTGCTGCATCGCCGTAAGCAGGGCTTTCAAATGCCGCTGGTGGAGTGGATGAAGAATGAATTGAAAGAAGAATTCTTCCGGGTTCTTCTCGAGCCGCGAACCCTGCAGCGCGGCTACTTCAAAGCGGCGGCAGTGCGACAGCTTGTCCACGAGCACGTGGGCGGCCGCAGGAATCGTTCCGGGCTGCTATGGCGAATGCTGGTGCT
>QIAP01000012.1 GCA_003225075.1 Acidobacteriota bacterium | reverse complement strand
AAGACTCCTCCATCCGCGCCGGGCTCCGAGAAACGGTAACAGCGCCATAAGAGAAAGAGTGGTGCGGCTCTGCGAAAGGATGAGCGGGTCGATAGGCCGAAGCGCATGTCCGAATGGTAATAGGCGACCAGTAAAGACAGCGCGACCTAAGGTAGCGGCGATTCCCCAGAGGAACGTAGCCATGGCGATGTAAAGATATCCTCGAACCGGATGTCGTCTATTTGGCAAAGAGCTTGAGACGGTCGGGGTCGAATCCAATCATCACCTCGCCCCGATGACAACGGTGGGCATCGAACGGCTTCCACACTTGGAGATCAGCTCCTGAGAGGCGCTGTTGTTAACACTCACATCTCTGTCCTCGAAAATGATCCCTCTAACCGAGAGATAGGCGTTGATGGTCGGGGACAGCGGTCAGCGCGGTTGGCGGAGGATAATCTCTTTTTATTTAGAAGCATGAGTCAGTCGGCGCTTCACTCGTCGAAGTATTCTATTGCGATCGTAATCTTTGCGGTTTTCTGCAGCATGGCTGAAACCGAGCAGTACTTATCTTTCGAGAGCCGGACGGCGTCTTCTACCGCCTTGTGCGATACCCTTCCAGCGACCCTGTAAACCAGCTTAATTTCAGTATAAACGGAGGGGGGATGAGGCGCGCGTTCCGCTTGGGCGTGCACCTCCAAGCTGGTGAAAGGCTCCCGCTTTTTGCGCAAAATGCTGACAACATCGTACGCGGTGCATCCACAGAGCCCGATCAGCACAAGCTCCATCGGACTGTTGGCGATCTTTTCTTTGGCCGCATCGATTACGATCTGGTGACCACTGGTAGCGATACCGAGGAACCGTTCTTTATCAGTCCAGCGAGCGGTGGCGTCAACCATGTTCTCACTTCCGCGGATGTTAGATTTTCAATGGCCAACTGAAATGTGACACTTCGCCCTGATAGCCACTGTTTATCTTCGGTTATCAGTCTTCGGTTCGGGATGAATGAGCACCCGGAAAAGTTCTGGAGCGTCATGCTTAAACCGCGTTTCAAGCGCGGTTGATATATCGTGGACCCGCGAGAGAGGCAGATCATCCGAAAGAGTGCAATGACAGGAAACATATAGCCGATCGCGGACCCGCTTAATCTGTACATCATGCATGTCCATGATCTCCGGAAATTCCGCTGCAATGGATTTTAGGCGGCGTTCCAGCCTGGCATCGCGCACGATCTCATCGCCCGTTTCGATGGTTGCAGGTTCACTTTCGATGTGAGTAAGGATGGAGGAGATCTCCGGGACTTCCTCGCGCATTTCGGATTCAAGCACCGTGACCTGATCGTGCGCGTCCTTGAGCGTCAGGCGCTCGTCCATCTCGAGATGCTGCTCGACGTGTAAGTGCCCGCCCAGGTCCTGGACGCTGACGTCGTGCACGTTGAGGTTGTTGCGGGTTGCCACGGCGCGGATGCGGTCAAAAATGTTCTCGGTACGCTGGGCCCGGGGGACGGAATGCACTATGACATCCGACTCGGGCAAAATGCTCTGCACGCTGCTGGTGACCGCATCCGCAACCTGTTCGGAGCGCTGGAAAGTCACATTACGAGCCAGGCCCACAGAAAGATCGGCAAAATAGCGGTTGCCTGCGCGACGGATGCGGACGCGCTCGATTTCAAGCACGCCCTCGACCTTGGAAACCGCATCAATAATCCTTTTGCGTACTCCAGCCGGAGCCGCATCGAGTAAAGCATCCACGGTGCGGCGTGCCAGTCGCGAACTGACGTAGACGACGACACCAGCAACAAAAAGGGCGGCTATCGGGTCCGCGTCGCGCAACCAGGCGATCTGGTAGGTGCGCCCGACGAGCACCAGCAGCAATCCTAAAACTACGACTCCACTCGACCAAATATCGGTGGAGAAATGCAGAGCATCAGCTTCCAACGCCTGGCTGTCGTACTTTGCGGCAATCTTCCCCAATGCCCGCGAGCGCCAGTAGTCAACTATCATCGATAGAAACATGACCACGAAGGCGGCGATGCCGGGTTCAATTTCTACGTGATGGTAGAAAAGTCTCTTCACAGCTTCGTAAATGATCCAGACACAGGTGAGCAGCAGCAGGCCGGTTTCGATGAATGCGGAAAAATTCTCGACCTTACCGTGACCGTACTGGTGGTCAGCGTCGGCCGGCTTATCGGAAACCCGCACTGAAAAAAAAGTGATGATGGCGGCGATCAAATCAAGCCCCGAGTGGGCAGCTTCAGAAAGGATCCCCAAGCTGCCGGTGGTGACACCGACTATGATCTTCAGGGCGGTAATGGCAATTGCTGCCAGTACGGAATTTCCGGCGACGGCGCGCTTCTCGGCGCGCATGGAATCGGAACTGTAGACGGCAGAAGAGCTAGCCACATCCGAATTATCGCCGCCTACCTGCTTTATATCCAATTCAAATCTTTTAAAAGATGTGCTCTCGAGAAAACCTGTACCCATTTACTGTGCTAGGATTTCGGATGAACGATCCATCCCAGGAGGAATCCTTTAGATGCGTTTTCTTTGGTTTGTTTATCCGCTACTTGTAGGTATAGCTTTAGCACAAACACCATCTTCGCCTTCCACGCGGCAGGATGCGCCGAGTGCAGTCCAAGATGACGACGACGTCCAGACTGCAGCGGCAGCTACGCCTTCGAATCTTCCGCCGGAAGCGCCCGTGATCACAATCAAGGGTCTTTGCGATGACAAGTTAGCCAAGAGCAGCTCCGGTTCTGAAAAAAAAGCCTGTGAGACCGTGATCAGCCGTGCGGAGTTCGAAAAGCTCGCCGAATCACTCCAGCCCGGCATGCCGGCCCCGGTGCGCCGGCAATTGGCAACTGTCTATCCCAGGATGCTGCTCATGGCACAAGAGGCACAAAAGCGGGGCTTGGACAAACAACCGGGATTTCAGGAAAAAATGGCATTTGCCCGCCTTCAAATGCTGTATCAGGAACTGAGCCGAGCTGTGCAACAACGGGCCTCTCAGATTTCTGAACAAGAAATCGAGAAGTATTACCACGATAATCCGACTGCTTTCGAAGAGGCAACGCTACAAAGGATTTTTGTTCCTCACAGCAAACAAGTCGAGCCTACCAAGAACAGTAAGCCTACCGAACCGAAGGTTGATGAATCTCAAGCCCAGCAAAAAGCGGCTGAAGAAGCAATGACCGCCGAAGCAAACAAGCTTCGCGCACGCGCCGCGGCAGGAGAGGACTTCGAAAAATTACAAAAGGAGGCATTTGAATTTGCTGGGTTGAAAGCCAGTGCTCCTTCATCGGACTTAGGGAAAGTTCGCCGAATGAATCTACCTCCCAGCCAGTCTTCGGTCATGGATTTGAAACCCGGCGAAGTCTCGCAGAGCATCAGCGACCCCAGTGGACATTACATTTACAAAATAGTGACCAAGGAGGCCTTACCGCTGTCGCAGGTCAAGGAGGATATCCGTGGCACGTTGCAGAGCCAAAAAGTGCGGGACGCCATGCAGGCGATTGAGCAATCGGGCACGGCGGAATTGAATGATGCGTATTTCGGCGCGGCTCCTGCCGGCCCCGGTCCAGGCGCAGGCAAACCGAAGCCGAACGCAATGAAGGAATCACCCCAACCTAAATCTCCGCAGCCCAAGTAATGGAAGCAGCGAAGCCAACCGTGCTCGTTACCGGCATCGCGGGAAATCTGGGCTTGCGCCTGCTGCCGCAGCTCGAGGATTTCTTCGTGGTCGGAGTGGATATCAATACGCCAACGACAACGGCCGCCGTACACTTTGTCCGGCTGGACCTGGGACTTGAGGAGTCATGCCGGAGGTTGTATCACCTTCTGCGAGAGACCCGACCGGTGGCAGTTATTCATCTTGCGTTTGTGATCGACCCGGTTCGCATCGGAATTTTCGATCTTAACCGTATGTGGCAAATCAATGTGGCGGGTACAGCGCGAGTCATGGAAGCCATTACGGAGGCCAACCGCAACGAAGATGACGCAGTGAAACAGTTCATTTTTCCCAGCAGTGTTTCTGCTTATGGTCCAGATCTTCCGGGACCGGTGATGGAAGATTTCCCGCTTGACGCTCATACCTTGCCGTATGCGATTCATAAGCGGGAATCCGACGAAGTGGTCCGGCAGCGGGCTCCGGCACTGCGCGGTTGCAGTGTTTACATTTTTCGCCCGCATATTTTTGCCGGCTCCACGATGGACAACTATCTGATTGGCGCCTTTCGTGGCACTCCCAATGGACGAAGCAGACGTGCCGAGCGCATGCGCCAACGCGGCAAGCGACTTCCCTGCCTGCTGCCCTTCGGGCAACGCTACCTTGACAACAAGATTCAGTTTGTACACGTAGACGACATGGCAAGGTTAATCGCTCATGTGCTTCGCCGTGAACCTGAAGCGCAACGCCTGACGGTGCTGAATGTCGCTGGGCAGGGGGTGCCACTCGATTTTTCGCGCTGCATTGACATGGCGCACGCAAGACTCCTTCGTGTGCCCGGAAAAGCGGCCATGCGGGGGGTATTACGGTTTCTATGGAAACGGGGAATTTCTGCGATTCCCCCCGAGGCGCTGCCCTATATGACTGGGGAATACATCATGAACACTGACAGGCTGCGCAAATTTCTGGGAGCGGATTATGGGCAGGTCATTCGCTACAGCGTTGCCGATGCCTTCGCTGACTGTTTCACTACTTCCGAATCGGCCGTCGCCCAGTCAGCTGCAACATAGACTTTCATGTTGTTGCAGCGTTCATCTTTTCCCACGGTAGAGTCCCACGATGCCAAAAAAGTAAGGTCTCCAACTCACCTCGCGAAAACCTGCGCCACGCATACGATCCAGCATTTCGTCTGGTGATGGGAAGCGCTCCACTGAATGGGGCAAATAGGCGTATGGTCCCTTCACTCCCGAGATCAAAGTGCCCACCGCAGGCAGAACTCGCTTGAAGTAAATTCGGTAGATCTGGCCTATCAAGCCGTGTGGCTCTCCGAAATCCAAAATGCCGCACTCACCCTCCGGCCTGAGCACACGCACAATTTCCCGCAATCCCGCGTCGTAGTCGGCAAGGTTGCGAAAGCCGAAAGCGGAAGTCACGAGATCGAATTGCGCATCTGCGACCGGCAAAACGAGAGCGTCCGCTTCTATCCATCGTAAGGAGGTCCCGGTTGATTTTGTGCGGGCACGCCGCAGCATGGCATGTGTGAAGTCTGCGCCCTGGATCTGGGCTCCCCGCTTTCCAGCCACACGCAGCAAGGCCAACGTCATGTCTCCAGTGCCGCAGCAAAGGTCGAGAACCCGCGAGTCCGGACGTTGCAGGATGGATGTAAATGCGCTTGCGGCGCACCGCCACCAAATCCTGTCTACGTTGAATGACAAGACATGGTTCAGCAAGTCATAGCGGGGGGCAATGGAAGTAAACATTTCCCGCACTGCTCGCGCGGCGCTCTGCGGATCTTGCGTGCCTTGGGGAGCTGCGCCTATGACCACCGCTTTATACTCGTTACTCATAATTACAGATGGGACAGCCGCCGGATCTCGTGCAACGCCTGACGTATGGAGTCTTCGGGCACATCCGTCGCCACTTCAACTTTACCGATTTGTCGTGGCAGCACCAAGTGCACGACACCGTCACGGGTTTTCTTGTCCGCCTGAAGCCGCTGCAGGATATTTCTGGATCGGATTTCGAGAGGAGGCAACGACCCAAGACCTAACACCGCGCCTTGGATGCGTTCGGCAGTTGCGGGATCGGTTTTCCCAGTTATTTCCGCGATATGGGCTGCGGCGATCATCCCCCACGCTACGGCCTCGCCGTGTAGCAATCCACGATAACCGGTTTCGGCTTCCAGCGCATGCCCAATGGTATGGCCGAAATTCAGGAGTCTGCGCAGCCCATTCTCTTTTTCGTCTGCCGACACCACCGAGGCTTTTAGTTTCACAGACTCGGCGATGACCCACTCGAGAGCCGCGGGATCGCGTTTAAGAATCTTGTCTTTATTCTGCTCGAATTGATGAAACAGCTCAGCGTTCCCGATGACGCCGCACTTAAGAGCCTCGTACAACCCGGAGCGAAATTCCCGCTCCGGCAGCGTCGACAGCACGGCAGGATCGATCAGCACCGCTCGCGGCTGATGGAATGTTCCCAGCAAATTCTTGCCGGCGGGGAGATTGACTCCAGTTTTTCCGCCGATGGATGCGTCCACCTGAGCAAGCACGGTGGTCGGAACCTGGATCACATCCACCCCACGCATGTAGAGGGAGGCCAGCAGACCAGCGACATCTCCCACGACGCCCCCGCCAAAGGCGACGAGAACGACATTGCGATCAGCTCCCAGGCGCGACAATTTCTCGGCCAACAGTTCAATCGTTGTCAGCCTCTTGTAGCGCTCACCGTCACTCATTTCTACGAACTTTGCTTCAAAGCCTGACGCGGCCAGCGCCGACATCAGCTTTTTGCCCCACTTCCGCCGGACGGCCGGGTTGGTTACGACAAAAAGATGGTGGCGTCCGGCAAACAGTTCGCGCAAGTGCGCGCCCGCGCGCGTCAGAAGGCCACTTTCAATCCACACTTCATAAGAACGTGGTTGAACCGCGATGTTCACCCGCTGCACGCGTTCCATCATAGCGTATCGTCCGCAGAGCCTTACACGTCACATGCGTGATAACATTTGCGCCTATGAAGTGCGCGCCGCCGGAAACCGATTTTCTTGTGATTGGCGCTGGAATTGCCGGCCTACGTGCCGCCATTGAGTTGGCGCAGGCGGGGCGCGTCGTAGTCCTGGCAAAACGTGAAGTAAAAGACTCGGCCACGCAATTGGCTCAGGGGGGCATAGCCGCAGCGCTCAGCGATGAAGATGAAGTCAGCCTTCATCTTCAGGACACACTCAGCGCGGGCGATGGTCTGTGTAATGTTGAAGCGGTAAAGATTCTGGTCGAGGAAGGCCCGGAGCGGATCGAGGAGCTTATCCAATGGGGCACGGAATTCGATCGTAACGGCACGAAGCTGGCCTTTACGCGCGAGGGAGCCCACAGCCGTAACCGGATACTGCACGCACATGGCGACTCCACGGGTCAAGAGATACTGCGCGCTCTTTATGCTAAAGCGAAAACGTTGAAAAACATCTCGGTTTGCGAGTTTGAGTTTTCCACGGAGTTACGACTAGACAACGGAAAGGTGTACGGCATCTCCCTGATCAATGATAAGGGCATCCCGGACGAGATGGCCGCATCTGCCGTGCTGCTCGCGACTGGCGGTCTGGGGCAACTCTACCGCAATACCACTAACCCTGCCGTCGCTACTGGCGATGGGGTTGCGATGGCTCTGCATGCCGGAGCTGAAATCAGCGACATGGAATTTATTCAATTTCATCCCACGGCGCTCTATTTGAAGAAGGCCCCGCGTTTTTTGCTTTCCGAGGCATTGCGTGGCGAAGGCGCGCACTTGCGCAACCTGGAGATGCACCGCTTCATGCCTAAGTACCACCCCATGGCTGAGCTTGCTCCGCGCGATGTGGTGGCGCGAGCCATAGTTCATGAACTAGAAGTCAGTAACGCGAAGGATCCGGTTGTTTATCTGGATCTCACACACCTTCATGGCGAGCACCTGAAGAAACGGTTTCCGCGCATTTATTCGACGTGCATGCAATATAACATTGACATCACCACAGAACTGATTCCGATTCGCCCGGCTGCACATTACGCCATGGGCGGGGTGCGAACTGATCTCACCGGGCACACCAGCCTGCCTGCTTTGTACGCGGCTGGTGAAGCGGCGGCCACGGGCGTACACGGAGCCAATCGGCTTGCCAGCAATTCCCTGCTTGAGGGCTTAGTTTTCGGCGCGCGGGCGGGTCAACAAATGCGTGCGGAGCTGAAGCATTCACCTGGACGGTCGCATCCATCGAAGCATGCGGCCTCATCAAATGGCCCGGTAGATGCAGGACTTGAGGAATTCATCGACGAGATCCAGGACCTTATGTGGAAGGATGTTGGGATCGTGCGCAGCCGCACGGGATTGAACGGTGCTATTCAACACCTAGAGCAACTCTCCGTCCGCCTGGCGCACCCGCGTACTCGACGGTCTTACGAAGCTCGCAACATCCATACCGCGAGCTTGCTGGTTGCGCGCTCGGCCCTGGCCCGTGAAGAAAGCCGCGGGGCGCACTATCGTACTGACTATCCCACTCACAACGATACGAAATTCCTGAAGCACTCGCTTGTCCGCGGCGATTCCATTCGCTTCGTGTAAGAAATAGATCGGTCTCTAGGCGCAACCGACAGAAGCAAGACTCTCCGTCCCCCGCCAGCATTAAGGACCCGCGCTAACTTTTGTGCGCTCTGGAAGAAGCAGCGATGCAGCCACCGAAATGCCCAGCACCAAAAGTACTGTCAGCAACGCCACTACCGTCGGAATCTCATAATAGTGTGAGAGCAACATCTTCGCTCCAATGAAGATGAGTACTACAGAGAGTCCGTAATGGAGGTAGTGGAATATGTCCATCATGGTGGCCAGGGCGAAGTACATGGATCGTAATCCGAGGATGGCGAATACGTTTGAGGTATAGACAATGAAAGTATTCAAGGTGATGGCCAGAATGGCCGGGATGGAATCCACGGCAAAGAGAAGATCGGAGGTCTCGACCACCAGTAGCGCGACCAGCAAAGGTGTTGCGTAAAGGCCCCGTTGCCGCACAAAGAATTTTCCGCCAACATAATCTTTAGTGACCGGCATGAGGCGTCGAAATACCCGCAGAACCGGATTCTTTTCGGGATGAATATTTGCATTTTCCTCCCGAAGAAATTTGATTCCGCTATAAATGAGTAACGCGCCAAACAGGTAAATAATCCAGTGGAATCGGCGAATCAGACCTACCCCGGCAAGAATGAAAATTGCTCGCATCACAAGGGCGCCTATGATTCCCCAAAACAAAACTTTGTGCTGCTGGTCACTAGGGACTCGGAAATAGCGAAAGATCAAGAGAAAGACGAACAGGTTATCTACACTCAGCGAAAGCTCGATTACGTAGCCGGTTACGAATTCCAGACTGGGAGTCCGCCCGTGCCAGAAATAGACCAGTACCGCGAAGGCGCCAGCGAGAGCAATCCACATAGCACTCCAGCCCAGCGCTTCGCGAAAGCGGACCCCATGGGCTCGACGATGGAATACTCCAAGGTCCAGAAGCAGCATCGCCGCGACAAAAACATTAAACAGGATCCAGAAGGTGGTTTGGCTCAACAGATACCTCAACGATTCAATTCAGCACATTCATAAAATTAAGCTTGCCGGTTTCCAGTTGGTAATGTATGAAGCTCCGGGGATCTCTCAACAATATAGGAAAGTGACGGCAAAACTATTGCTTGCGTCCTCGTTTTCCGCTCTCCCAATCCTTCCAAATGCCGAAAATCTTTAACTGCTCATCCAAACGGGTCTCGCGCAAGGTTTGTTCAATTTGTGGCCGGTTTAGCCGCGGACCAAGCCGCTCCGAAGCATTGGCGATGGCGAACGTGATCTCTGCCGCCTCTGCCACATGCTTCTTAAGTTGAGGCATATCTACTTTGTCGAGCGTATCGGAGCTGGCATGATAGTTGACCAGGTAATTAGCTTCTTCCTGGTTGGCGACGAGTGTGGGCACGCCTTCCAGCATGAAGTCGAAATTATCCGTGCCCCATTCCGCGTCAGTAGTTAATGCGGTCGCATCAAACTGCTTCAGTGGCGCTACAATCTGGGTTGCTGTGTTGACCACGTCTTTACGGCCGCCCAGCGAAAAGCCAGTGGTCTTACCGGTGCCGGAGTCAAAGATCACGACAGCAGCCGCTTTGTCTAACTCATTAGCATGGGCTTTCACGTAAGCGTGAGAGCCGAGCATTCCCTCTTCTTCTCCAGAGAAGAGTATGAACCGGATAGTGCGCCGGGGATGCAGACCCGATGCCTTGATGGCTCGCAATGCGTCGATGACCAGCGCGGCATTGCAGCCGTTATCCAGCGCCCCCGTACCAAGCTCCCATGAATCCAGGTGTGCGCCCAAGATGACGAACTCATCCGGCTTCTGGCTGCCTCTAATTTCAGCAACAACATTGGACGCGGTGACCGGGCCGCCAATTCGGTTCGGAATTGCCAGATCGGCCCATACCGGATGCCCAGACGAGAGCAGGCGCCCGATGCGTTCTCCGTCCTCCCGCGCAATGAGCACCATCGGTATCCTGTCGATCTCGCCATTTGTGGAATTGGTGTGGCGATACAGCAGATCGTGCTCACGGGTCGCAATGAAAGCAATCGCTTTGGCCTTGCCCTTTACCGCCACGTCGATCACTGGCGGCGCTTTCAGGTATTCGCCGAACAGGTCTGCCCAAGTCTTCAGAACGTCGGAGTGGACGAGGATGATTTTCCCTGAGACGTCGCCAGCCTTCTTGAAATCTTCGGCAGAACCCGTCCCAACATCCAGCATCGGGACGTGCCGCACTGTAGCTAAGGCGGGTGCCCACGCCATCGAAACTGCGCGCACCCGAAACTCGACCTTGGGAATAGAACTCAGCGTCGCATCAACAGCGGTCCCGCTTGCCGACACGCTCATCTGTGTCGCGCCTTCCGCCCAGGATGCTGCCGTAGTGAAATCTTCGGTGTGCACGCTGTCAGCGCCAGCGACTTTGAAGGCGTCCGTGCCCCATTGAACCGCACGCTGCATTGCCGGCGTGCCTGGCACACGACCGCCGATCTCGTCCGTCAAATGGCGCAGATTAGCTTCAAGATCAGAGGACTTTAGAGCCTCGCTGATAATTCGACTAGAGTCAGACCCCGGTGCAGCCGCTAGGCAGGTGAGCCCAAGCGCGGCCATACAGCAGAAAAGAACTACTCGATGAGGTTTTGGCATATCCGCCGCATTAGAAACTAATTTCAGGGAAACGGAAAGAGGAAAGGAAGATGGCAGACGGCTTGGCTAATTCTTCTTGTCCAGCATCCACACTGTTTGCAGAATCACATTCCCCACTATTTGCAAACTCTTGGGACTGAGCTTGTCAACCGTGTCTTGAGGCGTGTGGTGAAAGACATTGCCGTAGCCATAATCCAAATCAATGAGATCGGCAGAGGGAACCCCGCGGCGCACGAACGGCAAGTGATCATCGTCTATAGCGGTGGTTCGAGAGTAGAAGTGAGATTGGTAGCCCAGTCGCGTGGCCGCTTGTAAAACGAGGTCTTCCAGCCACGGGGTTGAATTCTGTTCGCGTTCGACATTCAGGTCCGCATCACCGATCATGTCGGCGAGCAGGAACGCTTTGATCTTTTTCAGGGTCCCGTCACTCTGCCATTTCTCCGCCAGGTGGCGGACACCGTACAAACTATCAGTGTCAGACCATTGTTTCACCGCCTCTTCTCCATCGGTCCACAAAAGCCAGACGCTGTATCCATCGCGCCTTCTTCCGCGCAGTTGGTTGGCTATCTCAAGCAGCATTGCGGTGGAGGAACCACCGTCGTTTGCTCCCACATAGCCGGTATTGCGCAGCGGATAATTGGTGTCGTAATGCCCCGCAATCACAATGATGCCGTCTTTCTTGCCGGGAAATTTGGCGATGATGTTACGAACCGGAAACTTTCCTTCCGGCGTGTCGGCGGTGAAGCTATCGTATTCGACGTGCTCCCCTTTAACGTGTGAAACGATGTATTGCTCTAATTTTTTATGATTGGCGCTGCCGATCGGTCGCGGTCCAAACGCGACGGTTTCCTTTATGTACTGCAGGGCGCGCGCGGAATTCACGGTAGGGGCAGACGACGCTTCCGAAACTGCCGGCTGCGCGGGGCCCGGACTGCTTGTCACGGAAATCGGCTCTGCGGTTTGTGCCGCTTTACTGGAACATGCGGAGAGCGTCGTTGCCAACAAAAGGGAACTCCCCCAGACGAACCACACGCTTTGTCGAGCCGGAAAGCCCGATCCCATCTCTATTGACCTCTCGTCCGCCGAGCTCTTCGCTGCGTAGGGTGGACCATCCAGGCAATCCCTATACTCACGACATAGAGGGCGACCATGGGTGCGGCGAAAATGCACATGTTTAAAATGTCTGTTGTCGGCGTCAGGATCGCGGCGATGATAAAGATCACCAGAATGGAGTAGCGCAGGTTGCGCCACATCCACTGCGCGGTAACAATGCCCATTAGCGACAGAAAGAAGACCAGGATTGGCAGCTCGAAGATCACACCCATGCCAATTATGATCGTCAGGAACAGATCGGTATATTCCCCGATCGTAATCATGGGGGTAAATTGTTTGCCATAGCCAATGAGGAATTCGAGGGCCTGCGGGTAGACCAGTTTGTAGCCAAAATAGCCGCCGGCCAGGAACAAGCCGACCGTGGAAAACATGAAGGGCGTCAAGTAGCGCTTTTCGTTGCGGTAGAGGCCAGGCGAGATGAACAGCCAAACCTGGTAAAGCACGAACGGCGATGCCACAAAAAGTCCGGCGAGCAGCCCTACCTTCAAGTAAAGGTTGAAGGGTTCAGTGGGGTTCAGGTAGACCAGTTTTTCAGACAGCCCATTGCGGCGGAGAGCTTCCATAATGGGCCGCTGCATGATTTCGTAGATTTTCTCGGCGTATCCCCAACACAGAAAGAAACCCACCGCGACTGCTATGATCGAATAAATGATGCGCCGTCGAAGTTCCTCGAGATGATCGAGGAAACTCATGGCTCGCATGGGTTCTTGTTCGTCGCCGCCAGCGGGGAGTTCTGCAGCCATTTCAGGCATTGGGGGCCTTAACGATGTGATTGTCCTCCCGCTCGCCAGGAGCTATTTCGGTGAGACTTCCACTGGCCACCGCACCCTGCGGAGGCTGGGTGGGAGGAAGGATTTGCGGCGTGGATTCGTGTTCCAGATTCGAGATTTCGCTTTCGATTTGCGCTTTGAACTCGTTGCTGGCACGCTTGAATTCGTTCAAAAAAGCCAAGATTCATACCTCCATCATACTGCCGGACTTGCATTGCCAGCAATCGGAGCGGCTTCTACAAACAGTGGTCGATTGTTCAGTAATGTCGAAGCCCCTCCCTATTGCCTGCATCCTAATATTCAGGTGGTAAGTCGAACGGTTACGTAAGGTTCGGAAGACGAAAATTGTGGTTCGCGTACGTGTTATACTTCATTCAGCTGCGCGGTATCTGGACGCCTATCTATAAAGGACTTTGAAGATGGTTCGTAGTTCTCGTCGCTCACTCTTCCTGGTAGTTTTTATCCTTGTCAGCTGCGGTTTTTTGGGGATGTTGTTTGCCCAGAAAGCGAACCCGGCGGCGACATCTAACGGTGACTCCGACGTTCGTGACAGCCTGAAACAATTCACTCAGGTTTACCAAGTCGTCGAAGAGAACTATGCCGAGGCGGTGAACCCGGATAAAGCCATCTACAATGGGGCCATTCCCGGGATGCTGCACGCCCTCGACCCGCACTCCAATTTTTTTGATCCCAAGTCGTATTCTCTACTTCGCGAAGAACAGCGCGGCAAATATTACGGCGTAGGCATGACGGTCGGCCCGCGCAATAACAAAGTCATTGTCATTGCGCCCTTCGTGGGTACACCCGCGTATCGCGCCGGCATTCATCCAGGCGACATCATTATCGCGGTCGACGGCAAAGCCACCGACAATATGAGCACGGCTGACGTCGCCGATCTTCTGAAGGGTCCCAAAGGGACGACGGTACGCATCACCATACTGCGGGAAGGTGCCGACAAGCCACTCGACTTCAACGTAGTGCGCGATGAAATTCCCCGCTATAGCGTTGACCTGCATTTCCTGATCCGTCCCGGCGTTGGCTATGTGCACGTTTCCGGTTTTCAGGAGACCACTGAGCACGAAGTGGCGCAGGCGCTGGAGGAAATGGGCGATCTTAAGGGCCTGATCCTTGACCTGCGACAGAATCCCGGTGGGCTGTTGAGCGAAGGCGTGGGCGTGGCTGACAAGTTCCTCCACAAAGGCCAGCTCATTTGTACCACCACGGACGCTCATCCCCGGAGAAGCGTTACGTCGCTTCTCATGGCAATGGCGGGAAGGAATTTCCGCTGGTTGTGCTGGTAAATCGGGGCACCGCATCAGCGGCTGAGATTGTCGCGGGAGCCATTCAAGATCATGACCGCGGCCTAATCGTTGGTGAGACCACATTTGGAAAAGGGCTGGTGCAAACTGTCTATCCGCTCTCCGAAAATACTGGACTGGCTCTCACCACGGCAAAGTATTACACCCCGAGCGGCCGTCTGATCCAACGTGACTATACTGGCGTTTCCCTGTACGACTATTACTACAATCGTGAGAACGAAGAGAATAGCGCTAACAACCACGAGGTCAAAGTAACGGACAGCGGACGCACCGTTTATGGTGGTGGCGGCATCAGCCCTGACGTCAAGATTGCGCAGCCCAAGAGCAGTCACTTCCAGGACACGATGCTGCAGCATTATGCATTTTTCAATTTCGCTAAACACTACACCGTGACCCACCATCCCACTAAGGGCTTCGAAGTGGATGACACCGTCATGCAGGATTTCCGTAAATTCCTGGACCAAGAGAAAGTTCCCTACACCGAGGCGGACCTGGTGGAGAACAATGACTGGGTTCGGTCCAACATCAAGACTGAGATTTTTGTCGATGCCTTCGGACAAGAAGAGGGCCTGAAAGTTCGGGCCGAAACCGATCCGCAAGTGACCAAGGCATTGGATCTTTTGCCGCAGGCTCGGGCACTGGCTGAGAATGCCAAAAAGGTTATTGCGGAGCGCAATGCAGCTCACATCATGAATCGTTAAGCATCCATCCATAACCTCCTAAGCAAGGCCCGAGTGATCGGGCCTTTTTTTGCGAGGGTGGTTCGCCCGCTCTGGGCGATTTGGCTGCCTTTCACTGGCTAAAAGCTGGCGCGTGGGGTAGTGGGGGGTCTTAGCGTGGACATGACTAAAGCACCACTACCGGCGCGTGGAGTCACGTTGACTTCCCCTGACGACTGTGTGAGAATTCGCGGATTAGCCCGCCCTACGGGGTGATGGGCACGCTCGGAGCTGAAAATCCCTCCCCGACGATTAATTCCAATCCAGCCGCGGCCTGAGGGTATAAGTGCCTTGCCTTGCTTCGTTTTTAGATCGGATGGCACATGGCGGCGGACCGCATGTTGAAAGAAGGCGTTTGGGTTGCTGCAGTAATCTTGGCCATTCTGGCGGGTTGGTTCGACTGGCGTTATCGTCGAATACCCAACTGGCTGAGTGTGCCGGGGCTGCTGGTGGGCATCTCGGGAAATACTCTGGCTGGAGGATGGGAGGGGACTAAGTCCTCGCTGCTGGGAGCTGGACTTGGCCTGGGATTGTTATTACCGTTCGTCCTGATCAAAAGTCTGGGCGCAGGCGACTGGAAGCTGGTCGGCGCACTAGGCGCTTTCTTGGGTCCCGGCCCGCTGGTGACAGTATTAGTGGTCGCAATTTTCGTCGCGGGAGTAATGGCGATGGCGTTGATTATTTACAAGCGGCGTGTGCGCCAGGCGTTACGCAATGTCGGCCGCATTCTGGCGGCGCTGCTCACCCTGCGATTGCCGGCATCTGAGCTTTCCCTGGAAAACCCAGAGTCCTTGAAGATTCCATTTGGGGTAGCTGTGGCTTTTGCGGTAGTTTTGTACGGTATGCAGCTGGTTATGACTGGCTCGTGACGTTCGGGTTCAATGACAATGCAGTCGGGTACGGTGCAATAGTGAAGTGGCTACGAGAAATTGCACGTGATTCCTGTGGCACAGAGATTGCCGAAACCGCGGTGGTCCTGCCGCTGGTATTCATGCTGCTGCTTGGAATCATGTGGTTTGGGCGCGCTTTCAATATTTATTCAACCCTGAATCGAGCTGCTCGGGAAGCCGCGGTTGCGGCGGCGTCTCCAAGTTGTGCAACCTGCGGCAATACTTCTCGTACTCAGTCTGATATCCAGACCAATGTAGTGAATCCTATCCTGCAGGCGGCACACCTGGATCCAAGTCAACTGCAGATCACGAATTTCAAACAGGACGTGGCGTTGACCACTGCCGAGAATGGAAGCAAAGTGAGCTTGAGTTATCCTTGGAAATTCAAACTCAATTGGTTTAGCGTAAATCCTTGGGGACTACAGACATTTACTACCGGGATCACAATTGTCGCGGAATCGCAGGCGCGCCAGGAGAACTAATGGCAGTTACGGACTCAAACGAGGTCACGGCCAAGGTGCATCCCTCCCTCCTCGCTAGGTTACACGGGACAGAGGCGGTGCAGATTGTCGAGTTTGCAGTGACTCTTCCGCTGCTCATGGTTTTTCTAATCGGACTTACGGATTTCGGCGGGGCCTTCACTTTAAAGCAAAAATTAAATGGCGCGGTTCGGGAAGGCGCACGTCTCGGCGCCAATCAGCCTACGAGCGACCTCTACAGCGCGCTGGCTTCGAACCAAGCGCCCCCCACCGTGAATGCTATTAGGGATCTGGTCGGAGAATATTTGCAGTCGGCAAAGGTTGACAACTGCAATATCACGGCGCCAGCGACAACAACAAAATCGGGGCCTCTAGAGTGGACCTACACCGCCAATACTGGTTGCCCCGGTGTACTGACTCTCATGGTTAATCGCGGATTCCCGGTAGCTAATGGCGCGAACAACTGGGTCATAACGACGCATGTGACCATTAGCTACCCACGCAAGTGGCAGTTCAACAGGGTGATGGCTGTCCTGGTCCCGGGTACGAACTACGCGGGGTCGAGCCCGATTAATTCGGACGCCGTGATATCAAACCTGGATTAATTTCCCCTATGAGCAAAGCAAGCGATATCCACGAGTGGAAAAAGAGTGAGCGAGGGGTAACGCTACTGCTCGCAGCGCTGACGATGTTTGTGGTTTTGGCCATGGCAGCGTTAGCTATCGATGTAGCCTCTTTGTACGTGGCGAAGAGCGAATCGCAAAGGTCGGCAGAGGCAGGGGCCATGGCGGCTGCCAGAACCTTAGTGGCAGCAGGCGTCACCGGCGACCCAAGCAACTCGTCGGACATCTGGCAGACTGCCTGTGCAGCAGCAATTCAACAAGCGCAATTTGTCGCCGGGCAAAACAAGGTAGGAGGGGTAGCCCCCTCGGCGGCGCAGGTCACTGTAACCTTTCCCAATGCGCCCAACAAGACTGATTGCTCCGGAACGAACTCGATTTTTGGCATCAATCC
>QIAP01000136.1 GCA_003225075.1 Acidobacteriota bacterium | reverse complement strand
CTCTCTTCAAGGTCAGTTTCTAAGTCGCCAAGCAAAGACGTCACCGAGAGCTTGATTGAAGTAAGAGGAGTTTTGAAATCGTGAGTTATAGCGTCCAGAAAGACTGACTTCAAGCGTTCACTTTCGTGCGTCGACGCGTTCTTGCTTGTCTGCTTCTGCGATCCCTCATTAAACAACTGCGGCGCGGAGATTAAATCGGGCTTTATACTTTGCGCTAATTTCAATTCGACCACCTTCCACATTGCGGAGTGCCTCATTCTCCGTCCGATTCGAGTCCACCCAGTTCTAAACAAAACCAGATCGACTTCGAACGGAGAACTGGATTATTTTCCACGTCGACACTTCTATGGGCGTCCCATGATGTGCAAATTCGCTGGTAAGCCCATCGAAGCGCTGATCAGGAGTAGTGCAACCGAGTGACCAATTGAATTTCGCTGAAAGCAGGGTTTGAAAGAGAAATTGGAGTGACGGAAAGTTCGGGAAGTCCCGGATTACGTTCGACCTTGGAGTACCGCGTTAAGAAATTAAGGATTCGTAAAAGCCACTTCAAATTCAGCTGGGCCTCTTCCGAGGACTGGTGAAATCGCAATTTCCGCCAATTTCACCAAATTCACAGGCAGCTTTCCTCCCTTCTCTTCTGTCTTTTCAATCTCTTGGGGATGGCCCGCCTCTTGCACCTTGAGTTACTGAGAGAGACGTTACTTAGCGTCTCCAACCCGACGACTCAATTATGTTCTCGGATCTCAAAAAGGAGTGTCACCCCTCATCTTTAGTTCTGTAGCAAGTGACACGCATAGGGAGGAAGGTATGAAGGATCAAAAGAAAATTCGTCTGGGATTGATCGGTGTTGGCAATTGGGCCTTGTTCGCACATGTCCGGGTGCTGAGGCTCCTACCGGAGTACGAGATCGTAGCTATCTACAGCCAACGCAAGGAAGCGGCGAAGGCGGCCGCTACGGAGTATGGCATTCCTCACGTAGCCGAGAGTTTGGATGCGTTGGTGAGGGACCCATTGGTCGACCAGGTCCTGGTGCTAACCACCTCTCAGCAACATGAGGAGGGTATCCGCGCAGCCATCACTGCAGGCAAGGACGTTTACTGCGAGTGGCCGCTTACGCCGACTGCGGCCAAATCTGCCGAGTTGGCGACGCTCGCAGATGCTGCCGGAGTGAAAACCCAGATTGGCCTGCAGCGACAGTTTGCACCGGCATTTCGGTATGTTCATGACCTTGTCGCGCAGGGTTATGTAGGCAAGGTTCGTTCTGCTCGGATGCACGTGAGTGTGAATATGTTCGGCGAGATCCGTGCGAATGCCGTCCGTTGGAGCTTGCCGATCGAGAATTTCATGAGCGTCGTAGCGATCTTCGGCGGACACTTCTTTCCAGTCCTCTTCTCAGTGGTGGGAAAGCCGTCCAGCTTCTCGGCGCTCACGGCCAATCAGTTTCCAGAGGTCACCATTAAGGAGACAGGAGAAAAGATCCAGACGACATCGCCAGACGAACTGTTGATGCATGGAACTCTTGCGGATGGTGGTTTGTTTTCGATCCATATCGAGGGCGGCAAGTTGAGCGGTTCCGGCGTACAGATCGATATCACGGGCGATGCAGGTGATCTCAAGATCACAAACACCTCAGCATTTGGTGGTGTCGATGAAGACTTCATTGTCACTGGGGCACAGGGGGATAGCAGGCCCTTGGAGAATCTCCCGATCCCTGCGGAGTACGAGTGGTTCCCACGGGCCGGCCTACAGACAGGCGTAGCGGAACTCGGCGACTTGTATGTGGCGTTGAGCAGAGATCTGGCCAGTGGAACACAAGCCGTTCCGACATTCCACGATGCGGTCTGGCAGCAGCAGCTCTTCGAGCAGATTCAAGATTCGTCCGAAACAGGTAAACGCATCAACTTGTGACTTTGACCGGTGTTGTCTCCAGTCTGGCGACAACACCGGGACACACTTACACGTTTCGAGGAAAGCTATATGTCGACCAAAGCAACAGCTGCACGTATCTACGAGTATGGAGAGCCCGATGTCTTTCGTTTCGAGACCATGGATGTTCCTGATCCCGTCGCTCACGAGGTTCTGGTGCGAAACACGGTCATCGGTCTCAATTTTGTAGACATCTACTATCGCCGCGGAACACTGCCGGTCCCGGAGTTTCCAGCGATCATCGGTGACGAAGCATCCGGAGTCGTCGAAGCGGTTGGCCCGAACGTGACGCTGGTGAAGGTTGGGGACAGGGTCGCCTACGCCGATGCGTTCGGTGCGTACACGACGGTGCGTCTCTATCCTGAGGATCGCCTCACCGTAATTCCCGATGGAGTAACAGACGACCAGGCAGCCAGCAGCCTGCTCAAGGGATTGACAGCACGTTACCTGCTGAAGGAAACCGTTCAACTCCACGAAGGAGATACCGTCCTGTACCACGCTGCAGCTGGTGGAGTGGGTCAGATCTTCACGCAGTGGGCAAGATCGCTTGGGATTCACGTGATTGGAACAGTATCGACTGCGGAGAAAGCGCAAATCGCTCTCCAAGCGGGCTGCACAGCGGTAGTCAATTACAGCACGGAAGACTTCGTAGAACGCACCCTTGAGTTGACTGGTGGCCAGGGAGTAAAGGCTGTCTACGACTCGGTCGGCAAGGATACGTTCCGGGGCTCACTCGCGGTACTCAAACCCCGCGGCACGCTGGTTCAGTTCGGCAATGCCTCGGGTTTTCCGGAACCAATCAATCCATTTGAGCTGGCACCCCGAGCGCTGTATCTGACGTGGGCAATTTTGCCGCACTACAACAACACCCCAGAAGCTCTCGCTGCCTCCTCAGCCGATCTCTTCGACGCCATACAGTCGGGAATCCTCAAGGTCGACCCAACGAACATCTATCGCTTTGATCAACTGGTCCACGCACATCAGCAACTCGAACAGCGACGCACCGTCGGCGCAACAGTACTGCACGTCTAGACACCGAGCAATCACGGGAGAAAATCATGAATCAAGCATTGCAAGACGTAATCGAACACCGTCGCACCACGAATGTCTTCGAGCCAAACCATACGATTTCGGACGAACAGATTCGCCTAAATTCAGATTGTCAGGAGAGTATATGATCTACGAGCTGCGCATTTACAGAGTTATGAATGGCCGCATGGCGGACCTGCTGACACGCTTCGAACATCACACCGTGCCGATAATGGTCCGCCATGGCTTCCTGCAAGTCGGGTTCTGGACGACGATCGTTGGTCGCTCGGAACAACACCTCACTTATCTGCTTGCATGGGAGTCGCTTGCACAGCGCCAAGAAAAGTGGGATGCGTTTTTGTCAGACCCTGAATGGCTGGCCATCCGTAAATCGACAGAGGAGAACGGCCCTTTGATCTTCGATATCGAAAACTCTCTCTTGAGACCAACGAACTTCTCAGGAGCCAAATGACAAGTCACCGTTTGTCATTCTGCAATGGCCTTATCATCGCTCTGCTACTTCAGGGGGTAATCCATAGATACGGACCAGCGCTCTTTCGGCTAGCCATGCAGCATCATTGAAACCCGATGCCATGGCTTCTTTCTCCGACGAGCGCCATTCAGGATCTGAAGATCGGACTCTA
>QIAP01000011.1 GCA_003225075.1 Acidobacteriota bacterium | reverse complement strand
TATAATCCAGGCTGCAGAACTAATGCGCCTCAGGATGCGACCGGCCTCCCGTCGAAACCCGATCCAGTTCCCCACTAACACAGAGCCACCGAATCGGGGAGATGCAAACAAGATACAAGGATGCTAGCTTTCTCGCTGGTGGTGCTCGCCAGACTCCAAGAGGCAACGGGTAGAATGTCTTTTCCTCATGTATGTTTTTTATAGTGCGCTGCTTGCCGTCTGGCTGTTGATTACGCTCCCGTACTGGCTGATCCAGATGGGCCGACACGGCAAGTATCGCGCTGGTTTAGCGCAGCGCTTTGGAAAACTCCCCGATTGGCTGGGGACACCCCCCTCGAAGCCGATAATTTGGGTGCATGCAGTGTCGGTGGGTGAAGTGCTAACGATTAGCGGGCTGGTTGCCGAATTAAGACTCCGTTTTCCCGAGCATCGGATTGTTGTTTCCACAACCACTGGCACTGGTCAGAAACTAGCCCGAAAACGCTTCGGCGAGGATAACGTATTCTACTTCCCTCTAGATTTTGCCTTTACCATTCGCCCGTATCTGCGGGCCCTGGCCCCGCAGTTGATCATTATTGCAGAAACAGAGTTTTGGCCAAACTTTTTACGTCTCGCTAAAAAAAACGGATCAAAAATTGCTGTCGTTAACGCGCGAATTTCCGATCGCTCGTTCCCCGGATATCGGCGCCTGCGCCCCTGGTTGAGCCGAGCGCTGACAAACATAGATCTATTTCTAACGCAGACCGAAGAAGACTCCAGGCGGCTGGCGGAAATTGGCGCTGCAGCTCAACGTATACAGATCAGCGGAAATCTGAAGTTTGATGTCTCACCCCCAGCACCGCCGCCCATAGTCGAAAGCTTGAGGAGTGCGTTTTATCAAGCCAGCGCTGGTCCGATTCTGGTGTGTGGCAGTACGGTTGATGACGAAGAGCCCTTGCTCCTTCGCGCTTTCGAAAATGTCTTGGCCAGTCATCCTCGCGCCGTTATGATTCTGGCGCCCCGGTACCCTGAGCGGTTTCGCGAGGTTGCTGAGTTGCTGAAGAAACTCGGCCTGCGCTTCTGGCGGCGATCCTTGTGGAGCGGCGAAGCGATAGCGGGTGGCGTGTTCTTCGTGGATACGATTGGCGAACTCGCCGCTCTCTATTCCCTAGGAACTCTCGCATTCGTGGGCGGCAGCCTGGTTCCCCGTGGAGGACACAATATTATCGAGCCCGCCCAGTACGGTGTGCCCATTATTATCGGCACGCACACAGAGAATTTTCGGGACGTCGTAAGCTTGTTCCGGGCACAAAACGCGTTGAAGGTGGTTGGTCCCGCCGAACTTCCCCTTGCGTTCATGGAATTGATTTCTGATGAAGGCGAGCGGATGGCTCTCGGCCGCCGAGCCGCGGATACCATACGCGCGCAACAAGGAGCAACGCAGAGAGTACTGGTCGCGCTGGATGCGCTGCTCGGACGATCAGCCGTGACTCCGGATGCAAGTGCTCAATGAAAAGTCCTTTTCTGCGCTCCTTCAAGCCTCGGGTCCGCCGGAGCAAGGCAAGGTGAAGATGAACCTCCTCGCTCACGTTTACGGCGCGGGTGTCCAGGCCCGAAACGCGCTCTATAGCCGCGGCGCGCTGCCGGTTCAACGGCTTCAGGGGCCAGTAGTCAGTATCGGCAATCTTTCGGTGGGAGGCAGCGGGAAGACACCGTTCGTGAGCCTGTTGGGTGAGTTGCTTAGGGACCGAGGTGTCAACTTCGATGTGCTCTCCCGTGGATACGGTCGAAACACGCGTGGCACGATTTTGGTCGATCCAGGTGGCTCAGCCCGCGATTTCGGGGACGAGCCTCTTCTGATCGCTCGCCGATTGCAGGTGCCGGTCATAGTTGGTGAAGATCGTTACCAGGCAGGTGTTTTAGCCGAAACCCAATTTGGTCTACAACTCCACCTTCTCGACGACGGCTTCCAACATCGCGCCCTCGCTCGCGATTTCGACATCGTCCTGGTAACTCCAGACGATGTCCGTGACCGCCTTTTACCCGCGGGGCGTTTGCGGGAGCCGCTGGCGTCGTTGCGGCGGGCCGACGCCATTGTGCTCACCGGCGGTGTTTCCGTGGACAGTTTTCCACATGAAGGAAGGCTCGTCTGGCGCGTAAGCCGGGGTATTAGTCCAACAAACGTATCCTCGCGTCCGATAGCTTTTTGCGGTATCGCCCGGCCGTCAAGTTTTTTTTGGCAATTGCGGGCCGCGGGAGTTGAACCGGCGGCTGAGGCGGTTTATCGCGACCACCACGCTTATACCGAGCAGGACATTCGTCAATTGCTGGAACTAAGAGACAACTGCGAAGGCGAGGGCTTTGTCACTACCGAAAAGGACAGCATCAACCTGGGCGAGCATCTCTCGGCGTTGCAGCCGTTAGCTGTGGTTCGGGTGAAGATGGAACTTGCAGATGCGGCTAACGCTGTAGATACCATGCTGCGTCGGATAGAGGAGCGAAGGCGCGGCGCATGAGAAAATCCTGGTTACGTCCATGAACAAGCAGTCGCACGAAACCGAGCGCCTCATAAAAATTGTTGAAGCTTTTCCAAACGCGACCGTCACCGTGCTCGGTGATCTTGTGGCTGACGAGTTCATCTTTGGTGAGATCTCGCGCGTTTCTCGCGAAGCCCCTGTTCTTATCCTCAAGCATCGCGATCGCAGCCTGGTGCCCGGGGGCGGCGCCAATGCAATTTGCAATCTCGCCGACCTCGGGGTGAACGTTCTTCCGGTTGGCGTAGTTGGTGACGATGAGCCAGGACGCTTGCTGATCCAGGCATTTCGTCGCAAGCACATTCCTGTTACGGGGGTTTTTAAGAGCAAGGGTTTTGCCACCGTGACCAAGACCCGAATCTTAGCCGGTATGACGCACACCACCCGCCAGCAGGTGGTACGAGTAGATCGTGAGCCCGACGCGCCGCCGAATTCGCATCTCGCCCGCGAACTGATTCTGGCCGCCCGGAAATACGCTCGCGCTTCCGAGGCGCTATTGGTATCGGATTATGGCTATGGCTCGGCCACACCCGCGATTCTGAATGCAATCCGGGAAAAGGGCAGGCTCAATGGGGTGCCGGTGACCCTCGATTCGCGTCACCGCATGCTGGAATTCTCCGGTGTGACTGCAGCAACGCCTAATGAGCCCGAAGTGGAAGAAGTCATCGGTTCACGCATCGGCCAGGACTGGTCGAGCCTGGTCTCCGCTGGCGAACAGATTATGAAGCGTATGAAGTTGGATTCGCTCGTCATCACCCGCGGCCGTGACGGCATGGTGTCCTTTTCTCGCGGCCATAAGCCACTTGACATACCGATTTTCGGCTCAGACGAGGTGGCCGATGTCACCGGCGCGGGAGACACTGTGATCGCGACCTTTACGGCGGCATTGGCTGCGGGAGCAAGTAACGAAGAAGCGGCGCATCTCGCCAATTATGCCGGCGGCATTGTGGTCATGAAGCGCGGCACGGCAACTGTTTCTCGACAGGAACTGCTGCGGGCAGTGGAGCAATCGGCGCCCGCCACAAGATCCCATTGAGCACTCATTCTCAGCACAAAATTCTGAGCCTGGACGAACTCCGCCGTCACGTAGCTGAGTGGCGTGAGGCTGGAGACCGCATTATTTTGGCCAATGGATGCTTCGACCTGCTTCACGTTGGCCATGTTCGATATCTGCACGCCGCGAAGCAACTCGGTGGACGCCTGGTGGTCGCGGTCAACTCGGACGAGTCGGTGCGGTCGCTGAAAGGCGAAGGCCGTCCCCTCATGCCGGCGGAAGAGCGCGCGGAAATTCTCGCTGCTCTCGCCGATGTGGACGCGGTTGCCATCTTCTCCGAACCCGACGTACGCGCATTGGTCCGTGAAATCCGTCCCGACATTCACGCCAAAGGTACCGACTATGCCACCGATACTGTCCCCGAGCGCGATACGGTTCTGGAGTGCGGCGGACGAGTAGAAATTGTTGGCGATCCGAAGGACCATTCTGCCTCTGAGATCATCCGCTCTGGCCGCGCGGTGCGGCGTTCTTGAAATGAGCGGCGAGATGAAAGACGTCCAGGAAAATTTGCAGGCGAAGGGAGATCTACAGCGGCTACTCATTGTGCGCCTCAGTGCCATGGGCGACATCATCCACACCCTCCCTGCCGCCACCGCCCTGCGCCACGCATTCCCCGACGCCGTAATCGGATGGATTATCGAAGAGCGCTGGGCAGAATTATTATGTACGTCGCGCACCTCACGCTCCGGCCCACGCTCTCCGCAACGTCCGCTAGTGGACGAAGTCCATACCATCAACCTGGCGGCATGGCGATCTTCTCCGTTTTCGAATCGCAGCTGGGAGCAGATGGCTCTCGGGCTGAGTGAACGGCGCGCGGTTAACTATCATGTCGCAGTCGATTTCCAGGGTGCGGTCCGCTCGGCATTGTTGGCACGCTTGTCGGGAGCGCCGGTTATCTATGGGGTGGCTCAACCTCGCGAACACGCCGCCAGCATGTGGTACACGCGCCAAGTTATCGCTCGAGGCACTCACATTATCGAACAAAATTTTTCGCTTGCCCAAGCCATGGTGCGCCGTCCACTAGCCCTGCCATGTGTCGAATTCCCCCGAGATCCTCAAGCCGAAGGGGAAGTAGATCGCCGATTGGCGGATCAGGATGCTGGGGAATTTGCCATTCTCAATCCTGGTGCCGGCTGGGGCGCTAAGCAATGGCCGCCGGAGCGTTATGGCTACGTGGCAAGGAAATTAGCGGAGGATGGATTGAAGTCGCTGATCAACTTCGGACCTGGTGAAGAGGATTTGATGGATGCGGCGATCGATACAAGCGGTGGCGCAGCTGAAGGCATGACTTGTTCAATTACTGAATTGATAGCACTTTTGCGCCGTGCACGTCTTTTCATCGGTGGAGATACGGGTCCGCTCCACCTGGCAGCAGCGCTTGGTGTACCAGTAGTCGGCATTTTCGGTCCCACTAATCCCGCGCGCAACGGCCCTTTCGGAACGCCGAGCGTCGTTCTGCGCAATCCGACGAGTCTCACCAGTCACGCCCGGCTTCCTCACCCCGATAAAGGCCTTTTGGAAATCAGTTCGGATGAAGTTGTAGCCGCCGCCCGGCAATTGCTCAGGAGCACGCGTGCATAGTCCCCTACCAGAAGATCAGGAACCCAAGCCAAAGATCAGAGCCGCGCGCTGGCCGAGCATCGCGCGGCGTATCCGAGTGCCGTTAAGCTTCGCGTTAGCCGTTTTCTATTGTTGGCTGTCGCGTCCGACCGCGAAGTCGATTGTTTTTGGAGCCTTGGTAGCAATCCCAGGACTGCTGATTCGTGCGCTCGCTTCAGGACACGTGCAGAAGAATGAGCAACTCACCACCAGCGGTCCTTACGCCTACACCCGCAATCCGCTCTATTTAGGTTCGATGATCCTGGCGGGCGGCTTTGCGATTGCCGCGCGAAGCTGGGTGATCGTCGTGGCCATGTCAATCATATTCATAGCCATCTATCTACCCGTAATCCTGTCGGAGGAAGCTTTTCTCCGTCGCAACTTTGCAGGATTCGACGAGTACGCTTCCCGCGTCCCGCGCCTCCTGCCTCGAATCAGTGCTGTCGGTAATCACGAAGTCAGGTTTTCCTGGGACTTGTACCGCAAACATCGCGAGTACAATGCGATATTGGGTGCCGTTGTGATGTTTGCAGCTCTGGCCTCAAAGCTGCTGTTATTGTCGAAGTGAGCTTTGTGTTATCCGAGTAATTGGGCTTCATCGAGTATTGATTTCGTCGAAAGCATGCGTCTCTTTGGATCAATCAGCCTGGGATTGTTTTTGCTGTTTTCGGCATGGCATGAGCATTCGCCAGCCGAAGCAACCAACCCGGCGCGGCAGCGGGTCACTGCGACCTTCTCCACGAGCGCACCTCGCGCCACTCAAATCATGTCTCCGCCGCCGAACTACCACTTTCCCGACGGTCGAACGTTCGTTTACTCGGTTGAGTGGCACCTTTTTACCGCCGGCACGGCCACTGTAAAAATGGAACAAGCGGGAGCGGAGCGGAAGGTCACTGCTGTCGGCGATTCCTCGGGAGTAGTGAACGTGCTTTATACCGTCCACGATCGCTTCGAAGCGTATCTCGATCCACGAACCTTCTGCTCCCTACGTGTGCTCAAACATAGCGAGGAAGGGTCGCGCAAACGTGAGACTCAGATTCACTTTGATTATTCGCACCGCAAAGGTATCCTGGATGAAAAGAATTTGAAGACAGGAGAGGTCAAACATACGGAGAATGACGTTCCGGGGTGCGTCACGGACGTGATAACTGGTTTTTACTATCTTGCATCTCTCCCACTTCAATCCGGAGAAACTTACATTTTTCCCGTCAATGATGGCGGCAAAACCGCAGATGTTTCAGCTCGCGTTGAAACCCAGGAACGGATTAAAACCCCCGCGGGCACGTTCCAAAGCTTGCGCGTCGCCGCGGAGGCGCTTTCCGGAAAATTACAAGGTAAAGGGAAGATCTTAGTGTGGTTCACTGACGACGCTAACCGTACGGCGGTGCAGATGCGGGCCAAACTGGGATGGGGGACGCTGCTGTTCAGGTTGCAAAAGGTGGAACCGCATTAACACTGGGGCTCCGTCCTAAAACGCAAACTCAAGAAGTCGAATTGCAGCAAGAGGACCCGCACTTGGCATCCTCATTTTCCTTTCTTACACTTCTGCATTGTTATTTTTCTACTGCTGACTTCTCCACTACTTCTGCGCTATCAGC
This sequence comes from Acidobacteriota bacterium, assembly GCA_003225075.1. Lineage (GTDB taxonomy): Bacteria > Acidobacteriota > Terriglobia > Terriglobales > Acidobacteriaceae > Gp1-AA124. Next base: position 6,505 of record QIAP01000011.1, on the reverse strand, counting down.
GACTTCGCTCTAGCCAGCTCCGGTCGGTCGGAATTACTGCCGGCGCAGGCTTTAACTAGTTGAGCATAGTAGTCGTTGGCCTTATCAGTTTTCCCCGCCATCTCCGCCGCGCGAGCGGCTCCATAAAGTCCGTTGAAGCGATTCGGATTAAAACGCAAGTCTATTTGATATTCGGCCAGCGCCTGCTCCGGCCTCTTCAATTCCAATAGCAAATCGGCCAACATCTCGCGTGCCGGAATGGCGGTGGGTTCGTCGCCCAATTTGTCGTCTTCATCGGCAAGAGCACGTAACGACGCAATCGCTTGGTCGTCTTTGCCTTCAGCATGCCAAAGCCAGGCGGTTGCTTCCTGATGCCCTTTGTCAACCAACTTTGCTTCAAAAGTTTTCTTGTCGGCGACCAGGGATCTGTGGATCCCATCCATCTCCTCCAGATCCTTGCGCGCCTGCACCAGATTGCCGCTGCGAACGGCTCCTATCGAACGTGCCCAGTACGTTATCGCCTCGGTGCCTTTATCTGAACCCGCAACTGGCATCAGAGCGGCGGCCTCTGTCCAGTGATGCAGCTCCAGTTCATACATGGCAGGAAATTGTGCCAGAACGTAGGCGTGCGCATCGTATTCGCCATACTTATCTGACTTCATTCTTGGCATCGTCTTTGTTTCCTCAATCACGTGCTGAGCTTCGGCATCGTGCCCGCTCTGCAAATAGGCGTAAACCAGAAAGTCCATCGCATGGAATTGATGGGCTTCTCCACCCATATGCATGGCCGCAGTTTTGCGGGTAGCGGCTATCGAGGCAACGTTGGAATCAATATCATCCTGCCAGAGACCAACTCGAGCGAAGATATGCGATGGCATGTGCAAAGCGTGGGGCGCGGCCGGTGCAATCTGGGCATAGCGGCGCGCCGCCGGCAGCCCCAGCTCGGCCAGTTGCGGCTTGTCGCAACTATGGATGATGTAATGTGCCACGCCAGGATGGTTGGGTTCTTGCGCAAAGACTTTTTCCAATACCTCGACCGCCTTCCTACGATTTGCAAAACTGCTGTCGTTCTCCGGTTCCGACGCGAGCAGGGACAGTCCGTAAAAAGCAGCTGCCTCACGGTCGCCGGGATTTCTCTGATACAACTTTTCCATCGCCGCCGAGTAAGCGACGGCCCGTGCGTGATGGTCAACCGTATTGGAATGATCGTAAAAAGTACTCATCGCCTTGATGTAGTCACGCTCGCGCTCGGTCTTAGGATGCAGCGACTTGGCCTTTTTCACCTCCGCCAAACCTTGCGCGACAGTGCCGGCCTTCGGGTGATCCCAAAGCTGATGCCAAAGGCTGACGGCTATGCCCCAGTGCGCCATGGCACATTTGGGATCGTCCTTTGCGATCTGCTGAAAAGCCTTTTCTGCCTCCTCGTACCAGAACGAGTGCAGTAGGGCGACTCCGCGCTCAAAGGGCTTTTGCACCGATGCAGCACAAGAAACGGGGAAATGCACCGTGCCGAGTTGCTCGGCACTCAACTCTTCGTGATGTTGGCCCTCATCGGCGAGAAGGGAGGGAGCAAAACTCAAAGTCAGGAAAAGCAGCAGCATCGAAGGTCTCATAGGAGGTGCTCCGTGAAAAGCGAGTCTATTCCGGACGCGGCGCGACGGTCAACGCGGCGCCGTTAAGCAGCGAGACCGCCCCCGCGGCAGTCAGCAGGGACATGCGACGACGGATCGGCAAACCTGCAATCTTTACGAACGGTTAGTCGCGAGAGCGGTTTTTAATCCAAATTGGCGTGCCGACAAATCCAAAGGCGCGGCGGATCTGGTTTTCCAGAAATCGCTGATAGGAGAAATGTAACTTCACCGCGCGATCAGTGAAAAGGACGAAGGTAGGCGGCGCGACCGAAGCTTGTGTCATGTAATAGATCTTGACCTGCTGGCGGGCGGGAACGCCGGCGCGTTCGAAGTCTACGGTCTTGACAAAGCGATTCATCTCGCCGGTGCCGATGCGCTTGCGCCGCTCAGCCGCTACGTCTTCAATCATAGGAAGGATTCTCTCGGTGCCTTTGCCGCTTGCGGCAGAAACGAAAAGGACTGGCGCATAGCTCAGAAATTTCAGCTCATAACGCAAACGCTGCTCATAGGCAGGGCGGTCGGTCGGGCGCTTGCTCGCCTGCATCCGGGCTGCCTTTGATTCCCTGCCCGCCCGCCTCTGCCCACTGGTCACCAGATCCCATTTGTTAACCAGAATGATGATTGATCGCCCACTCTCGTGAGCGTAGCCGGCGATCGCAGCGTCAAGCGCACTTACTCCTTCAGTGGCATCAATGACCAGCAGTGCGATATCGGCGGCCTCGAGATGTTTGCGGGCCATCACGACTGACAGCTTTTCGGCCATGAGTTCCGTCTTGCCTTTGCGGCGAATTCCGGCCGTATCGATGAAACGGAAACTGCGGCCATTGCGCTCGATCATTTCGTCCACCGCGTCGCGAGTGGTTCCGGGAATAGGTGACACAATCGTGCGCGAGCTGCCAGTGAGACGATTCAGCAGCGTTGATTTGCCCACGTTGGGATGACCAATGATCGCGATTCTGATTTCTCGGGGTGCCGCTGCGGTTTGGGTTTCGCTCGCACTCTCACTGCCTTCGAAAGTTTCGGCTCCGGCCGTAATTTCTGGCACATCCAGAACCAGCTTGCGAGCCCCAGCAGTGTTCTCTGTGTTCTCCTGACCAGGCGGCAGCATCTCCAGGACAGCATCCAGCAAGTCATCTACGCCGCGACCATGCTCAGCGGATATGGGGAATAACTTTCGAATGCCCAAACGATGGAATTCTTCGGCTATTCCTTCCTGCTTACTACTGTCGATTTTGTTAACAGCCAGGAAAAGCGGCTTGCCGGAACGGATCAGCAGGCGCGCTAGTTCGAGGTCGGGCGCAGCAAGTTCGCTACGTCCATCGACGACCATGATCACGGCCGCGGCTTCTTTCAGAGCAACCTTGGCCTGGCGAAAAATCTCTGATGGAATAAATTCTTTGTCCTCTGGAAGAATGCCGCCGGTATCAACGACGCGCATGTGGCGGCCGCGCCACTCAGCGTCCCCGTAGAGGCGATCCCGGGTGATGCCAGGCTCGTCGCCCACGATGGCGCGGCGCGATCCTACAAGTTTGTTAAACAGCGTGGATTTACCCACATTCGGACGTCCCACGATGGCGATCGTGGGGTCACCAGCGCCGCTGATACTGGACTTGTATGAAGGTTGACTCAAGGCAGCTTATTATAGAGACTCCGTGGCCTCGACCTCCCAGCCCGCTCACTCAAGCACTCGAGATGTTTCCCCGCGTGATATTTCCATGTATCAGTTCTTCGCTCCGGGAGGAGTGCTTTCGCGGATGCATCCGGCGTATGAATTCCGTCGCGGGCAATTGCAGATGGCGCAGGCGGTGGAGCAGGCGCTGGAAGAGAAGCGTCATCTGATTGTGGAGGCCGGCACGGGGACGGGCAAGACACTGGCGTACTTACTGCCTGTGATCCGTTCAGGCAAGCGGGTAATCATCTCGACCGGAACAAAAAATCTTCAGGAGCAGCTCTTTCACAAAGACATTCCCTTTCTTGAGCAAGCACTATTTCCAAATGGTGAAGGGAAGTTGAATGCTTGCTACATGAAGGGCCGCAACAATTATCTGTGCCGTAAGAAACTTTATGATCTCACCGATCAGCCGATCCTCAGTGGGTTGGAGGAGATCGAACATTACCGTGCGGTTGCGGCTTGGGAAAAAGTGACGCAGACGGGCGACCGCGCAGAACTGGCGTCCCTGCCCGAAGCCAGCGCATTGTGGCACAAGTTGGATGCGCGCTCGGATACCTGCCTTGGCCAGAAATGCAGTTCATGGGAACGCTGCTTCATCACCGAAATGCATCGCCGGGCGATGGAAAGCGACATCATCATCGTCAATCATCATCTGTTTTTTGCCGACTTGGCCATTAAGCAGTCCTCGGACCACGCACCAGATGCCGGCATCCTGCCCGAGGTGGCTGCGGTCGTTTTTGACGAAGCCCATGAGTTGGAGGATGTAGCCGGCAGCCACTTTGGCGTATCGGTCAGCAACATGCGGGTGGACGAACTGTGTCGGGATGTCGATGCTTCGCTGCAACGCAATAAACTGCTTTCGGTTTCGATATCGGGTGCGCTAAAGAGTCTGCGCGAGCATTCGCAATTGTTCTTTTCGCTTTTGCCGACTGGAGACGGACGTCTCGCGTTTGAAAATCGTCGCGAGTTTCTGGAAGAAAATGGCGATGAATTCCTGGGACTCCAGCAGGCGCTGGGCCGGCTAGGCTCCGAGCTCGAGAACCTCCCGTCGAAACCTGAAGAGATATTCAATTTCGGGCGCAGGGCGCAGGAGTTACAGGTGCAGCTCGGTTTCATAATGGAATCCGAGGACCGCAACACGGTTTTCTGGATTGAGCGGCGGGGCGGGCGTGGGCGCGGTACGTCAAATGTATTCCTCCAAGCCACGCCGATTGATGTCGCGCCGATCCTCAAGGCGTGTGTGTTTGAAAAGCTCGAGTGTGCGGTGCTGACGTCCGCTACGCTGGCCGTAGGTGGAGATTTCGAGTACATGCGACGTCGTCTCGGGCTTGAGCATGTGCGTGAAGTGGTTCTCCAATCCCACTTCGATTATGCCAATCAGGCCATGCTATATGTGCCTCCGGACTTGCCCGATCCACGGACTCCGCAATTCGCGGCGCGGGCCGCGGACCGCATCCGGCGATTGCTGGAAATCACTCGCGGCCGTGCGTTTGTGCTGTTCACCAGCTACGCCCAGATGAACGATGTGTATCACCGGCTGCTGGGTGAGCTCGAGTTTCCCTTGTTGTTGCAAGGCGACGCGCCCAAGAATGTGCTGCTTGAAGAATTTCGCCTAACGCCCCATGCTGTTCTATTCGGCACATCATCCTTCTGGCAGGGCGTGGATGTGCAGGGCGAGCAACTCAGTTGCGTGATTATCGATCGGCTCCCTTTTGCGGTGCCCAGCGATCCAGTAGTGGCGGCGCGCGTTCGGGCGATTGATGCGGACGGCGGCAATGCCTTCTTTCAATACCAGGTTCCGGCGGCTGTGATTACCCTGAAACAGGGTTTCGGGCGCCTCATCCGATCGCTGCATGATCGCGGGCTGCTGGCGCTTCTGGATAATCGCATCCTGAAAAAAGCCTACGGGCGCGTATTCCTGGAGAGCTTGCCAGAGTATCGCAGGACGACGGAGATGGCGGACGTCGAGCGCTTTTTCGGGGCAGTCTAGACCGCCACTTCCGGCTTTGCGCGTTAGAATATCCAATTAAGCTATCGCCATTGGCGTGGCCTGTATTTATGCAGGCGAGCCGAGAGGATCAATGTTCGAAGTCACCGTGGAAGACTCGTTCGCTGCAGGACATTACCTGCGCAATTACAAGGGCAAGTGCGAAAATCCGCACGGCCACAACTACAAGGTGCGGGTCACGCTGTCTGGCCAGCAATTGGACAAGGCTGGTCTGCTACTCGATTTCAAAGATTTGCGCGAGGTGATGAAGAATGTCATCGAACGGCTCGATCATCAGATGATCAATGACGTCGAGCCTTTCAAGGAATTGAATCCTTCGGCAGAAAACCTGGCCAAGTATTTTTACGACGAGGCCAATCGCAAACTTGGCCGTATGTCTCAGGGCCGCGTGCGGGTGAAGAATGTCACTGTTTTCGAGACGGACACCACCACGGCGACATATTCGGAGTAAAAACGAGATTGAATCAGTGAGCGATTGAGTGATTGAATCATTAATTCATTTGCACGAAGCCAATGCTGGGTCCCAATGACCCGGTGATTCAATGATTCAATTGTGCAGGCCATCCAGTGCAGATCACCGAGATTTACAAATCGATCCAGGGCGAGTCGACTTTTGCTGGTCTATCCTGCGTGTTCGTACGCCTCACCGGTTGTAACCTGCGCTGCACATGGTGCGACAGCGAATACACCTTCGTTGGTGGGCATCGCATGACGCAGGAGGAAGTGGAAACCGAAGTTGTGACCCTGAGCCCCGGGCGCGGGCTGGTTGAGATTACCGGTGGAGAACCGATGCTGCAAGAGCGCGAAGTGGTGCCGTTGATGGAACGCTTATTGCGAGCCGGATATACGGTGCTGCTGGAGACCAGCGGCGAGCGCCCGCTGGCGCGGGTGCCCAAAGGGGTGATCAAGATCGTCGATGTAAAGTGTCCAAATTCTGGCGAGCCGGAGACCTTCAATCCCGACAACCTCGAGGCGCTCGAGCCTCATGATGAGCTGAAATTCGTTTTGACCGACCGGTCCGATTATGAGTTCGCGCGGGACTTCGTGACGCAGCACGATCTCTCTTCACGAGTGAACGCAGTCCTGTTTTCGCCGGCCTTCAGCAAAGATGCGGCAGGTGCGCGTGATACAAGCCATTGTCTGCTCGATCCGCGCGAGCTGGCCGAGTGGATGCTTGCCGATAACGTTCCGGCCAGGCTCGGACTTCAGATCCAT
>QIAP01000191.1 GCA_003225075.1 Acidobacteriota bacterium | reverse complement strand
GTACCGGGGTCGCGGTTGGCACGGTTGCTTATATGTCGCCAGAGCAGGCCCGCGGAGAAGAACTTGACCAACGCAGCGATCTTTTTTCGCTCGGTGCCGTGCTCTACGAAATGGCTACCGGCCGGCTGGCTTTCGGTGCTGGAACTACTGCCGTTGTCTTTGAGGCAATCCTGAATCGAACGCCCGTGCCAGTTTTGCGGTTGAATCCTGATCTCGTCCCTGATTTTGGGTGGATTACCGCCAAATTGCTGGAAAAAGACCGGCGATTGCGCTACCAATCTGCCGCCGAACTTCGAGCCGATCTGAAGCGCGTCAAGCGTGATACCGACTCTGCCGGTGTTGCTACGTCCACCGTGGGGATCCGACGCACGACTTCCCGGCGTACGAGAACGCTTGCCGCAGCCGCGATTGGTTGCGCTGTGCTCGTGTTGCTTGTTGGTTTTTCGCCGCGAAGGTGGCGGCAGCAACTATGGGGTGGACTGGCGTCTGGGCGGGTTCACTCGATCGCTGTGCTGCCGTTCGTGAATGCGAGTGCGGACCCCAATCTTGAATACCTCGCCGATGGCGTCACTGATGGAATCATCAGCAGCCTTACCCGCGTGCCGGAACTGCGGGTAATGGCTCGCAGTACGGTTTTCAGTTACAAAGGCAAAGATACCAATGCACGAAAGATTGGGAAGGAACTCAATGTTGATTCTGTGCTTTTAGGAAGAATCGCCCAGCGGGGAGACACGTTAACAATTCAAACAGATTTGGTTCGTGTGGATGACGGGTCAGAGTTGTGGGGCGACCAATACAACCGCAAAGTGTCTGACCTTGTCGCCGTGCAAGGAAACATCGCGCAGGAAATCTATAACAGCCTTAAACCTAGGCTTACCGGTCAAGAAACAAGCCAATTAACTAAGCACGAAACCGAAGACCCCGAGGCCTATCAGCTCTATCTTCAGGGTCTTTATTACTGGAACAAGTGGACCGAAAGTGGGTTCAAAAAAGCCATCCAGTACTTCAATCAAGCCGTGGAGAAGGATCCCAATTACGCTAAGGCCTATGCTGGCCTTGCTGATACTTACAATTTCATGGGCGACTCCGGGTACGAGACGCCTCAGCAAGTTTGGCAAAACGCGAAATCGGCAGCCATGCAGGCCGTCAAGTTGGATGATACGTTGCCCGAAGCCCACATCTCGCTGGCTTTAGTGCGTGAGAACTACGATTGGGACTGGCCCGGAGCAGAGAGCGAATTCAAGCGGGCTATTCAGGCGAATCCCAATTCCGCGACAGCTCACCAATGGTATGGCGATTTTCTTACCAAGACGGGCCGTTTCGACGAAGCGAAGACGGAATTAAAAAAATCGCAAGACCAAGATCCTCTTTCATTGCTCATAAACACCAGCATCGGCCGGCAGCTCTATTTTGCCCGGCAATACGAAGCGGCCATACAACAACTGAAAAAAACATTGGATATGGATCCGAACTTCGTACCCGCACAGCATGCAATTGAGGCAGCCTATGCACAAAACGGAATGTACCAGAATGCTGTGGGCGAAAGGCAAAAGGTTCTAACGCTTTCAGGCAATCCAGATCTCGCTGCTACGGTTGGTGAAGACTTCAGAAAGTCCGGCTACCCCGGAGTTTTGCAAAGTTCGCTAGAGGGGTTGCGAGAAGTTTCCAAACGGGGCTATGTTCCGCCGTATAACATTGCAATCATCTATGCGCGGCTGGGAGACAAGACTCAAGCGCTTGCTTGGCTCGAACAGGCTTATAAACAACGTGACAGCAAGCTTACGTATATAAAAATCGACCCCGCTTTTGATCAGGTTCGCTCAGATCCGCAATTTCAAAATCTTCTGCGGCGGATGGGCTTGACACAGTGAATGGGCATCCCGAGACTGCTCACCGAAGTGGATAGCCTTGCTCCTTCGGCAAACGCCCATCTACACGAATCAGCTTTGTGCCGGGACGAACGTCCCGCGCATCGATAAACGCGATAGCCCCCGGAATCGCAGTTACGAGCTCATTGGCCATGTCATTGGAGTAGACCACTTTGGGAGCAGTCGCCGTTTCTGCACGAAAAATCTTGGCAATCCAGTACTGTTTGAACTGAGACTCTGACATTTGATAGATGACTTTCAGTACCACGTTTCGCTCCCGAGCCACGGGTGCGCGGATAAGCAAAACCACGGGAACATCCGTGCTCCAGTACTGCCGATCACCAAGGAAAACTTTGCGCACCTCGGCCAAGGTGAGATTGCTGACGGGAGTGTCGGGATGCACCACCACAGCAACATCAACGTCGCCGGCGCTCTGAGCGATCAGGGACTGCAACAAGCATAAAGACAGGCAGCCGGTGATCAAGGCGCGGGACGCGAATTTCTGATGAGTCGTCATTGTGTCGTTTTAAAAAGTGAACGCAGTTTGGAAGAATGCCCCGTTGACGCGGGGTTCGTTTGCGCCCGTACGATTGTTGCGATACTCGCCCTTGAACGCAGCGTAGTTCGTAATGTCGTATCTTACCCCAAGGGTCGAGCTTGCCAAGTCTGTGACGCTTGAGAGACCCGAGACATCCCAAACCGGCTCGTTTGCTGGCCTATGAATATATTCGAAGCGATAATAGGGTTTCCATTTGCTTTCCAGCCATGGAAGACGATAAGCCAGTTGCACATAAAATGCCTGGCTGTTAAATGTCTGGGAAGTTCGCAGATCGCGGTGATGAACATTGGCGAATTCCGATAGGAATTCGGGGCGCTCCTTGGTCCACACCACGTCGGCCGCAGTGATCCACTCACCAAAATTCCTTCCGGGGTCGGGAGAAAGTTTGTCGCCGTACACCGATCCTCCCAGCTGAAGCCCGTAGAATCGTGTGGGCCTGGCAAACACGCTGGCTACCCAGGCCCGGTTATCATTGGAATCGCCGCTATCCCCGGCTTTACTCAGAATCGAGGACCGTCCGTTGCCCAATCCCACACTGTAACCTAGACCCAGTCCGCCCGAAGGGAGACTGCCTTCGGCCAATAGCCCAACGAAATGGACGGGAATGAAGGTTCCGCCAAACTTGACCATCTCCGGTCGGCTGATCGTCGTTTGTAGCCAAGCCCCATGGTGGAAAGCGGTGTTCCAATAACCGATCGGCGTGTGATATTTGCCGAACGAAATCTTGAAGTAGTCGTTGTAGTCATATCGAATAATGGTCCGCTCTACCTGCACGTCATAGCCTGTTGGCCGAGCCGTGAAACTAAGTTCGCCGAAATAGCCGACCTTTTTTGAGAGTGGCGACGCTAGATGAAGCACCAATTGTCCGAGATTAAACCCGCTCACAGATCCCTTGTCGTTCGTAGCCGAAAAGTCTACCTCACCAAACCCACGAATTTGCAGCGAAGGATAATGTACCTCCGCTTCTCGAACTTCCGTTGAACTGGGCGCATGTTCAGAATGCAGCCCCGGTGCCAATGTGGCTTTCTCCTGGGATCCCTGGATCTCGGTTAAGGTTTGCAAGCCAGTACTAGCTGCCCGGGCCGCATCCTGCGTGCGCTGATGATCCTCAAGTTCGCTGATTCGTTTCTCCAATTGCTGGATACGGTCAATAAGGCTTTGGACCGATTCTTGTTGCTCTGGTAACGAAGCTGTCGCCTGGGCTAACGCTGTGCCACTGGCCAAAGAAAATATGAGAAGCAGTCGAGTGTACATGTTGACCTCCTTACTTAAAGGGTGGGTTGGAGCCGATTTCCTACCAGTCCGCAAATAAAGCAGCCAGTCTATGCCCCCGCGTGTTTTTGTAAAAGCCATAGATCCCAAACAACCGCGGCCCCGACATTGAAACCCGAAGATAGCGGTGTATGTATGGCTCGCTGGAGTTTAGGCGCTCCTCGGTGGAAGGCAGCAAGCGCTGCTGTGGCTCAAACGACGGTCGCGCTTGGGGACCATAATCAGCCGGGGTGCCAAACTGCGCAGGGATTCGACAGTCGCTGAGCCCAACCATTCCAAAGTTGTAGGCTCGTGGGCCATGGGGCGACTTGTATAGAATTCCGTCCGAAATACGCGGAAGGACAGAACAGAACAGGTGTATAATTCGGCCCCATTTTTCGGAGTCAAAAAACAAATCCCGGTTTGATCCCACAAAGGAGGGCCGATATGCGTTTTCAGGCAAGCGCTCTTGCCGTTCTCGGTCTGTCGGCTGTTCTGAGCCATGCACCCTCGGCATGGAAGCCGCCGGTTTCGGATGAAGCCGCTAAAGTGGAGAAACTCGATCGCGACCTGAGTGCCGCAGGTGTGCGCGGTGACCTAGATGCAAGCTCACGGCTAATAGCCGACCAAGCGATCTTCGTAGATGATCTACATGAATCCGGCAAGACAACAACGAAGGCTGACAATCTGGCCCTCATGAGGTCGGCTGACTACAAGCTGGGATCCGAAACATTCGATGATATCCATTCCAAACAATTCGGTGATACCGTAGTCCTTTGGGGGCGCGTAATCGCCCAAGGCACGGACTAAAATCACCGCGGTTACGCCAGTAAAGTTAAAAGGTGTCTCGAACCCGAGCATCTCGCTGACCGATACGGCCGTCTGTCCCATACAACCGGTTTCCCCGGCCAATCCCTGCATTGTTCGGCTGGATCCGATTACACTCACGCTCTCGGTGTTGAACGATTACTACTTCGTACCGTTTTTCACGAATGACGCTAATAACGGCGCTCTCGGCGCTGCGACCCAGACGTTTGCAAAAAGCAGTTTTTTGGGGACTTTTGTGGGCGGGGACCAA
>QIAP01000048.1 GCA_003225075.1 Acidobacteriota bacterium | reverse complement strand
TAGTCCCGGCGATCTATTGCTGAACAAACCTTCGTCTCGCTTTCAATCCACTTTCTATCGATTGATATGGCGATTCTTTCCAAGGATACTGGTCCGCCGAGTTGGCAGACACCTCGGATTGTTCCTTCTGGTTTGTGGCAGAAAGCCCGCGGGTTTTACGTCGCGCTAGGGGTAGGTTCAAGCAAGGCTACCTGCCAACGCTGATGGATGGGGGCTATCGCTGTTCTGGCCGTGAGCGGTTTCGCATTGGACGACTCCGCAACCGCAGAATCAATCGCACCTGGCTGCGGTAACATACAGGCTATCGGCGAAGAAGCCCATCCATGGTAGCTTCGCGCTTAGCTTGCGCAAGCCTTCTGATGCGTACACGATCGGTCGATATCGGCGCGGCAATAAGTGGATGTCGCTTATCTGAGCATCCAAAGAGAAATAGCCGTCCACCGAAAGCTGCGAAGGACCTATCGCGCTGCTGAATGCTTCCAGTAGCGCCTTCCGCGTCCAGTACCTGACATCGAAGCCTTCCGGGGGCCGGAAGCCACGCCGCAGCTGATTGTAAAAACTGCGAATGCCGAACACGTTTGGCATTTGAACCATACCCTGACCCTCGATCTTGAGCACTCGCCTCACTTCGCGCAGTACAGCCAGACAGTTCTCCTTCGAAAGGTGCTGCAAGACGCTGTAAGAGAAAACTCTATCGAAGATGAGATCGGCAAACGGGAGATATCGTCCGTCCCCGACGACGAACGGAATTTGAAGCCCTAACTGGCGTGTCACTCGGTAGGCTGAGCGAATTGACTTGAGTGAAGGGTCAATTCCTACGGGACGGTATCCTCGGCGGCTCGCGGCAATACACCAACGCCCCCAATTGCAGCCGACATCAAGGAACAAAGCGCCATTTCCTTGAGCCATCCGCAATTTGGGAATCGGATACTCTTTCAGCTTGCCAATGAGCGGAATGTACATGCCACCGTTTGTCGCCGCGATCGTATTTTGTACAAATGGGTCCACCTCGTTCGCCTTTACTACGATACGCGGGAGCACGGCCTTGTCCCCCTGCTCCGCAATAGCCAAAGCACGCTCGGCCTCAATGTGGGTTTGAGGCACGTCAGAGCGAAGCATGATGGGAACGCCCTCGACAATTGCATACCGATGGTCTTCGGGGCAAACCAAGAATCCTGGAATTTCCCGCAAAGCCTTCCCGTCACGGGGGCATGCGAGAATTTCAAGCAGATGTGGGTATAGTAGAGCGCTCATTACCTATCCAACAATCGCAAAGTCAATTTCGTAGCAACCAGCCAAGCAAAAACTTAGCCTGTGTACAAGTGGTCAGACTGTCTCTCTACGGGAGATCCGTTCTGGATAGTGCGAAGAGTTGGCCTCGTTCTCGCAACCATTTCAGTGCCAATAGTTATCAGGCGATCCACATGAGCTTTCCAAGAGAAGTCGCGAATTCGGTCTTGTCCAGCTTTTGTCATCCTCGTTCTCAGGGCCGGTGTAGTCGCGATCTCCACAATCCTTTGCGCTAGCAACTCAGGAGAGAATCGCGGGAAGTAGAGTGCGGCGTTACTACAGATTTCTTGGTGCACCGGCAAATCGGAGGCTACGATCGGCAGTTCACATGACATCGCTTCCAGGGTCGGATGGGCAAACGTTTCGGCATAAGAGGCCGTAACATAAACATCGCAAGCTTTGTAAACATGATGAAGGAAACGGTACGGCACCACTCCCAATTGCAACACATTCTCCTCGATGCCGAGCTGTCGCACGAGCACAGCAGCTCTGCGCGGATCATACGATCCAGTCTCCGCACTAGGTTTCAATTCGCAGGTGATAAGCAACTGTACTTTCTTTGTGGGCAATTGTTTCTGTGCGAGCGACAGCGCCCGAAATGTGGTTTCAAAGTTTCGAAAGTAGTTGTAATGGCTCACGCAGAAGAGGCGCAACGTACCGGTCCCTCCAGCCAGTTTGCTTTCAAGAGTTGCGGGAAGCGGACCGTTGTCAGCCTTGAACAAATCCTCGTCGAAGCCGTGATGCACCGCGACTACCTCGGCCGATGACCGATTCCGCAACTTATCGGCAAATGCCTGGCTGGGAGCAACGGTGCAATCAGACCAGTGAACAGAGCGCTTGGCTAACCACGCCCTGATTTTCAAATCTACCCAGGCACGATAGGCATGGCGTCGAATGAGATCGTGGGAAAAATCGTCGCAAAAATAGAGCGCATTGCCGCTGAGGAGGATTTGCGGCACGGGCGAACCTCGAAGAGCAAAATTGCCAGCCGAGATCAAAATATCAGCCCTTGAACTGTGCAGTAGTTTTGGCAATTCTCGCTGCTCAAACCATGAACGGCGCGCGGCTGACCAACCCTCGCCGGCTACCAGGAATTTCAAATTGGAAGTATCTGAAAATTCGTCGCGAAGGAGCTCAGAAGTCAAGACGGTGGATTTCACGTCTGGACGTCGCATTAAGTGAGGCACTACGTTGCGAACGTACGTAAAGCCAGAGGCAGCGCTAGCGGCTATGGCATTGAGGAATAGGTGCATTTATCCTCAGTAACAGGATCAGCATATCTGGTTTGACGCGTGAAGTTTTCCGCATTTCTCTCACGACCTACTCTGCTGCTGCGAAGAAAAAGTCGCTTGGTTAAAATAAATTCCGCCGCGCGATTTCGTAGCCGCTTTGGCCAATCACGCCGCATGCACGGCCTTTCGAGCACAATGAAATACAAACCACAGATCAGTACGATGACAGGGCCGACGAGGACAAGCTGAATCAGCAGATGCACCCAATATGAACCGCCTAAAGTGATCTTTTTAGTTACACGCCCGAGGGCGGAGATAACCTCATAATGAATGAGGTAGATGGAATAACACATTCCTCCAACGGCCGTAACCCAAGAGTTTGTGAAAAAACGATTAAAGAGAAGACCACGAAACGTGGCGTAGTAAAGCAGGAATACAAGGTAGGGAAGGATCCAGTGGGTAAGCGTGTCTGATCGCAACACGATGAAAAGTAGAGGCCAACCTGCTGCCGCAGCTACGTCCCAGTACAAACGCAGCCTTGGAGCCTCCTTCCAATCGTTCACATATACATCTGCAAGAAGAAAACCGATAAAGAAAAATTGAATGTAAGCTAGGATCGAGAGAGAAAGGCGATTATGACTCGGCAAGAACACCGTCTGTAAAGACAATGCGGATACGGTAAGCAGACTGATAACGAAACGCCGTAGTCTTACTCTTCGAATTGCGAACAAGAGCGTGAGAACAGGAACTAAGAGATAAAACTGCACCTCGATCTCTAGGGACCATGCGACTCCAATCACAGGACTAGAAGAGCCGTAGATGAGGTTGTGGAGGTAAAAGCAACTTGCTGCCAAATGCGGAAAAAGATTGATGGTGTTCTTGCCTTGTATCCAGATTGCTAGTGCGAACAATGCCAAAAGCGTCACGAAATACGGCGGTTCCAAACGGGTGAGACGCCGCAGGTAGTATCTCTCGAGGCTAACCTTCGGTCCACCTCCAATGTAATGGGAAGCGAAAGGAAGACCCAGCATGAACCCGCTGATCACAAAAAACAGCTCGACGCCGTGGAAGCCCACTAGGGCTAGCCTGGCAAGCCAATCCGTGTCCGGGGGAGCAACATAGTGCAACGGAGATTTCGCAGTCAGATAGCCGTTCAGGTGAAAAAGAATGACCATACTAATGGCCACGAAGCGCAATCCATCCATCTCAGGTATGAAGCGGCCCGAGGTGGTTTCGCGAGAGATCAGCGTGAGAATCTTGTGGGAGATATGAGGCCTTGACGAAGGCTTAGATCGCAAAGCAGTCGTGAGGCCACTTGGTGTCGCCAGGGGTCGGTCTATGACGGAAACCGAGGCTTGAGATACGACAGGGCAAAGAATCGAAGGCGTGATTCCGTCCGGCTTGAGATTCCATTTTGTAGGCCCCATACCCCGAACCCCCAGGATAGTCCTATCCATTTACTCCGACTACGTCCCGGCAACGGCACTTACGGCGTGATAATTGGGCTGAACTGGGACGGGTTCGACAACCGCATTCTGCGAAAGACAGTCGCTAAGGTCGAGCGCCCAGAACGTGATCACCCAAAAGATTAGACACAGGTACGAGCCCACGGAAAGCAGCCAGTCTTCGAAACCAGCATGAATCAAACCGGCAAGCATGACACCTACAAGCGGGATAGCGCAGTGAGCGGGATTGCCCGTCCTCCTCATCCACAAACACATGCGAAAAATACGATGCACCAGCAGGATAACCAGAAGAATGAAGGGGCAAACACCCAGTAGCCCCAAACCTTGCAGGACCGTCAGGTAGCTATTACCGGTCTCGCGATAACTTCCGGTGGTAAAGATCCCTTCTACCACTTTGTCCGGTGTCCCCAGACCGGTACCAAACCAGGGGTGTTCGTTGATGGTTTTAATCGTCGCCTGCCAGGGATCACGCCGCGAACCCAACACCGAGAGTTCGTGGTTGGTTTCCGTAGGCTTATAAATAACAGCCTCTGTGTAATCATGAAAATTCTCTGGTGCGATCAGGAAAAACGAAAGAAAGAATATTCCCAGGCCAAGACATGCGAAAGCCGCAATCCTTATCCGTCGCAAGGAGCACAGGAGCACGATACTCGGGATGCTAGCGGCCAACATCCCCGCACGAGCCCGACTAAGAATCAAAAGAACCCCGCAAACGCACAGAAAAAACAACGCCCTCCTACGCTCGGGACCAGTGGTGGCAATGAGATACCCCCAGAGAAGGACAGGCCACGCAAAGATGCCCATGAGAGCGCCAAGGGAATTGGGGTTGTACCAATAGGGTAGGTCCAGCACGTACAAAACGCCGCACACCATGACGCCAATCTGAAAAACGAGGACCAATCTGCGAACTGTCAAGATTTCCCTACCCTGGAGCGGAACTCTTGCGCCGGTGGAGAGGTATAAGAAGAGCAAGAACAAACTAATACACTTCAACAGGGCAACCTGCCGATTCACTGCGCCTATCGCCGAAAACAGCGCGGCAACGATGGTGAACAATGACAACAGGTGGATGACGCCGAAATCCAATTTATAAGGGCTGCGTGACCACGCCGCTAACCCCAGCAGGGCCGCGATCGCTAACATGACCCACCGTGCGGCGTAAGCGCTTTCCTGAAAAGGTACGTCCGCACCCGCTGAGAAGAAAACTACTAGCAGTAACGGAAGCATCGCCCTGTATTCGACCACTGCAAGGGCAACCACAGAGAGAATAAGCAAGGTAATAAAGGTCGTCTGCATTGTGACGAGGCCGCAGGCGAGGACAAGAGTGAACAACCCAAACCCAGTTCCCAGCAGAATGCCGACGTTCGGCGTCGAAGGATCCCTCATTTCCAGAGTCCTGCTGCCATAGCGAAGCCCTCAGCACAGCGCTGTGGAGAAAACTTAAGAATCCTTTCACGACTCCTTGCGCCCATGGTGCTCCTGAGACGAGAACTCCCCGCTAGGGACTCTAACGCTGACGATAGCTCATCCAAATGCCCCACTTCAATTACATATCCGTTCCACATGTGTGTGACCAAATCGACAGTGCAGCCAGCCACATCGGTAACAATCACAGGCGCACCCGCGGCCATGGCTTCGTTAACCACTAGTCCCCAAGGGTCGCTCAGAGTGGGAAGCACCAAGGCGTCAGAGAGCGCGTAGTAAGCAGGAAGCTGCTCTCGATGCACGAATCCCGCCCAACACACCCTTCCAGGCGCAATCGCAGCCGCCCTCTGCAGCAACCTGCTGCGATCTGGACCGTCGCCTACGAAAACTAAACCAACTTGTCCACGAATTTGTGAGGTCATCTTCTCATAGGCTTCAAGCAGATGAAATATCCCTTTTTGTTCCACCAGTCGGCCAACATATAGAAAATAGTGTGCAGGTAAATTTAGCTCGTGCAAAAATCGCGAGCGCTCACGCAGAGCGTCATCCGCTCGTTGCGTGAAGAAGCTGATGTCTACCGCGTTCGGCGCCGTAATGATTTCCGTCGGGCCAACGCCAAAGCTGCTTACGTATTCGCGGGAGGCGGTACCGGGCACTAGAAACCCAGCGCATGCCTGAAAAAAAATACGCTTTGCAATCTCAAAAACTTTGCGCTTGTTCCGCTGGTCGTTCAAAGTGCTTTCGCACCACAGCACAACCGGTACCCCATGTGCCTTGGCCCAAAGCAGTGACTGCCAAACCGCTGGATAGTTATAACCTCCGCAGATGATCAAATCAGGCACACAACGCCGGAGGGACGAAAAAATGCCGACATTTAGCAAGACGTGCAATCTTTCAAAGCGGCGGCGCCAGTTTGGGAGGACCTCGTAAGAGAACCGAATCTCGTCTGCATATACCTTCCATTGTCGCTGTGTTGGATCGGTCTCCGCCAAAAAGATCACGTGGAGGTTGATTCCACTCGAGGACGCTAGTGCGTTGAAGACCGGAATACGATACGGTGCGATGATCTCCGTAATGATAACAAGCCGACAATCTACGCTATGCATTCCCGATAAATCCGTAGCCAATGCTCGGCTTGATGATGCAGGGTAAACTGCTCTGCCGTTGTGCGGCGTCCCTCCCGTCCCAACCGCTCGGACAAAGAAGGATTACCCAAAAGGTGGAAGAGCCCGTCAACCAGTTCCGCCAGGCTTTCCGGTTTAATCAACCAGCCGTTCTCCCCGTGTCGAATAATTTCAGAGATCCCTTGGCCATGGCAGCCGATTGTCGCCTTGCCGCAGGCCATAGCTTCCAGGTACACACAGCCTAGAGCTTCATAGCGGCTTGGGAGAACGAATACGCTGCACTGCCGCATCTTGTCTGCTACTTCTTGGCGACTGCAGCAACCCAGGAAAATCACCCGGCTCTTGATGTCTAGCTTCTCCGCGAGCGCTCTCAAACGGTGCGCCTCTGGCCCCATACCGATGATTTCATAACGCAGGTCTGAATAAGTGTCCTTCAGAGCAGCAACTGCACGCACTACCAATTCGTGGCCCTTAATGGGATGAAGATTGCCAACACTCAGAATCACGGGCTCAGAATTGTCTCCCCCCTGGCCGGGAGAAAACCTCATGGGGTCAACGCCGTTATAAGCGACCCGACACGCCACAGGAGTTCCCTTCATACCGGCTAGCACGCACTGCTTTACGTGTTCGCTGACACAAATCACCGACCGCGCCGAAACATAGACTTTGCGTGACGCGGTTTCACACCAGCGGCCAGGCAGGCCCCGAACCTGCTGCGTGGCAAATGCATCTAATCCGTGCACCGAGACAACAAACGGTATTCTGAGGTCACGCGACAGAATCCTGGCAGCTTGGCCGCATGGTAAAGCTGCGTGTGCGTGAATAACATCAAAAGGGCGTGCCCGATGAAGCCGATGTAAGCGTGCACGAAGGCCGGCATAGAGAAACAACCCCGCCGAGGAGAGTCCGAGATTGCCGGGAATTGGTAAGTATCCCCCGTCCCGCAAGCCTCGGCGTGCGATGTATTCATCCTGTCTATAAACCGGATGGACAGAGATTACCGTTGAGCTGACGCCCAGCTCAGGCATTAGCCGCAATGGCTCCGAGATGAAACAGCCACATGTGTCATCTTCATTTCGCGGATAGAAGGGCGTAAGAGTCAACACGTGCAGCTTGTGGCGTGACTCGAGGGCTACTGCTTGCGGTTGCACAGAGTTGCTCTCCTATCTGCTGCTGCCTGCGATCTCGATAAAGGCAGAGTTCCACTGTTTGCTCACGATGTCCCAATCAAACTTCTTTGCATGATGTCGCGCAGCGGAACCCATTCTGGTTCGTAAGCCAGAACCCTGAATAAGCTGTTCTAAACGGTGCAACATTTCCTCGAAAGTACTGACCTGAAACCCCGTAACGCCATCCACAACCGAAGGAGTTTCGTAATCGCGAAAAACGATACATGGCAGCCCTGTCGCTGCCGCTTCTAGAGAAACTTTGGGCAGTCCCTCCAATCGAGAAGGCAGCAGTAAGACCTCGCTCTCTCGCATGATCTCAAGAAGCTCGTATTGTGAACGCGGACCTTCCAATGTCACATTAGGAAGGTTGAGATCCGAGATTTGTTTTTGTAGTACACGTTCAAAATTGTTGCGGCCGGCACCCACCAATCGGAAGTTGGCGCCTGGGAAATGTTTGGCGGCTAGCACAACGAATTGCGGCCCCTTGCGCTCTACCAAGGTTCCGACGAACAACACCGTTGGCACGGCATGCTCCCTCTTGGCGGGAGGAGAAAAAAAACGGCAGTCCACCCCTACCGGAAGAATAAATCGCGCTTCGCGATCTCCGTTGTGAGCCAAGTCTCGCGCCACAAAATCCGTAATTCCTACGTGAGCGTCACAGCGCGAGAAAACCCCATCGTATAAAACTCGAAGCAGGATTGATGGGTTCACCAATTGCGCACGAGGGGCCTCTGCGTGCAAGACGGTAGTGGTACCTTTCCGCATCAGGCGCGGAAGATGGACAAAGATGTAGCTGGCGGGACTGTAGTCCATGTAGCTTACGATGTCGTAATCTGAGAGTTGCTCCTTCAGAATTCGAATGGTTTTTACGCGATGTGGCAGCGCGAGCAGACGAATATTGCGACAATTTCGCAGGCGGGGATCAGGCTCCTCCTCATAGAAGAGTGTCACCTCAAACCGTTCGGGATCTAGCCTTAGCGCAACTTCACGGGTGTTTAAGCTCTGGGCGTTCGTGTTTGCCTTGTCCACCGGTGGTAGAAAGAGAATGCGAATTTTATTCCTGTCCATCAGCCGCTCATCTCAATTATCTTAGATATCAGTACGCCTACAATCACTTAATGGACCTGTATCTCCCCCAGCAACGGCTCGGCTGCGTTCCGACGGAAGGATAGCTGTTGGCAAAACTCCCGAAGACAGGCGCGCAAACGAAACTCGGGATCCGAGGCTTGGGGTGGGGATGTGACATGCTCCCGTGCCACTCGAAGCAGTTGTGCTCTTTCGGCTGGCTTGGCATCTCGTGGGAGCGGACAATATTCTCCAGGATCGTTTTTTAGATCAAACATGATGTCGGTCGAGTTGCCAAATCGAACGAGCACCTTATAAGAGGCGTCGCGAACGCTCAGCAGTCGTTGCCCCAAACGATTAGAACGCTGTAACGGATTGTTGCAACCTTCAATGCACTCCGTCACAGCAGTCAGTTTTGGCAATTGTCCTTTTGAAATATCCGGCCAATAACTCGCACCCCGAAATGTGGTTGGACTAGGAACGTCTAGCACATCCAACAGAGTAGGCGCGAGATGAATAAGGCTGAACGGCTCATTTGGCAGGATAGTGCCATTCATTCCTGGAACACGCAACAACAAAGGGACGTGAATCAACTCATCCGCCAGATCCTCAGGCGCATGAAAGCGGCGGCCGTGTTCCAGAAATTCCTCACCATGATCTCCGGTAACGGCGAAGACAGTGTCATCCCAGCGGCACGAATGCTGTAGGGTCCTGATCAAACGTGAGATCTGTGTATCTGCCCACTGGATGCCAGCGTCGTACAAGGTCACGATCTCGTCTCGATATCGCTGGAGCCGTTTGCAGTTAATATGGCCGCGGCTCCACGAGGCATTCCAAAACCTGGCGCGACTTGGGCTGATGTCGGCCCGGCCAATCGCGGCTAGAGCTTCCTCCGGTGGGTAATAAGGATGATGCGGATCCATCAGATGCAACCACAAAAAGAAGGGCTGATCTCCCTGACTGCTAATCCAGGAACTAGCCTGATCGACGATAGTATCGGCTGCCGGATAGGGACGAAGACCTTCCATTGTTTCTTGCCGTCGACTAGCCAACCACTGGCAATACAAGAAATAGAGTTCTTCATATCCCGCCGCCGTCCGCTCGTTTCGTCTGGCATTTCTTTCGAGAAAGCGGTTGAGACGTGTGAAATGCGTATCCATCTCGCCTTCCGAAGAAGTGCTGTCACAGGGCAGGTCCTCCGCAAGGATGTCCCGGAAGGTGTCAAACCCTTCGTCATAGCCACAACGTTGGCTGAGGTAAGGATTTCCCGCGAGGAATGCCGCTGTCGTCCACCCGCAAGCTTGCAAGGCGGATGCAAGCGTCGGTTCTGTGGGAGCGATCCCGAGAACATCCCTGCCTAGAGCCAGTGGAAAGCGAGATGCCAGAATCGCCGGAAAAGAAAAATACGTGGGTGCGCCTGCGACTATAGCACTGGGAAACACATAGCTGTGCAAGGCTAGAGTGTCCAGGAAGGGAGTTGTCGGACGAGGATATCCTAAGAAGCCGACGTGATCGGCCCGCAGACAGTCCACTGTGACCAGCACCAGTGATCGTTGCCTTGTCATTGACAAGCAAACCGGGCCTGCCGCCAAGGTCGACAGGTCCTAGATATACCCCAAATCACGTAGGCGTTCCTCGACAATCTTCTGTTCAGCTTGCTGGAAATGACCGATATCATCCCGGAGTAGCTCCTCTAATAAGCAGGTAAGCAGATCGCTTATCGAATCAAAATGCATTCCAAAGCGCTGCTCCGCCTTAGCACACAATTCTGCCGTTAAGCGAACGTTGCAGAATTCCGTCATATTCAGACCCTCACGGCTAATTTCTCGAAACCGTTTCGCATGTGTATCCAAGCGCTGTGAGCCATGATGCGATCGTCAGCATCCAATGCCACGCACATTGCCGCAGCTCCAAATACAGCGTAGCTGAGTACCAAACCCGATAGAATGGCGATCCATTGATGCTCCAGGGATGTCGTCATTACGCGAAGTGCCCAGAGAAAGCCAACCGCCAGAGCAGTGGGTAAGAGGAGTGCGAAGTAGCCTTGTTTACCCGGCGAGAGCCTCAGGCATTTATTCACCTCGACAAGATTCCAAACGTTACTACCAATATTAATAGCCGCTGCGGAAAGCGCTGCCCCCACCATCCCAAATAAAGGAATGAGCATGAGACTCAAAGCGATTGACAAAGCGGCGGAGATGAACTGAATCCTCATGAGCCGGTTCTGATTTCCTGACATAAGCAGCAAGTATCCGACTGAACCGACCCCACAGTTCACAATCTGCCCCAGAACACCAATGACCAACACGGGCCATCCTGGTTCGAAGTCCGCGCCAAAGATGCGCATCAGTGGTGGCGCAAAGACAATGGCGACAAGAGCCGCGGGAAGCGTCGCTCCCAGTACCCACTTTGTCAAAGTTCGAAACAGTTTACCCAAGACTTCATGCTGTGCTTGCGCGTGCAGTTCGGCAATGGCGGGAGCGAACATCTCGTTTATGGACTGGAGAATAACTGGCATAAATGCGACTAGGGTGGACGCAAGAACGTAGATACCAAGTTGGCGAGCATCGAGATAAAAGCCAAGCAGAATCTTGTCAGCCTGCGAGACTAGGAAGTCCAGTGCGCTCATTCCAAAAGTAGCTCCAGAAAAGGAGAGGATCTCCGGGGGAAGAGGGGCCAGTGGTGCCAGGGAGAAGTGGGCAGGCGTGGGCGTAAGTCTCCAGGTCAAACGAGCCAGGAGCAAAACTATGACAATTGCGTTGACGATCTGCGCCACGATGTAACCACGAAGCCCCATACCGAGCGCCAATAGCAAAACCGTGAGTAAGAGAACAAATGGAGTTCCAATGAAATTTGTTATCAGCGTTCGTTTGGCAATATCCTTGAACCCAGCAATTACGTGGGAATAGAACACCTGCAGAGCGCCCAAGAACATGAGTAACGCAAATAGCGTCATATAGCGGGCGAGTTCTGGTGCATGATAAATGTGATCTGCCACCCAGTGTCGGCTGAGCACCATCGCTCCCCCAAGAACCGCGTTAAGGCATAGGATCAGCGTGGTGCTTCGCGACAACAAAGCGCGCAGCCCGTCCATGTTTCCAGTGCGGTTATAGACGGCAACATATCGAGCCGCGGTTCCAGGTAATCCCATGAGTCCAAACAGTTGGACAAAACTGACTACGGTCATGCCGAGCGCATACAAACCCAACCGTTGTGGGCCCAGTACTCTGGCGACGTAAATCTTGACGAAATAACCGGCCAATAAAGTGAAGATCGTTCCTGAGAAGAAAACAGCGGAGTGTTTCGTAATCTCCCGGAAATTGCGCCTGAATTCGAGACGTTGAACAGCGCTGGGCTCCAGGTTGCCAGGTTGTCCGGCTATTTCCAAAGCACTCTCAACGTCCAATGGTCCCCCCTTCCTCGTTCTTTTCATACATAGCGATTACATGAGCCATGTAATGAGGACCCACATCCTGCCCGGCATCAGGATGAAACTCACGGTGCACTAACCGAAGAGCGGGCTGAGACGCGAAGAGATCCACGATAATGTCACCCCCCGCCGGCACCCAAGAACGAAACCAGCCGTCCTGTATGTAGTGAGCAAGACGACATTCAGTGATTACTAACAATCCATCCCGCTCGAGAGCTGCGCTGATTTTCGAGCAGAGTCCTAGCATTCGGTCCCGGCCATAAATGTAATTAAGAATGTCCATCGCAAATATGAGGTCATACTTACCATGAAATGTATCGATCTCTACGTTTAGCCTCGCCACTTCCACTTGAGACAAAGCGGAGCATCGCAATCGAGCGCGGGCACAGGCGTCGGATGAAATGTCGCAAGCCATTACGTGCGTGCACCGTGAAGCCAAATCCAGCGTGAAAACGCCGTCATGACAACCGAGCTCTAAAGCGTTACCCCAGTTCGCGGTGCCCCGTAAACACGCCACCTCTTCTAGCACTCTTCTGTGCCTCTGGCGTTCCAGTTCAGACTCGTAGTCCCACGCGCGGCTGAGGCTGATTTGTTCGAAGGTATCTTCGGGGTCGGTGAACCATCGACTACGAGCCACGGATGCTAAGTACCGTACACGTCGATAATTGTTCGTCAATCCCTGTACCACAGCACGAACCGTATCCACGATCCCCTCCGCGCTTGCTTTGAAGTCTTGATCCCACCCCATTAAGAAACTGCTAACTGGCGGCAGCAAAGCGATACCTGGCAAATTGTTCGCGCAGGGACCAGTCGAGCCCGGAAACCAAGGCTTCGATTTCTGCGATTCCCATGCGGGCTGAGATGTGCAGTCGAGGCAGCGCAAAACGCTGTTTTAAGGACTGACGATGAACGCACCCTCCAAAATTTAGAAATGCGCAATCATAACCAGCTTGTTCAGCTAGACTGATTTCGCGGGGAGTGATCGATCCTCGATCGCCAAATGGATAGGCAAGCGCCCATACAGGTGTGCCAATCACAGATTGGAGCTCAGCCTGTGTCCCTGCAATCTCCTTCCAGGAGACTTCATCGGAAGACTGTGACAATAGCGGATGTGACAGCGTGTGGTTACCTATCGCCATTCCAGCGTCCACAAGTTGCTGCAAGTTGGAACGAGAAAGTGTCGTATAGCGCTCGCGCAGCGACGGCTCTTGGCGATATGACAAGTCCCATTCTCGCGGCAACCGAAGAACATCCAGGAACTGGTTCACAATCATTTGCCGTTTATCGGCAGGGTATTTTGAGAGCTCTTTTACTAGCCGCCACCAAACTGCGCACCGCTCCTGCCGGCTACCAAGATTGAAATGCAGACGCAATGAGTCGACCTGGACAACGGTCCTGCCCCTCGGTGCGCAGAGGAGCAGGAGATATAACTGCAAATACCATGGCCTCACGGGATGCTCGCAAAGTGAGCTGCCAGTCACAAAGAATAAGCACTTAACCTGCTCCTCGTGCAGAACCGGCAACATCTCTGTCGCCGTGCTAAGCAGGCCGTCGTCACACGTCAGCAGCACGGCTCGAGAAGGCAGATCGCCCCGTCCCATGAGCCATCGATGACAAGCCTCGGGATCGATCACGCAATAATGAGATTTGAGCCATCGGAGCTGCCGGCGAAACGCATCCGTGCGCACCATGCCACCGTCAATAAACCTATCTTCTTCTTGATAAGAGGATGGAAGCACGCCGTGATAAGTGATAACGGCCAGGCTTTGAAACCGGTTCGCACGCGTGAATAGGTACCCGGCCTTGGATAATGAGGGATAGAAAACCCGTCTTAGAAGACGGCCGGCCACCTTCGATGCGAAAGTGGGGACGGCTTTTTGCACCTCGCTAGGAAGATCGCCAAACATGAATCGTTCCAAGCTCTTGGAATTGATCGTTTCACAAAGTAGGGAAGACGGATCTCGCAAATTAGTTTCTCTTATCAACTTAGGAATGCTATCGATTTCTTCAGGGCATGTCAGAAGCTGGCCCGCGCCGAACTTCGTAAATTGCTGGACATAGCCGGTGTCTTTTGGCTCTAGCCATCCACAGTTGAAAAAGGGAATCCCTTGCTGAGCGCACTCAAGAGCAACGCTCGAACTCACGCTTATACCAAACCAGGCTTTATCAAACAGCTCTGAAGCGAAGCGACAAGCGGATATTTCAATGAGCGATCGTTTTGATGGCGGTAAGACCCTCTCAATCAGCCTCTTCCGCTCGCGCCGGCTCTCGAACGGATGCAACTTTACGATTACCTTACAATCATGGGTACGCGCGATATTGCACAAGCGCGGCAAAATTTCCCGATAAGCCTCTTCCGGACGGCCCTTGTATACCTCGTAAGGTTGAGAGAAGAAAACAATTGAGCGGCTAGCGCACGAGAATTCTTTGCGACCCCCATGATTGGCTCGAGCGTTGGGTGCTCCGATCTCGATTCGTTCCTGCGGGACTCGGCAGATCCTAGCCATGTAATCCGCTTCCATCTCACCTTTTGCCAGGTAGATATCGGCATACCGCTGCTTGAATAGAAGGGTCGCGTCCAATGCTCCATGCGCACAGTAAATAGAGCGTAAACCCATCTGTTTAGCCAAAATCAGCGGAATGCGCGTGTAGATATTGAGGTCGTCACCGCAGAGCACGCTTTCGATTGGTTCATTCCTAAGTAGGTTCCACCAAGCGTCACGCGCGCATACTCCGGCGGCTAATCTTTCGGCAAAGTCGTTGAAATATCCTGCTTGGGTGGCCCATCGTAGTTCGGGCAATCCCGTCAAAAGAACTCTTTTCAACTCATCCCACCCTTTGACGAGAGATTCCGCCTCGCGCCGAGATCTCCGTGAGGATCGCGCGTAGGCGGCCAATGACGTTCGTAGGACATTTGGGTGTCCCGACTTCCACTTCCCACTATGGCGTGTTGACACCAGCAAAAACTTTCTCTCCGGCAGTAGACTTGCGTAAGCCAGAACCACACGTGAGACATTCACATAAGGAGAGGGCAACAAAACCAGTGGATCATTATTACGCAACCGCAGTTGCAAGTTGGCGTATCGGCGGAGTTTGTAGTCGGCGTCCCACTTGTCAAATGCGACCTCAACAATCTGAGCGGGAGTTAGATTCCAGACGCGTCCGGCCCGACCCTCCCAGTTCATCCTGCGACTCGGCCGAGAGTGAAAACAGGGAATTCTCCGATCCCAGACTTGCTCGAACAAATTAGTAGGCGGGCGGCTTGCTGTCAGATCGGCGGAAGTTCCCAAATATTCCTTCAACCGATTAAGGAGACAAAGAAACTGTAATTTCTCATATTGAACGGCTGCGATGAGCTCCCACCAGTCGATTCCTTGTGAGTCGAGGAGCTGATTCCGGCCCACATCGATGATTTCGTTAACTTTGCGGAATACCTCGATGGGTTCCTGAAAATCGTAAAGACTAATGACCTGAGTTCCCAGTTGCTGCCCCCAGCGACGATGACAGTCGGGGCCAGCCCAGCCCAGGTCGACGATGAGATCCCATAGATGTTCTTGCCATTCTCCCGAATAAGGTGTGTCTTCGGGATTGAGCAATAAGACTTTCACGGTTCTCCGATTAATCGCCCGCCTCCAAATTACACGATTCGATTGAGACAAGAGATTGCCAGATGTGGTTCTCTTGGACCCGCTAGAGTCGGCGACATACAAACCGTTGAGCACCTGAGGCGAGGTGAGAAAAGTGATGCGATTTTCGCGACGTTATTACGATTGCACGGAGATCACTTCCGCGGAATTGTTCGGGCGTTGAATTGAGATTTGGGAAGTAGAGAGGGGGGTGCAGGGATCGATTTGAGCACCGACCATTACCGAACGTAGGGAACAGGGATTCCCTAGCGGCAGGAATCACTCTCCCGAAGCTCTTGCACGGGATGCGGCGCCTTCCACCATGTTCCAGGCAAGCGGCGTACCTTTTTCCAGTTTGCGTGTCGCTCGCCGGCCGAGAACAAAGGGGAGATAACGGGGATGCAGGCCTTGGGCAGGTCGAATGGATCGAACGTTGTCGACTGTGAATAACTGGCCTTCTTTCACCTCGTCGACGACAAAGAGCGATCGCCGGTACCTAACCGTGCTCTCCTCCTGACGAGTGACTCTAAACTGAACATTTCCAAGAGCCTTCTGCGCAATCCTTATCGCAGTTACCATCTCTCTGAACTCATGAGGTTCGAGTGAAAAGGCGCTGTCTGGGCCGCCATCGGCACGAGCAAGGGTCAAGTGTTTTTCAATGAGACACGCACCTAAAGATACCGCGGCAACTGGTACGGCAATGCCCAAAGTGTGATCTGAGAGGCCGACAGGCAACCCAAAACGGCGGATCAAGTCGGGGATCGCACGAAGGTTCATCTCCTCTGCAGGCGCCGGGTAAGCGCTCGTACAGCGCAGCAACGCGATCTGGGTTCCTCCCGCTGCGCGTGCCGCTTCAATTGCTTCTTCAATCTCTGCCAATGTAGCCATACCCGTGGAAAGAATTAGTGGCTTTCCTGTTCCCGCCATCTTCTCTATCAGCGGAATGTCAACTAGTTCCGGGGACGCGATCTTATGTGCGGGCACCTCCATCTGCTCCAGAAAATCCACGGCAGACGGGTCAAAGGCGCTGGAGAATAGATCGAGTCCCAATTGATTTGCAATTGCCTTCAGCTTCGGCTGCCACTCCCACGGGGTGTGGGCCTCGCTGTAAAGGTCGTGGAGCGTGCGGCCGTCCCATATAGTTCCGCCTGCGATTCGGAAACATTCCAGTTCGGAACGGATCGTAATCGTATCCGGCGTGTAGGTTTGTAGCTTTACCGCGTCTGCGCCTGCTTCTTTGGCAGCACGCACGATACGCACAGCCTGCTCGAAATCCTGATGATGGTTAGCAGAGAGCTCGGCAATCACATACACGGATTGCCCCTCTGCTATCCGTCGTCGGCCGATCTGAATAGCTGGCGCGATCACGCCTCCTTCGCCTCGGGAACTTTAGCCGCAACGTCTTGCAGCAAAAAGGGCATCCCGCGGCCGCTCCGGATTATCTCCATCGAACGGTCACCTTCATTAAAGATGAGATCCAGAACACAGGCGTAGGCAACAAAAGGCGGGAATGACTGTCTGTATTCTGGGTGTGTGTAGTTCTGGAAAAGCAGGTGCAGACCGCGATCTGTAAGAACATCCATCTCTTCTAGAAGATACCCTGCCGAACCGATGGGAGAGAGGTACTGTCTCGCGTTCAACTCCTGGCAAATTTTGGCGAGCAACTCTGTTCTTTTCCCTTCTAGCCCTAAGGAGGATGCCAGGACCAGAGGCGTACCAACTCCGAGCTCTTGCAGCAACCACTTCAATAGGTGCACATTCAAATCCACCAGGCGTCCCGCGCTACATTCCTCGAGAATCGCGGATAGTCTCGGAAAGTAATTGTTGAAGAAGGGCGCGCGGCTGTAGTTCAGTGCCACTGCACGCAGGTGGTTGCGGCGGAACTCTGGTTCGCGAATCTCAACATCCTGGATCTTTTGCCCAAAGTGGCCGCGAAAACTTACAGGCACGGTGAGCCACTGCAACCCCATGGGTGTCTTGATACGGTTGCGCTGCTGCCAGGACTGCTTTTCGAACTGCACCGTGTCCAAAAGTACGAACGTGTCCACTTGGTCGATAAGGTCGAAGTAGCCGAGCCACGGCAGATACGTAGGCTGTGAAATGGCAACTTTCATTACACTCGCATCTCGCGGGAGCTTTCTTCTTCGCAGGAGGATCCGGCGCACAGGGCCTGAACTACCCTCTTTGCCCCAAGCCCATCAACAATTCTCCGCCCCTCCGCGCACATACGCTGCCTGCGACCTGCATTCGACATGAGACCAGCGACGGCGGAGGTGACGGCGACGGCGGAGGCGTCGGGTTCCAACGACAAGGCTGCGCCCATTTTGCATAACCTTGAAACTGTTTCAACGTCGGCCGGGTAGCGTGGCCAACAAACGATTGCCGGCCCCATGTAAAGCAATTCCCAAAGGGTAACGCCCACGGCTGCAATAGCTATATCCGCCCATGCCATCTGTGCAGCCATATCCTTGACATCGCATAATATCTCCACTTCTTGGATATTTTCCTTAACCTCCTGCGTGACTAAATCTAGCTTGGGATTAGCGGATCCGATTACAACACGTACCTGTAAAGTCGATTTCTTCAAGTGCCGCAAACCATGCATAGCGGTGACTGTCATGTTTTGGGGATCGCTACCCCCCATTGTGATGAGCAGCCGCGATGCGACTTCGGGCAC
This sequence comes from Acidobacteriota bacterium, assembly GCA_003225075.1. Lineage (GTDB taxonomy): Bacteria > Acidobacteriota > Terriglobia > Terriglobales > Acidobacteriaceae > Gp1-AA124. The sequence goes on along the minus strand of QIAP01000048.1, from coordinate 24,228 downwards.
AATCCGTTCTTCCGGGTGACTATGCAGAAACTCGTCGCCCAGGAGGGCGTACTTAGGCCCAAGCATTAGCTGCGTCCATGGTTCGCGGCCAGAGTACATCTCGTCGCGAATCGGCAGATCGGCATTCCAGACCCAATCAGCGTAGTAGTGCGCGGCCGTAGCATAGTCATCCAATAACAAGAGCCTTAACCCAGCTTTCTTTATCCGTTTCTGGTAGTCGGCATCGAACCGGCTTCCATCGAGGACCAAGGTCTGGGATGCACAGCGGTGAGCTAGCGCAATGGTCTGATCGGCATCCAGCACCGAACCTGGATGGGCGCCCAGTCGAACTACTTCGCAACTTTCATTGCACAGGCGCTCACCCAAAGATTGGGGAGACTCATGCAAGGCAAACGTCACACGTCCACCCGCGTTTTGCCAAGCCTGAGCAAGAGCCAGGCAACGCATAACATGTCCCACGCCAATTTCGGCGCTGGCATCAGCACGGATTATCAGACCCTGCGCTTGCATTCGAGGCCACGACCGAATTATGACCATACTCAGACACTCAATTGCAGCAACAAACACGAGGCTTTTATTCCCTCACTTGCGGAAGACGTAATCGAATCGGTGAGCCGAGTCTACGATGTCACCTCGCAAGTCCAACTCTTGATGTCTAAAGTAAGTCTCTAGCTTCAGGCCGCATTGCGTAGCCATTCGAATCAGCCGCTCAGGGGTGGCGTGAAACATCCGAGCAGAATTCAAGACTAGGCTTTCTCGACCTAGAAAACCCCTCACCAGCCTTCGTCCCATGCCAAGAGCGGGTCTCCATCCTGCGTTTTTCCGCAGGTGCCTGAGCAAATCCCATTCGGAGGTTCCGCGGTACATATGAAGTTCTTCGTATTCGTCCGCATCAGGGATTTCTCCGATCCAAATCTTGGCATGCCTACGTGCAACCCGGGCCATCTCTTGCAACGCAGCTGTCACATCACTTTCGGAATCCAGCAACAACAAAACACTGTTGCAAACGATATGCGAAACAGATTCAGATTCTAACGGTAGTTTTTGTACCAGCGCGGTTAGAAAAGTGACGTCCGGAAGAATCGTCTCAAGTCTTTCTTTCTCCTCCCTCGTCGGTATGACGCCAATCCGGCGGGAAACCTTTCCAGCCGCCATTCGCAGGAGACACCCGTCACCACACCCGATGTCCACCAAAACGTCACCCAGGCCGAACTTCATTCCTTCCAAGATTCGAGAATTCACGAATTCCGTTAGAGCGTTTTTGTCATCTCGTCCCGCCATTCGATGAATATCTGGTGATAGCGCCCTAACCCTGTAGGCCTCGACATAGTTGGTTAATCGTACGATGGGCATCTGTTGTTATCCTTCGTGCAGTGTTTTCTGCCGTATGTGCGCGTTGAGCTCCGCCAAATCTGGCTCACGGTCCATCAGTGCCGTTACGTCGCGCCAGTGAAAGTCAACGCGATTGCCGAAGTGCACATAAATCGCGCGGATTATCTCTAGGTCCTCGGCTGTGTCTAGAGTCCACCGATACTGGCTGTCGTCCGATTCACTTGTCAAAGAAAACAGTCGAAAGAGTTGTGGATTCTGGTAAATATACGGCGTGACGTGCACTCGCTGATAAAATTCCTTTGCCTCATGCCAGGCGCGTACCAATGCCGCCCAAGTGAACACCTCGACATCCAAACCACGCGGGTAAGTCACAATAAGAGAGTTGGTGGCGTAGTCGGACTGATGGTCGAGGAAAGCATTGACAGTCTTGTCAATCAACTCAGGCTCGATCAAAGGGCAATCTGCCGTGATGCGCACAATTGCTTCGGCTCCGCAATTCTGCGCAGCGCGATAGTACCGATCAAGAACATCAGTCTCATCACCTCGAAAACAGCCCACAGAAAGACGCATGCATTCCTTTACGATTGCGTCATCGGCAGTCTGGATCGAGGTCGCGACTTCAACTTCGTCCACCGTTGTGGCACCGCGGGTACGATTCACTACCCGCGCCAAGACGGTGGCGCCGCCCAAATCAGCCAGCACCTTGCCGGGCAAACGAGTACTCCCCATGCGCGCCTGAATGATCGCGACTACTCTCACCCTTCTCCTTGGCGAGCTCCAAGAATGGTTTCTGTCCCGCTAGCCTTACGCAGCAAAAGGAACATCGTATCGACGTTTTCGTTCTCGAGATAAGGTAGCCGGCGTTCGCAGGCCAGTTCTAGATCTGCAAACCGTTGGAGGTAAAGACTGGAATAATCCGCCTTCCACAACAAATCATGGTGACCGCGATAAGGCACTTCAGTCATGCCGGGCGAATAGTATTCCAATCCCCAAATCCAACGTTTTGCGCAGCGATGAATCTCATCAAGAACAACCGGCAGGTCAGGGGGCCCAATGTGGATTAACACTCCGGACGTGAATACTAAATCGAAACGCCTATCTGCATAAGGAAGCGCCAGCGCAGACGCCCGCTTGAAATTAGCGTTAGGGAGACGGTTCTTGGCCCGCTCCAAAGCATAGCTCTGAATTTCAATGGCTTGCAGGTTAGTGAATCCCATCTCCTGCAATAGCAACAGTTGGTTTCCCATGTTGCATCCTATTTCGAGGATCTGCGCATCTTTGGGAACACCTTCTAGAAAGCGCCGATTCAACTCTGTCCTCGTAACCCCATAGTTCCGCTGGTAGAGACCGTCCAGTTCAAGAGGCGTAAACGTGTTGCGGTCGGTGTACTCGCGACCGAAGTCGCTCGTCCATTCGCGTATCTGGGCGGTTTCCGGAAGTGCTTTTACCATTGAACAACCTCTGGTGTTGCTCGTTCACTTCGCGAAATGTCCAACTGTCTTGATGACAGCATGGATTACGTCGGCTAAATCCTCGTCGCTGATACCGTGGAACATAGGCAAACTAATGAGGTGTTGATATGCGTCCTCTGCCACGGGATACTCCCCGCCCTTGTATCCGAAGCGTTCGCGATAGAACGGATGCTGATGCACGGGAATGTAGTGGACATTTACACCGATGTTTTCCGCCCTCAGCGCGCGAAACACTTGCCCTCGATCCGCGCAAAGGTGTGCTAGATCGAGACGAATAGGATAAAGATGCCAAGCTGGAAGGACATCGGATCGAACGCTCGGAGGCACTACGCCAGGAATATACCGGAAAGCTTCAGTGTAGCGGTCTGCAACCTCACGACGACGGGACAGATTTGATTCAAGCTTTTCCATCTGGCTCAGACCTAAAGCGCAACCGATATCGGTCAGACGATAGTTGAAACCAAGCAGAACCATTTCGTAATGCCATTGTCCGGCCGTTTGCCGCTGGCGCGCATCACTGTCAATTCCATGATTGCGGAATCGACGTAGAGTTTTGGCAAGATCGGGCCGCTCGGTGGTCACCATTCCACCTTCACCGGTGGTCAGATGTTTAACCGGGTGAAAGCTGAAGACGGTCATATGCGCGATGCTGCCCACCAACCTGCCCCGGTATTCCGCGCCGAGCGCGTGGCAAGCGTCTTCAATGACAATTAACCCGTTGCGTTCAGCGATTTGAAGAATTGCGTCAAGATCGGCAGGATGGCCGGCATAGTCGACGGGAAGGATTGCTCGGGTTTTGGACGTAATCTTAGTAATCGCTTGCTCAGGGTCAAGATTCAGCGTATCGCGACAAACATCGGCGAATACAGGTCTTGCTCCCTGGTACAACGCGCAATTGGCCGTGGCGCAGAAGGTCATGGGCGTTGTGATGGCTTCATCTCCGGCCTTAAGCCCAGCCGCGAACGCGGCGCCATGTAGTGCCGCCGTACCTGAACTGAAACTCACTGCGTACTTGGCCCCTACCCGTGCGGCAAACGCTTCTTCGAATTCCTCGACTTTCGGCCCGGTAGTCAGCCAGCCCGATCGCAACACGTTCACGATCGCGTGAATATCGTCATCGTCCAGTGTTTGCCGACCATAAGGAAGCAGCGTCTTGCGAACGGGAGATCCGCCGTTGATGGCGAGTATTTCGCTGCTGACTGGCGTCACGCTCATTTTGAATTTCTCTACACAACCGCGGCTTGGCGCTGCCTTCCCGTATGTGCCAGCACCCGCATATCAGGCGCAATGAGGTCTTGCAATTCGTCTCCGCTAAGCCAACGCGAATTAGTGTCACTGGTATAGCGAAAGCCTTCAGGCAGCGGAGTTGCGTCTACCCAGTTCTCTCGTTTCCACCATGGGTGGGAAGGCTGGATTATGTACATCTCGTCCACTTCTAGTGCGTTCCGTGCTTCGTCTTCGGAAAGAAGAACCTCGTGCAGCTTTTCTCCAGCACGTATGCCGATGTAATCAACCTCGCAACTTGGGGCAACACTCTTCGCCATTTCCAAAAGCGTCATGCTGGGAATCTTAGGAACAAAGATCTCTCCGCCGTGCATGTTCTCGATGCAATGGATCACGAACTTCACGCCGTGATCGAGGGTAATCCAAAATCGAGTCATCCGTGGGTCCGTGATAGTGATTTTGCCTTTTTTGCGTTGCTCCAGAAAAACAGGAATAACACTGCCTCTGCTACCGACAACGTTCCCGTAGCGCGCACAACTGAAACGGGTGTCTTGCGCACCGGCATACGCGTTGGCTTGTACGAACATCTTTTCAGCGCAGAGTTTGGTCGCACCATAAAGATTGATCGGATTTACCGCCTTGTCCGTGCTAAGGGCAAAGATCCGCCGTACGCCTTGATTGATCGCGGCGTCGATCACGTTGCGACCGCCCATGATGTTGGTTTGGATCGCTTCGAAGGGATTGTATTCACAGGCCGGGACCTGCTTGAGGGCAGCTGCGTGAATCACCACCGTTACGCCCGCGAAGGCACGCTCCAGCCTCGATTGGTCCCGAACATCGCCGATGAAATAGCGCAGGCTCGGATGGTTGAAACCGGACGCCCGCATGTCGTGCTGCTTCAATTCATCGCGACTGAAGATGACAAGTTTCTTGGGGTGATAGTCCCGCAGCATGATCTCGACAAATTTCTTGCCGAATGAACCCGTACCTCCGGTGACAAGAACAACCTGCTCCGACCAGTTCATCTAGCTAACCTCGAGATTGTGAAAGTCATATTGCAAACTATGCACTGCATTTCCAATCCAATCATGACTGAGTTTCGCATCGATCGGGAAAACAAAATCGTGGCATCAACTTTCTGAATTCTTACCAATGCTGCGTAGTATAGCGAGATAACTATTGCGACGATGTTAAGTAGCTTGGTAACGCCCCGCATTTATTGTGGAAATCATCACAAATTGCTTTATGTGCAGTGCTAGAATGCGGCAAACATTCATAACGAATAAATTTTCTTAGTGCGAGTGAGCATCCTCGACGCCGACTTTGGTCATTGTGGGCATGCTGGAGCGCTTTACTAGGGCGGAATCGCACGCAAGATTGTTGTGCAGGAGTGGGAATGGATTCAGGACCTTTGGTACATACGAACGGTCAGATGATTCGCGAGGTACAAGCGCCGTATCCAGTCGAATTTAGCCGCCAGTTGCTCACCGGTATTTACCCAAACGCACCGGCCCAGGATTCTGTGCTGCGCGAGTATTTGCGGGTATTGATAAAGCGCAAGTGGACAATCCTCTTTTGCCTTGCTGGGATCTTCATCATGGTTGCGATCTCCAGTCTGAAAATGACTCCCGTCTACGAAGCATCAGGCAGCATCGCGGTTAATAAAGCCGATCCCGGGTTGGTCAATTTCAAGGACTCCGGCTCAATGAGCATCGATTACTACGATCCCGCCGATCTCGACACTGAAGTAAAGATTCTGCAGAGCGATCTGCTGGCACTACAAGTAATTAAACAATTGAATTTAGACAAGCGGACCGAGTTTGGCGGAAAACCCGACAGCGCGTCTTCCTTGAACCTCGCCCCGGATCCCCTGCAGACAGATTCAACGAGAACCTCCGCGTTACTTAGTGCGGTTAAAGGAAGCCTGCGAGTGTCGCTCGTACCCAATTCGCGGATCATCGAGCTCCATTACCGCAGTCCAAATAAGGAACTCGCCGCCACAGTCGTAAATACTCTGGCAACTACCTACGTCGAGCAGAACTTTAAGACGAAATTTGAATCGACCATGCAAGCTGCCGACTGGCTTTCAAAACAGCTTGTCGATCTCCAGATGAAGGTCGAGACCTCCCAGGAAAAATTAGTGAAGTACCAGAAACAGCATGAGATTCTTGGGATTGACGAAAAGCAAAATATTACGACCGCCAAACTTGACGAATTAAACAAGGAACTTACAGCGGCTGAGTCCGGACGCATGGAAAAGGAATCGGTGTACCGGCTGATTCAATCGGGCGATCCCGATGTAGTTGCTTCTGCCCCGGTCGGTGGCGATTCCAATAGCGGAAATAATCCGAACTCCGGATCTCCTCTGCTGGACAGCCTTAGAGGCAAGCAGGCCGACCTTAAGATCCTCGTCGCGGAACTGAGTACTCAATTCGGGGCATCCTATCCGAAAGTGGCTCAGCTTAACAACCAGCTCAAAGAAATTGATATTCAAATTCAAGGCGAGATGAAAAAAATGAGCGGCCGGGTGCGCGGCCAGTATATGGCAAGTCTGCACCGGGAGGGTTTGCTGCGGGATGCCCTGGAGAAGCAGAAGCAGCAAGCCAACAAGCTAAATGAAAGCGCTATCGAATACAGCCTTCTGAAACGTGATGTAGAAACTAATCGTCAGCTTTATGAAGGACTTCTTGAGAAACTGAAAGAAGCTGGTGTTACCGCAGGCTTGCACTCAAGCAACGTAAAAATCGTGAACGCCGCTCGCGTCCCTATGGCTCCATCCGAGCCAAATATCCCTCGAAACCTCGCGTTTGGGCTGCTCCTTGGACTGACCTCTGGAATCGGACTGGCGTTCTTGCTGGAGAACCTCGATAACACGGTGAGGACACCAGAGCAGGCCCAAATCATTTCATCACTCCCTTCACTTGGCATGATCCCTCAAGGCTCTAGGACTGGCGTAGAAGGCAAGAACGAAAACCGGCTGATCGTTGCGTCCTCGAAAGAATCGGTCGAGTTGGTTACGAAATCGCGACCACAGTCCCAAATGGCGGAGTCGTACCGGGCACTGCGAACTTCCCTTTTGCTCTCCTCGCTGGGAGCACCGCCAAAAATTATTCTCATTACTAGCGCGCTGCCACAAGAGGGAAAGACTACGACCAGTATTAACTGTTCGATCGTACTCGCACAAAAAGGTGTGAAAGTTCTCTTGATTGATGCAGATTTGCGGCGACCTGGCGTCCATAAGGCTCTCGGCATGGGTCCACGCAGTGGTCTGAGCAACATACTGACCGGTAGCGCAACTTTGCAGCAAGCTATCACCCGGTCGCCGCTACTTCCAAATTTGTTCGTGCTGCCTGCCGGGACGCCCCCTCCAAACCCGGCAGAACTCCTCGCGTCGTCCGACATGCGAGACCTACTAGCGCAACTTCGGGATCAATACGACCACATCATTATCGACACGCCGCCTACCTTGTCGGTCACAGATGCCGTCGTGCTCTCAACCAAAGCTGACGCCGTTGTGCTCGTCATCCGCTCCGGTCAAACTACCAAAGGAGCGCTGCGGCGTTCGCGCGACATTTTGATGCAGGTTAATGCGAAGGTGGCGGGAGTGCTACTCAATGCCGTCGATTTGAGCTCTCCTGACTACTACTACTATTACGAATATCAAGGAAAGTACGGTAGCAAGTACTACCAGGAAGAGGAATTGGATGATAGCGACGAGCCAAAAGCCTCTTCTACAAATGCTTGAAGTCAAGGTTCTGTCTCTACGATAGTGGCAACATAACAATGAAAGTCGTCCTCGGCTCGCGTAACCAAAGATTTTGGCTAATTACGCTTTCTCTTCTAATCACCAGCACGTACATGACTCTTGTGACTCGAGAGTATGTGGCGGCCCATCTCGCAAGCCGTGCCCAGTTGAGCAGTCTGCAAATCGCCGCCAAGCTTGAGGCTGGCAATGCCGAATATCGTCACGAACTGGGGCGGTATCTCGAACTGATAGCACGGAATCCTTCAGCCGCCCTTGAGCAATACAGGCTCTCCGTACAACTCAATCCATATGTCGCCCGCTACTGGTTTGATCTTTCGGCGGTACTTCGCTTGATGAGCTACACAAATGAGGAGAAAGATGCCGTCGAACACGCCATTCGGGCCGATCCAGTAACGCCGGGGGTCGCATGGGAGGCGGCCAATTTTTACCTTGTGCAAGGTGACACAGAGAGCGCGCTTCGAGAGTTCCGTGTGGTGCTGCAGAACGATCCGTATCTCCCGTACGCCGCGTTGCAGCTCTGCTGGAGGGCTAATCCCGATGTAGATGCGCTTCTTCGGAAAGTGGTCCCACCGCGGGTCGAGGCATACCTCGCATTCCTTGATCTTCTGATTGACAGGAAGGAGACTGTAGGAGCGGCGAAAGTATGGTCGGCCCTAATGAAATCAACCCAGCGCTTCGAACCAGTTTACCTTTTCCGCTACGTCAAGTACCTCGTCCTACAAGGCGAGGCGGAGCAGGCACGTTTGGTCTGGCAACAAGCATCGGGAATTCTGGGACTATCGTCTTATCTGGCGTCCCCCAATAATCTCATTGTGAACGGCACCTTCGGCCTTGACATCCTGAATGGTGGGTTCGATTGGCAGTACCTCAAGCAACCCGGTGTTTCGCTAGCTCTTGATCCCAGCGCCTTTCATGGAGGGTACAGATCGCTTTCTATTACCTTTGACGGTCCGGGAGTGACTGATGCGGGAATCTATCAATTCATCGCGGTTCAGCCCAATACGGAATACGAGTTTTCAGGCTATTTTAAAGCCGGGGAGATCGAGGGCGCGGGCGGCCCGCGCTTCGCCATTCACGACGTGTATTCAACGAAAACCTATTTCGAGAGTGACGATCTGAAAGACGCGGAGTTCTGGAAACCGGTGAATGCAGATTTTACGACTGGACCCGAAACAAAATTGCTCGTGCTGCGGGTGGCGCGCGTCCCTGCTGGCAGCCCCATCCGCGGTAAGCTTTGGATCGATGACTTCCAACTTGTTCAGAAGCAGTCTGGTTCAAAGTAGATCGTGAAATGGCGTTCAAAAATCGTCGATAACAAGAGCTGTTCGTGACATCTCCGATTCTTGTAGCTGCGGAACCGACATTAGTATCGCGAAGGACTTTTAAACCCTCTCGCGTCGACTCCGTTGTTTTCTACGGAATCATTGGCCTTCTTCTTTTCGGTCCTTTGGCCTTTGGAGCTGTTGAGCCCTGGTCAATCTTCATTCTGGAATTCGGCGCATCGCTGCTCTTCCTTGTTTGGATGATTCAGCAGATCAGATCGAGTGCGCTCAGAGTCACGCGAAATCCGCTATTCTTGCCGATGTTCGTTTTCGCGAGCTTGATTCTTGTCCAGCTAGCCACGGGTCGAAGCGCCTATAAATATGAAACTTCCTCCAAGGCACTGTTGTACTTCGCGTACGGAATGCTTTGTTTCCTTGCGGTGCAATGTCTGCGAAGAGCATCGCAGGCGAAGAAACTCGCCCTGATTCTGTCGATCTACGGATCCTCGGTGGCGTTGTTCGCGCTAATCCAAAGCCTTGCCCCGAATGGAAAAATCTACTGGCTCCGCGAAGCTCATCTGGGTGGTTGGATTTATGGTCCGTACGTTAATCACAACCACTTCGCCGGGCTCATGGAAATGCTGGCGCCTATTCCATTGGTGTTCTGTTTCACGCGCTACGCCCATGGAGTAAAGAGAACCATCGCCGGAGTTGCGGCTGCGGTAATGGCAAGCACAATTTTTCTTTCCAGTTCGCGAGGCGGAATGTCCGCCCTGGCGATTGAGATGACATTCTTTGCCGCTGTGGTGATGACTGGACGTAAACGTCCCAAAGCTGTCATTGTGGGCGGAATTTTTCTCCTGGTCGTCTTTGGGCTCCTCACTTGGGTTGGCGGTGGCGAACTGGCGAATCGCATGGCAAGTATCCGAACTGAGGCAAAAGCGGAGATGTCGGGAGGAATGCGGCTGGCCATTGATCGAGATAGCCTGCACATGTTCATGCAAAAGCCAGTGCTGGGTTGGGGGCTAGGAGCTTTTCCCGTCGTTTACCCACAATTCCGCAGCTTTTACACGAATTTCTTCGTCAATGAAGCCCACAATGATTACCTGCAGTTGCTGGTCGAAATGGGTGCGCTCGGATTCGCAACCATGCTGTGGTTCCTGGTAGTGCTATGGCGCACCGGCCTTAAGAAACTCCACGATTGGGCAGTCAACATCAACGGCGCGGTGACACTGGCCGCATTGCTCGGCTGTACCGGAATACTGGTCCACAGCTTCGTGGATTTCAATTTACATGTTCCGGGTAACGCTGCTCTCTTTTACGTCCTTTGTATCGTGGCGGCCTCCGAGCCTCTGCTTCAATCAACTCCCCGCCGACGCTCCCATTCGAGAGAACCTTGGACGAGTGACGAAGCTCCCCAGCCAACGAGCTAAAGAATGACCTGGACAACCAGCTTTTGAAACCTCCATTCTGCTCTGAGGGTCTGCGATTTCCATTTTCAGGGTGATACGTCCACCGACTGCGGCTCATCTCTGTGCTAGCATCAAGTGAACCCAATGGCATCTGGAAAACTTCACGTTGTGCCCCTCGGCGGGCTTGGCGAGTTCGGTATGAACTGCATGGCCTTGCGCTGGGGCGACGACATTATCGTCATCGACGCCGGCCTGATGTTTCCCGAAGCGGAGCTCCTGGGCGTAGATATAGTTGTTCCAGATATCTCCTACCTGATTGAAAATCGGCAGCGGGTGCGCGCAATTGTATTGACCCATGGACACGAAGATCACATTGGAGCGTTGCCTTGGATCCTGTTCGAGCTGAACGTGCCGGTGTGGGGCACGGAGTTCACGCTCGCCTATGTGGAAGACAAGTTGGAAGAACACGGGCTTCTGGACAACGCCGAGTTGCGCGAAATCAAGCCGGGGGAGCGCTTCCGCATTGGACCCTTTGCCATTCACCCGATTCAGGTAACCCATAGTCTTGTCGATTGTGTGTCGCTGGCGATCCACACTCCTCTCGGGGTCGTCATGCACACAGGTGACTTTAAGGTTGACCCTACCCCGACAGATAACAAGCTTTTTGATCTCCATTCATTTGCTGAATACGGCAAAGAGGGTGTGCTGGCGCTCTTCCAAGATTCGACGAACGTGGAGCGCAAGGGCTACACCCCGAGCGAGCGAGCTGTGCGCCGTAAGTTCGATGAGGTATTTGCGCGTACTCAACGGCGACTGTTCATTTCCTGTTTCTCGTCCTCCATACACCGCATCAAGTTGGCCATTGAATTGGCATGGCAGCACGGTCGCAAGGTGGCATTTATTGGACGTTCCATGAACAGTTCGGCCGAGATCGCAGAGGATCTAGGCTACATCGAGATTCCCGACGGTGTGTTGATTCATCCCGGAGAGATGAAGAATTTCGCACCCGAAAAAGTATGCGTGCTGATCAGCGGGACGCAAGGTGAGCCGATGTCGGCGCTTTCCCGCGCCGCTGTGGATACTCATAAGCACGCCAAGATCGAGAAGGGTGATACGGTGATGCTTTCTTCGCGCATCATCCCAGGAAATGAGAAAGCGATTTACCGCATGATCGATCACCTGTTCAGGCGAGAAGCCCATGTGATTTACGAAGATGGCTCCTCCCCGCCCGTACACGTCAGCGGGCACGCCAGCCAGGAAGAGCTAAAGCTGATTATCAATCTGGTAAAGCCCCGCTATTTCATCCCAATCCACGGTGAATATCGACAATTGAAGCTGCACGCCGAGTTGGCGGCTGCCATGCATGGGTCAGTCGGCAAAGTGGTTCTCCTCGAGAGTGGGGATGTTCTGGAGTTTGATGAACTGGGCGCGCGGAAAACGGGACGAGTAAACGTTGGGCGAGTTTGTATCGATTCCGGCTCGCGCACCGACGTGGTTGAAGATTTGATTATCAAGGATCGCCGGCACCTGAGCGAAGATGGGATTGTTCTCCCTATCATCGCTATCAATAAGTTAACCGGCCGCGTGGAAAGTACCAGTCCGGAAATTGTTACTCGCGGCTTTGCCCCAGGTGAAGACGGTTTTATGGCGGGAGCGCGCCAGATCGTGTTGCAAACTCTCGAGCTATCCAGCGCCGAAGAGAAGGCCGATTACGGCGTGATCAAAGAAAAAATCCGTTCCGATTTGAAGCGCTATATTTCAAAACAAACGCAAAAGAGACCACTGATCATGCCCGTGATCCTGGAAATATAAACTTCACAGATATTCTTGGAGAACTCTAATAGTCACGCTCGATGACGTTAAACAGGCGCAAGGGCGTCTTCGCGGGATAGCCGCACGCACGCAGTTGCTTGAATCCAGCATTCCCCAAGCAGTTGCGGCTCAAGACGAGCGTCGCCTGTTTCTGAAATTGGAAAATCAGCAGCCTATCGGTTCCTTCAAACTTCGGGGAGCTTACAACAAGATCGCATCACTTTCAGAAGAGGAGCGGGGCCGCGGAGTAATCACCTACTCCAGCGGCAATCATGCGCAAGGCGTTGCTTATGCGGCAAGGACGCTGGGCGTAAAAGCAATAATAGTGATGCCGAACAACGCTCCGGCAATCAAGCGGCAAGCGACGGCTTCCTTGGGTGCCGAGATTGTTATCGTGGGTCCGGGCAGCGCGGAGCGTCAGGCCAAGGCGGAGGAACTCGCGGAGACTCACGGTTATGTCATAGTGCCCCCCTATAACGATGAAAAGATCATAGCCGGCCAGGGTACGATTGGTTTAGAAATTCTTGAGGACCTGCCCGAGGTGGAAATGGTGTTAGTGCCGGTCGGTGGCGGCGGCATGATTAGCGGGATCGCGAGCGCAATCAAACTGAGTAGCCCCGGTACCAAGGTACTAGGTGTCGAGCCCGAACTAGCGGGAGACGCCCAAGCAACTCTGCGATCTGGAAAACTTGTCCACTTCGATGCTGAGAAAGTCACCCGCACTATTGCCGACGGGCTACGTACCCAGAGCATAGGTGCGATTAATTTTGAACACATTCGCAAGTATGTGGACGATATTGTCACCGTCACAGAAGATGAGATTCGAGAGTCCGTCCGAAGGCTGGCCCTTGATCCGAAGACTATCGCTGAACCGAGCGGCGCCGTGGCCGTCGCGGCATTTCTGTTTCATCGCGATCAGTTACCAAGCACCAAGTTGAATGTGGCTGTGATCAGCGGTGGGAATATTGAGCCGAAACTGCTACAGAAGATCACCGGGAATTCCGCTACTAATTTCGTCGCACGCTGACTGAAATCCCACAAAGTTCCTAGAGTTAGACTGTCCCCGCCGGCACAACTATTACAATAGGCACAGATGCTTCAACAAGTCCGTTTTCGCAGTGCGAGGCATGCGCTTCGCTACATGGAAATTCATTTGAGGAAGAGCGTGATCAACAATTATCGTGGGATTATCCTTTGCTCCCTAATCGCTTTGTACAGTGCCGCGGCTTTTGCTGTGGCTGAGCATGCCACTCTCGTCCGCGCCGCGAGCCTTTACTTGTCGCCGGATACGAATTCGGCAAAGCTCAGTGCGGTTGAGCGCGGACGCGAACTGATAATCCTGGAAACGAGTCGCGATTGGGTGCACGTCGAGGCCATGCTCGGGGACACGCGGCGGGACGAGGCTATGGATGAAGAAGATGTTCCAGCAAAGACCATTACCGGGTGGCTGTTGGGCAAAGGAATGGTGCGATCCTCCACCGCTGATGGCGATAAGATTCTATTCGGCGAAGCAGCCGATTCCGAAGATCAAGCCAGCCAGCGAAATGGACGTAAGGGAGCAGCGCAAGATGCTATGCGCCTCTACTACCGTATCTATGATTTTTTTCCAACCTCTCAGCTCGCTGGAGAAGCATTGTACCGGGCAGGTGATATTCGTTGGCAGATAGAAAAAGCCGACGTCTCGACGCGTCCTTCGTCGCGTGAGAAGGAATCCTACTTGCGCCAGGGCATGGACGAGCAGTGGATGAAGCTCGTGATGAAGAAGTTTCCCGGCACGAAATGGGCCGATCTCGCTGCGTTTCATCTTATCGATAACAAACTGTGTGGCGATTGGCAGGGTTCTCCCAAGTGTCCCGACAAGGAAGCGGACCTTTACGAGAAATATGCCAAGGAACACCCACAGTCCCCGGCAGCGCCCCAGGCCCTCTACGACGCGGCATGGCGACGCTCAGCCTTGATTGAAATCTACAAGACCGAAGAGCAAGCCAAGAAATCAGAAGAATCCAAAAACCGAGCATTAGCGCTGGCCCAGCAGGTGACGGCGCAATATCCGCAAAGTGACTGGGCATTGCGAGCCCGGCGCTTGGTTTTTTTAATCCAGCAAAATGTGCCCACTTATGGCAATTCAGTCGATTGAGACTTTCATCTTTCCACATCTACATTCATGGGTTGTGACCCTGCGAGAGATCGCAAGTTCTCACAGGCTATTTCGCCAACAACCCCTAGTTGGTTCTCCAATTGACATGACGCTCTGAAGCGGCTCTAATATGCGCCCGTAGGTCTGGGAGGTGTTTATGTCGACGGCAGGAAAATATGCGCTCGTCACTGGCAGCTCGCGGGGCATCGGCAGGGGCATCGCAATAAAGCTGGCTGGAAAGGGAGCCCGCGTGGCGGTCCACTACTACCAGAATGAAGATGCGGCCAAAGTCACCTTGTCAAAGGTCCGCGAGTGCGGATCCGATGGCTTTCTGGTTCAGGCTGATGTGTGTCGTCATGAAGATGTCGGCCGAATGTTTGGGCGCGTGAAAGCGGAGTTTGGGAAACTCGATATTTTTGTCCACAACGCGCGTCCTGATCTCCCCGGCTTCTATACAGGGCCCATGAACATCACGCTCGAGCAATGGGACACCGCCCTCAATTCCCAGGCCAAGGCCTTCTTGGTCGGGGCCCGGGAGGCGAGCCAGTTGATGCGGGACGGAGGCAGAATTATCGGCATCACTTATGCTCCGGGTGGCAGATTTGGGAGCTGGCAGCCCTGGGTGGCTATGGGGTCGGCGAAAGCCGCCATGGAGTCGCTGTGCCGCTACTTCGCGGTAGCTCTCGCAAGACGGCGAATCACGGTGAACGCCATTAGTCCGGGCTGGATCGAGGATAGCGTTTTAAATACTCTACCCAAAGAAGCCCAACAGAAAATTCGGGACTGGCATGAAGGGGGATGGATACCGATGGGACACCTGGGTACACCGGCGGACATTGGGAATGCCGTTGCACTGCTTTGCTCGGACGAAGCAAGTTGGATTACAGGCCAGACCCTCGCCGTGGACGGTGGCGCCTCGCTGATGGAAACCGTCATGCCACTCGACATGCAGCAGGCGGTGCCGAGAGCGGCGGAGGTTGCGTAGGTAAGTTTCATGGCTTTAGAGCAAGATCGAAGAACTCCGGGGAAATTCTGTGCCACAAGGAAGCGTTTGCAAACAACAATAAAACGCTGCGCCGCGAGCTAGGTCCGGCTACTCGAACCAACTTCACAAGCAGTCCCACTCGTAATTTCTGCGATACTCACTCCACTTACCTTATGGAGGAAGCTTGAACGAATACCTGCTTTCCCTGCTGCTGGGGATTATCGAAGGACTGACTGAGTTCCTTCCGGTCAGTTCCACGGCGCACCTGCGCATTGCCGAAGCACTGCTGAACATCAGCCTTACCAGCGGCTATTGGAAGATGTACACCATCGTCATCCAGTTGGGAGCGATTCTATGTCTACCGGTTTACTTCCGCGCAAGGATCGCAAAATTTCTCTCCACCTTTCCTGGAGGAGAGCACGGAGACCGCACTGTACTAACACACCCCTTGGGTCTCACTCTCGTCGCCTTTGTAGTGACAGCCGTCCCCGCGTTCCTGCTCACCAAGGTAATTGGCAAACATCTCGAAAGCCTCTACATCATTGGAAGTTCACTTTTCATCGGCGGAATCGTGATGTGGGTGGTGGATGCCATGAACGCTAGATGGGAAAAAGCAGGACCGGAAGCGCCTCAGAGCCGCATCCATACCTGGAGAATGGAGGATATGAGCCTCACTCAGGCCGTCTGGATTGGAGCTTGCCAGATTCTTTCAGCCGTTTTTCCCGGTACTTCCCGTTCGATGTCAACCATCGTAGCAGGGCAATTGGCAGGCATGTCACGCGCCTCGGCATTGGAATTTTCCTTTTTCCTCTCAATCCCCACCATGGTAGTAGCAACTTGTTACGATCTGCTGAAGTCCCTCCGTCATGGAGCCGCGAACCCGATCGGAACATCCAGCATCGATACTCATGGCTGGACACTGCTAGCCATCGGCTTTGTAGTCTCATTCATCATCGCCTACGCCTCGGTCGCGTGGTTTATGGCGTGGGTACGACGGCGCGGATTCGCACCCTTTGCGGTGTATCGGATTATTTTAGGAACCGCCGTCCTAATGTGGATGTCCAGGGCCGGATAGCGGACATTTCGTACGGACCAGGCGCTCATCGGCAGGCTGCAACCTTTGCTCATCATTCGCCCGGAAACCAACTCGATACCCGCCGCCGAAATCCTCGATTGTCGCGCCGCGTTGTTCTTGGCATAATCGACTGGCTCTGGTGTGCTTCGGGCATCGCGGGTACGGGTGTCGTTTGGTGCCAGTGATGATACTGAAGACGCCCACATGACGTTTTTTGCGCGCATTTTCGTCCCCACCAACAACCGCCGGCTCAATGAGCTGGTCGGATTTCTGTTGTGCGTTTCCGCGCTCCTTCTTTTCCTGGCGCTAGCCTCATATTCTCCTCTCGACCCTTCGCTGAACAGTGCCTCGGTACTAACCGGCTCGCACGCAGCACGCAATTGGATTGGCATTGTCGGAGCCGTCCTTTCTGACTTGCTGCTGCAATTCTTCGGTGTTGGTGCATTTCTGTTACCGGTTTTTTCTCTACTCCTCGGTTCGCGCTGGTTCCGCTCGCGTAGAGTTCAATCCCCGGTTGCTAAGACCCTGGGAGGAATCTGGTTGATAATCTTCGTTCCGGCGCTACTCGCGCTCGTGCCGGGACATCTTCGCTGGTACGACCTGATTCCAGTCGAGGGATTGCTGGGGCGAGTCGTAGGCGACGCTCTCATCCATTATTTCAATGCCGCGGGTGCATACATTGTCTGCGCAACCGTGCTGGCAGTTGCGCTGTATCTATCGACCGCCTTCTCTTTCTCTTCGTTGCAGGTGTGGGTTCCCACCAGGTTCGCCTTCGCCATCGCGCTCTGGGACAAATGGAAAGACTGGCAGCAAGTTCGGGCAAAGAAGAAGATGCAGAAGGAACTGGAGAGGCGGCGCGCTGCCCGGCCCGTCGTCAGTGCGCAACCACAATACGAGAGAGTTCCCTTCAGTTCACAGCCGCGAGCGCCCGTGCGCACCGGCATCGAGCGCATGGCCGTGGACCACGAGGAAATCGACGAAGAATTATTGCCCGCACCAGCACCAGCCATGGGTCCCGGGCTAGCGACAACTACCCCCGAAGTTACGGAACGCGCCGACAGCGGGCTAAAGGCGAAGACCACCATGCCGCGCATCGCCGGCAGCTACAAGCTTCCTCCCAGCAGCCTGCTGCACCGTCCCGATGGACAACAGGCGATTGACGCAGAAGAACTCAAGCTGCTGGCGCACGTGCTGACCGAGAAATACGCCGAATTTGAAGTGCACGGGCAAGTGACCCAGATCAATCCCGGCCCGGTGGTTACAACATTCGAATTCAAGCCGGAAGCAGGCATCAAATACAGCCGCATCACGAATCTGACCGATGATCTCTGCCTCGCATTGAAAGCCGAAAGCATTCTGATTGAACGCATGGCGGGCAAGTCGACGGTAGGCATTCAAGTACCGAACCGCGAGCGCGAGATCATCTGGCTACGCGAGAACCTTGAATCGCAGGAATTCATCGGCTCGAAGTCAAAGCTCACGCTGGCTCTGGGCAAAGACATCAACGGACGTATCGTAGTGGCCGACCTCGCCGGCATGCCACATTTGTTGATCGCCGGCTCGACCGGCGCCGGTAAGAGCGTCGCCATCAACGCCATGATCATGTCGATTCTTTATAAATCGACACCCGATCAGGTTCGGCTGATCCTGGTCGATCCCAAGCGGCTCGAACTGGGTAACTACGAGGGAGTGCCGCATCTGTACACGCCTATCATCACTGAACCAAAGCTGGCGGCGAATGCTTTGCGCAATGCGGTGCGTGAAATGGAGCGGCGACTGAAGCTATTGGCGGAAAAAGGCGTGCGCAATATTGACCAGTACAACCGCCTGTTTGACGAAGATGCTTCTTTGAATCTCTTTGGAGAAAACTCCGAAGAACGTCCCTTGCCCTACATCGTCATCATCATCGACGAGCTCGCCGACCTGATGATGCTCGACTCCGGGAACGTCGAGGAATCGGTCACGCGGTTAGCACAGATGGCGCGGGCCGTGGGAATCCACCTTGTGCTAGCTACGCAGCGCCCCTCCGTGGATGTGATCACTGGTCTTATCAAGGCGAACTTTCCTGCTCGCATCTCATTCCGCGTCGCAACAAAAGTAGACTCACGCACTATTCTCGATGCCAACGGTGCCGAAGCCCTGTTGGGACGTGGCGACATGCTGTATCTGCCATCGGGGTCAGCGCGTGTGCACCGGTTACACGCACCGTTCGTCACGGAGAAGGAAATCGCCGGCGTGGTTGAATTCTGGCGCTCGCAGGGCACCGCAGAATACCAGCAAGCTTTCCTGGAGGCGCCGATAGAAGAACGAGGGGGCGGTGAATCGGGTGAGGATGGCGGAGAGGAAGGCGAACATGATCCGCTTTATCAGGATGCCGTCAGGCTAGTGGTGGAGTTTGGCAAGGCGTCCACTTCCCTGCTGCAACGCCGTCTGCGTATCGGATACGGGCGCGCCGCGCATCTTATCGACCTCATGGAGCACGACGGTATCGTGGGGGCAGCCGACGGTCCGAAGCCACGCGAGGTACTGAAGCGTCCAGGGTGGCTCTCCGAAGTGGAGCAGTCGATGCGTTAAGTGCTCCCGACAAGTCGCAGTCAAAAAAAGAGGCGACCTTTCGGTCGCCTTTAATTGTTGTTATCCACGGCTGCCGTTAGAAGCGGAACAGAACTCCCGTCGAAAGACGAGCGTTATTGTTGTCGCTAAAACCGTTGAAGCGCGTAATCATCCAGTCGAACTGGACGAGACGCAGGGCGACTTGCTTGTGTCCCATATCGACGCCGCCGCCGAAGAGCATCGCGATTCCGTTCGTGCTCACGCTGCTAACAGAGGCATGCGCGCCGCCGAAGAGGGCATGAGCGAACGGGGAAAAGTTACCTTTGTGAGTGGAGACCACTGGTCCCGCCGTATAGGTCATAAAGTGAAGACCCGAGGTATACGCACCGCTGAAATCGCCGGTAACGCCGAGCCAGCGAGTAACGTACATGCTGGCCGCGCCGTTCCAACCATTCGCGTTGGGTGTATGGTCCAGAGTCGTGAACTGATAGCCGCCAAAGACCTCCGGTTTGGGAGTTTCTTGGGCAACACCAGCTAACGCAACCAGGCAAACAAACAGGGCAACAACTACGAATTTTCTCATTTCATCCTACTCCTTGATTAAAGTTGACACCTTCAATCGCGTGTGGGACGGAACGTCGCCCCTACCTGGGGAGGTCTCCGACCGGCCTTGCGTGGAGGACGACTCGGCACATTGAGGTGCGGGTATATTGAAACCCGAAACGAATTTATCGAAAAGGTAACCGAAGACCAGAGTAGATTTTGTCACTTTAGTAACGGGAGTGGGGCCATACTGGGAATTGTGTAGTAATGGGATTAGTAGCGGTTATACAAGGAAAAGACTTCAGGCGTCGCCCGCTTCTCTGCCAGCGCGTTTTGCGCCACCAAGCTGTAACCAGTCACGCTGATAGACAAAAGATATGGCCAGCAGCAAGACACCCAGCACAATGAAACTCAGGATGCGATAACCTCGGTCGAGTTGGGACACGTCATAAACGAAGACTTTAACTATAGTGGCGGCAATCAGCAGCAGCCCCTGC
Source organism: Acidobacteriota bacterium (assembly GCA_003225075.1). Lineage (GTDB taxonomy): Bacteria > Acidobacteriota > Terriglobia > Terriglobales > Acidobacteriaceae > Gp1-AA124. The sequence continues at coordinate 4,158 of QIAP01000048.1, read as the reverse complement.
CAGCGAACGAACGCTGATCGGCGCCAGAAACCCATGACCATAAGAATTGCGCCGTAGCCCATCCACAGCGCCGAGTAAGTAAAGTCTCGTTCGATCTCCATCTCGCGGAAGCTTGGCCGATCCGAGCGGTTCCATTGCCCCAGCCGCGGTCTCACCGCGGACATCTTTTGCGCGTAATAGTCCGAGACCTCCCGGCTTAGAGCCACCAAAGCCAAGACATTCAAAGCTACGATCGCTGACGCGGCAGCGATTTGTCCGCGCTCGTCGTTGCGCTTCGACCCGTACCGCGCCACCACTGCCAGAACCGCGATTGCCACGGCATGGGTCGCCATTCTGGAATTGAAGATGAGACGAGTCGAATAAAAATTATCGAATAACAGCAAGCGTGCAATGCCTAGCACCAGCACCCCGGCCGCAAAGCCATTGAGAAACTCGGATCTAATTCGATTGGCGACCCAGAGTAGCATTCCTGCTTCTACAAACCATCCGATGGTGATCCAGTGCGCATCCAGGCGGATAGGAATTGCGATGGTGATGAATCCAATCGCCAATGCGAGATGAAGGAGCTGTAAGCCGGCTACGCCACCGCCCGGGGACTGGCGCCTCATTTGTCTACTGAGAAAGATGTAGACCGCAGCCAGAGCCAGTGCGAACCAGGCAGTCACATTTTTATCAATCTCCTCATACATCGCATAAATCTGGAGGAAGTACACGCCCGCGTTAACCAAGGCAAGGAAAAGAGGCACCGCCGAAAAGGCTGCAATTTCGTTTTCCGGTTGGCCCGCGATGAGGGGAGCGATGGCAAAGATCGCAAAGAACAAGGTGGCGAAGCCCAGGGTCAGACGAAGTTGGCCGCGATCATAAAAACTGGAATACCAGCCGATGTACAGCAGTACCGTCGCGACATAGCTGAGCATCAGTAAACGTCGCCAGGGCTTGATCGCGACCAGCACCAGCGTGGCAAAGTTAAGTATCACCAGATACGAAAAAAGCTGTACCTCTCTATTTTGGCCGGTTGAAAGCAGCACCGGCGTGCTGAACCCTCCAGCTAGCGCGAAGAAGGCGAGAATTTCGGCATCCTGGCTCAGCGCCATGATCGCCGTAGCCGAGGTTACCGCCAACATGGCCACAAAGGCGACTCCGCTCGGGATCAAACCGTAAACATGAAACGCGGCCCATAACGATAGGTAGAGAACACCGATGCCCACCGCTTTCAGCGAATAAGAAAAGGCCCTGTAGCCGCGGCGGCGGAATCGCTCGCTCCAGATCACGACCGCAATTCCGGCCAGCAGCCCAATGCTGACCCGGCCTGCCGGTCCGATCCAGTCATTGTCGAAGGCGAATTTCAGGAAGTAAGAGACGCCGATCAGCACCGCCGCAATGCCAATGCGATTCAGCCAATGCGAGCCTATGCGAGATTCCAGACCGGTTTCGGGGATTGCTTCCACCAAACCCTTGGACGGAGGCGGAATATGCGGGATCGGCTTCACTTCCGACAACCGTTGCGGCTGTCCTTGATCTGGTGCGGGCGGTGGAGGTTGAACTGAAGATTGCGGCTGGACATCTGCCGGCGCAGGTTCGAGGCCCATGGCGCGTTCAATCCGGTAGATGCGACTGGTCAGCTCGCGGACCAGTTGTTGGAGTTCCTGCAGTTGGCTGCGGTCAGTATCCAAAAGCACCCCAAAGCTGATTTCTAGGGCATTATCTGCGAAACTGGTCTCTCGTTCACGACAATTCCCACATTAATGCCAGGGGGGACTCATGAAGTGCCACACCGAATATCTCAAGTTTCACACCAAGACGCACCGCGACTATATCCATATCACTCCGCAGGTGGAAGCGATTGTGAAGAAAAGCGGAGTGAAGGAGGGCATGGTGCTGGTTTCAGCCATGCATATCACGGCCGGAGTATATGTGAACGATGATGAGTCCGGCTTGATCGAAGATATCGACGAGTGGCTGGAGAAACTTGCGCCATTCCGCAAGAATTACAAGCACCACCATACTGGAGAAGACAATGGCGACTCCCATCTCAAGGCGCTGCTTATCAACCACGAAGTAATTGCGCCGATCACCGCGGGCAAACTCGACTTTGGAACCTGGCAGCGAATCTTCTACGCAGAGTTTGATGGGCAGCGCGACAAAGGCGTGATTGTAAAAGTCATGGGCGAGTGAAGAGTCAGTTGTCAGTTCTTGAAGCCAACAATATCACTTGACATCCGCCAATTTCCGCGAGCTCTAGGCTTTCCGCTGAAATTTTTGCGGAGCACTCTTTGCACCGGCATATCCGAATGATCTCTGTGTCAGTGCTCCTTCAGGAACACAGTTAGAGCGGCGGACTACAAGCCAGAGTGCAACGTGCCACGGCGCCATTTTGAGAGAGCGGGGCGTTACTCTTCGAAACGCCTAGGGTTGCACATTTACGCCCGGATCCGCACTCATTTGCATGGCTTCGCTGCGAATATAGTAGTCGTAATATCCCACCCCACCATGGGGGACACCAGACCTCGTAGGCTCACCCGGCTCCACTTTAAACGTGTGATCCTTGAATGGATGATTATTTGGATCGAAGTCGATCGTGATAGCGCCACCCTCCGTATGCCATTCGACCTCATCCCCGGCGGAGAATCTGACATTTGCCACTTCATAGTCAACCGTCAGGTCCTTGCGGATGCGGACTTTCAAGATCTCTTTCCTCACATCGGTGTCGTGTTTGAACGTCTCGACTTCTTCTTTGTGCATATTGCCTCCTACAAAACTATTACGAATCGATTCCAGTATTGAAGTGATAATTGCTGCACCAGCACTTCGACATTATTAATGCCCGCGCAGTATAGCCTGAAATCGTGGGTCAGAGTGTAAATAATCGAAATCTGGCGTATCACGTACTAAACTTGCCGGAACCCCGAACGCTAGCGCCTCCTGCAGCCATTGCAAAGTATGTTCTATGTCGCGAAAGTGATTGAATACAAGTGCGCCGCGGAATCGCACGTCAGGATCTTTAGGTGATGATGACGCAGCCTGTTGCAACGAGTCCAAAGCTTTGTCTTTCTCGTCCAGCATTGCCAGATAAGTGGCGCGATATGCCAGGGTATATCCATCTCGCGGATTGACTCGCAACTTCTCATCTGAGAGTCGAATTGCTTCGCGATAGGCATTGCTAGCGTCTTGCCGCCTCCCGGGAGCCCAGTAGTATGCGTCCCCAAGGTTGCCCCAGCCGAGCCAGCTTGTCCTGTTCAACTTCACACTTTCTTCGAAATTGCGCGCAGCCTGGTCGAACCGCCGCATCGAAAAATTGGCGGCGCCTAAGTTATCATAGGCTGCATTGGTGGGACGGATAGACACCGACCTCTCAAGCTCAGCAATAGCTTCCCGGTACCGGCCGCGAACGACGTACATTGCGCCCAGATTGGAGTAACCGCGGAAATTGTCGGGCGCTAGGCTCACCACTTCTTGGAACATTTTGATGGCGTCATCATATTGTCCCTGGCGCGAGTAGAAGAATCCTAACCAACTGTATCCGGCCCAATATTGAGGCCGCAGACGAATGGCTTGGCGATATGTGGCTTCCGCCTCGGCGGGCTTGTTGAGCTTTTGGTAGGCGTCCGCAAGGCCACGAAACGCGTCGTCGCTGGTGGGATCAAGAGCAGTTGCCCTCTGGAATTGGGCTACCGCCTTCTCGTACTCTCCAGTTCCGCGATAGACCCTGCCCAGACAAGAGTATCCGTCCGACAAGTTAGGAGCTGCTGCAACCGAATGCTCGCAAGCGGACCTAGCCTTTTCCATCCACTCACCGCCTCGCTGTCCCTCCTGGTACCCATGCCAGTAGGCCTCCCCCAGCGCCGCGTACGCTTGCGCGTACTTGGGATCGAGAGTAAGCGCACGATTAAAGTAGGCAATTGCGTTATCGATGTTCTCGGGTTTGTGATACTCGAGCAAGTATCCCCGGCCCCGCAAGTACTGATCGTAGGCCGACGCGTCACTGGTCCCATGAGCTGCAAGTACTACACGATCGTTGCTTTGTATTTGGAGACCCAGCATCCCCACCACACCAGCTACGACGCGGTCTTCCACTGCAAGGGCGTCCGTCACATTGGCGTCTACGGTGCCCGCAGATACTTGGAGCCGTGTCTTGGCATCCACAAGACTGTAAGTCAA
>QIAP01000190.1 GCA_003225075.1 Acidobacteriota bacterium | reverse complement strand
CGGCGCACTCAAGGAGTCGGCCGGTGACCTGGTGGCGAAATTCGCTCCCAAGCCGAGCCGGGCACAGCGGCTTGCGGCTCTGCGCATGGGAATGCACGAAGCCAACAAGTTTGGCTTGGTGCGGGTGCACAGTGCGGGCCAGGATTTTGAGTGGCTCGACCTGTACGACGAACTGCGCCGCAATGGCGAACTGACTCTCCGTTTTTATGTCGCTTACTTCCTCGACCCGCCGGAGCTCGCGCCTTATTCCATCGAAAAAATCGAGCAGGCTAGACGAACTTATCACGATGACTGGATTTCGGGCGGGGCGGTAAAGACCATGCTGGACGGCGTTGTTGAGGCTCATACCGCAGCCATGCTTACGCCCTACAGCGATGATCCCAGCCAGAGTGGGAAACTGTTCTGGGAGCCCGCAAAATACCAGAGCTCGATTACTGAACTGGACCGGCGGGGACTCCAGATCTTCACGCATGCCATCGGAGACAAGGCCGTCCGGTTGGCTCTGGACGCCTACCAACAAGCCGCAGAGACAAACCACACGCATGACGCGCGGCCACGAATCGAGCACATTGAGACCATTGCCGCGCAAGATATTCCGCGATTCGGAAAGTTAGGTGTCATTGCCAGCTTCCAGCCGCTCCATGCTTATCCAGACGATGACACACTGAAAATCTGGTCGCGCAACGTGGGACCCGAGCGCGCGCAACGCGCCTGGGTATGGCACAGCATCGAAAGCACTGGCGGCAGGCTGGCTTTCGGGAGTGACTGGCCTGTGGTCACGCTGAGTCCTTGGCCGGGGGTACAGAATGCGTTGACCCGGCAGACGACGGACGGAAATCCTCCAGATGGTTTCGTGCCCCAAGAACGCATCACTCTAGAGGACACGATCAAGGCTTATACGCTGGGAGCTGCATTCGCCGGCCGGCGAGAAAAGACGGAAGGCTCGCTTGAACCGGGAAAGTTGGCTGACCTGATCGTTCTCTCACAGGACTTATTCAAAGTTGCGCCCAGCGCCATCACCAAGACAGAAGTTCTTCTGACCATGGTGGGCGGCAAAGTGGTTTATCAATCTCCGAAGTGGACGGAAACGGAAGCCGCGAACCAGGCAGCCGCGGCCGAGGCGGCAAAGTAATGAGCAAACGAATGCTGCTGTTGGTAACGATTGCCGCATCCGTTTTCTTGTCTAGCTCCTGCGGGAAAAAAACCTCCACGCTGAATCTGCTGGTATGGGAGGGCTACGCCGATCCTTCATTCGTGCGCGGTTTCGAAGAAAAGTACCACTGCAAAGTTTTAGCGTCATACATGGGCTCGAGCGACGAACTTGTCGCGAAGCTTCGCGGCGGCAGCGCGGGTAACTATGACGTGATCTCGCCCTCCAGCGACGTGGCAACCTCGATCGCATCCGCGGGATTGGCAGCGCCGCTTGATCTGTCTAAGATTTCCAGCTATAGCCAGCTCTCTCCGCAACTCACTTCTCTTTCGTTGGTAAAGACTCACGGAAACACCTACGGCGTGCCTTTTACATGGGGACCGAATCCCATGATCTATGACACGACCGCGTTCGCGCGGCCGCCGGAAAGCTGGAACGTATTCTGGGATCCGAAATACCGGGGCAGAATCTCTGTTTGGGATGATCTCTCGACGCTGTACATGGCAGCGCAGGTGCTGGGGTATGATCATCCGCCGAGCCAACTCTACAACCTAAGCGACGAGCAATTGGAAGCAGTCAAGAAGAAGCTGCTGGAATTAAAACCCAACATCCGCAAAATCTGGTCCACCGGTGGAGAGCTGACGAATTTGTTTCAAAATCACGAAGTTGTTGCCGCGATGGGCTGGCCGCTGATGACCAACCAACTTCGCAAGATTAATTTTCCGGTCGGGGAAACTATCCCAAAGGAAAACACTACCGGCTGGATCGATCACCTGATGATTACGGCCGGCAGTGAGAATAAAGATCTGGCGTACAAATTCCTGGAATACATGGTTGATGCGCAAACCCAGAAAAAAGCAACGGACGTCACCGGATATACTCCAGCGAATCCAAATGCTGCGCAATACATGACTGAAGATGAAAAGAAGCACCTGCACCTCGACGACGTGGACAACTACCAGAAACGCATTTATTTCTGGCAGGACGTCCCCCGGCGTGCGAAATACAACCAGATTTGGAATGAGGTAAAGGCGGCACAGTAGATCAGGCAAAATTGCGGATGGTCCCTACTACCACGTCCGACCGCCCAGCCTTGGCAGGTTCGGTGTCTCCATCCGCCGAGCCGCTCCTTCGCATTCGTAATGTTGCGAAAACTTTCGGCAAAAATGTGGTGTTGCGAGACGTGTCGCTCGATATCGCGGAAGGCGAGTTTCTCACCATTCTAGGGGAGAGTGGTTCGGGGAAGACAACGCTGCTTCGTATCGTCGCCGGATTTGAAACTGCAACTGCGGGCGAAGTGTGGATGGGCGGCGAAAGACTCGACCCGTTTCCACCGTATCGCAGGCGCGTAAATACCGTGTTCCAGCACTACGCGCTTTTCCCCCACCTTACGGTTGAACAAAATGTGGGATACGGCTTGCGAGTGGCGGAATTGCCGGCTGAAGAGGTTGCGCCACGCGTAGAGCAGGCCCTGGGCATGGTGAAGATGACGGCGTACGCACACTCAAAGCCGTCAACCATCAGCGGTGGACAGCAGCAACGCGTTGCGTTGGCACGCGCGCTCATTAACCGCCCAAGACTGCTGCTGCTCGATGAGCCGCTATCGGCGCTGGACGCCAATCTCAGACGGCAGATGCAAGTTGAATTAAAGTCATTGCAACGGGAAGTGGGTATTTCGTTCGTCTTCGTGACCCATGACCAGGAAGAAGCCATGGTCATGTCCGACCGTATCGCGTTGCTGCGTTCGGGAGAACTGGAGCAAGTAGCAACACCGCGGGAAATTTACAGCCATCCCGCAACAGCTTATACGGCCCAGTTCATCGGCCACACAAATTTATTGCGGGCCGAGGTGAAGAAGGGTGTGGCGCGTTTCGGATCAATATCCTGGCCAGTGCAGGTTCCCGACGGGAGAGTACTGTTTTCTCTGCGGCCTGAAAAAATCAGGCTTGCCGGAGCGTCTGGCGCAACCACAGGTGATGCAGTGCCCTTTCGGGGAACAGTCCGGCATCAGGCTTTTCAGGGCGCGACTGAACTCCTGCAGATTGAGTCTCCCGATGGCGTAGTGCTCTCGGTGAGGATTGCCAGCCGTCGCGAATGGCGGGGAGAGTTGGAGTTCGAGTTTTCGCCAAGTGATGCGGTTCCGGTTCGTGACTCCCGCGAGAGAGTCTGAACCTAAAACACCAAGAAGATGTTTTCGCGTGCTTATAAGGCCGTGGTTACTTTGCCCCCTCTATTGTGGGTCACTGTGTTCCTATTGATTCCTTATCTCCTGATGTTTTGTTATAGCTTCTGGTCTGTCTCTGCCGAACAGACAATCGTTCATGCCTGGAGGCTGGACAACTATCGCGAACTGCTGCGGGTTGGAGTGTATTGGCAGACGCTGTTGCGGTCCATGTGGATCGCGGGGCGGGTCACGCTGTTTTCGCTGCTACTGGGATATCCGCTGGCTTATTACTTGTCGTTTCACGCCGGAAAGTGGAAGGATTTGTTGTACCAGCTCGTTATTATTCCATTGTGGGTCAGCTACCTGGTTCGTGCCTATGCCTGGAAGACGATCCTGGGAAGCGACGGAGTGCTCAATACGCTGCTGCAGTATGTGCATCTAACAAAGCATCCGTTGGAATTTTTGCTTTATAGCCCATTTGCCGTGGTGCTTACGCTGACCCACATATACACGCCGTTTACGTTCTTGCCCATTTATGCTTCGCTGGAGCATATTCCGGGGAATCTGGTGGAAGCCTCACAGGATCTCGGTGCTTCGCCGCTTCAGACATTCTGGCGGGTAATCGTTCCGCTTTCCGTTCCCGGAGTTCTTGCCGGTACGACCTTTGCCTTCGTGCTCAGCCTGGGAGATTTCCTGGCGCCGCTTCTGCTTGGCGGCCCGAGCGGCATTATGA
>QIAP01000189.1 GCA_003225075.1 Acidobacteriota bacterium | reverse complement strand
AAAAGTCTTCACCTGGTATATTTCTGCCGGACCTGCGATGTGCTTTCCGCTCTCGCGGTAAGCCGCAAAAACCGGAACGTTCCGGCAGACGACGTTTTCCATGTTGATCTCGGTACGGGCGCTCTTCTCATTGCTAATGATTACGGCGGGGCCGGTAACGTTTTCCATGCGTCCATCTTTCACCCAGAGTTCGTCGGAGTATTCAGGATCGATGGAAATCGCAGTAGGGACATTCTTGAATTGCGGACGGATCAGGGTCAAGCCTGCTTCGTGCTCCCTGATCGCCGCTTCGCGCTGCCCTTCAAAGGTAGCGTCGATCACCGTAAATTGCCATCCAGGCGAGGGCTTGCGGGTCCAGATGCCGTACTGGCCACCATAAAAATGCACGTCCTGAGCGACGTTGCCGCCATCGTGAATTCCGGCCAGTCCCGAGCCGATATGAAAGTCCATGTGGGCCAGAAAGCAATGCTGGGCATAGTGCGCGCGTATGCCCACAGCGCCCGGATTCCCGTCTTGAATTTCAATGTCGAGGTTGCTGATTGCGGAATAGAACGTACCGGGGCTCGCATCCGGCGGAGGTTTATCTGCACGTGGGCGGGCACCCGCGAAGAACACCATATAAGTGGGCCCCTGCTGAAAACCCGGCGTGCCTGCGGCGAGAACAAATGTGGGCCGCGTAGTCCCGAACCCGATCAACCGGATTCCGGGCCAGATATAGATCGTCCTGGTCAGGCGGTAGCGGCCAGCCGGAATGAACAGAATGCCCTGGTTGGTTTTCTCTTGAACCTTATTGATGGCCTGCTGTAAGACAGCGGTATCGTCCGCGATTCCGTCGCCCTTCACGGGAAAATTATCTGGCGTCAGGTAAATTGCTTTTGCATCGTTCAGGCGGGCCGGGTAGTAGGAAGTCGCGAACAGTGGAACAACTGAGTAGAACATCGCAGCTGTAAGAAGTGTCTTCATCATCGTGATGCTCTCTACACTAATTCTTGGAAATTGGTCGCGGCGCTTGGCGCACCATTTTACTGATCAACGGTAACTGAGGTTGTGAAGAGGTGGTATTGGAGAAGTGGTATTGGAGAAAACCCCGCCTAGGCAAACCTTGTACGCGGCACCCTACATAGTAGACACAGGTTGGGTGCACCCGCCAAGATTCATAAGAATGTTGGGAAGCGTCAGGAGTAGGATTATTGCCATGGCCGGTATCCTGCTGAAGGGTTGATGCCTTTCCAGCAGTCGCACGATAGCTGATGCTATTTGAGGCTGCCGATAGCCGTACTTTGGGGAAACCAATGGGCGACACGTTGCCTCTAAAGATTGAGCCACTCAGGAGGAATTGTGCTTTGTAGCCATTGCGGCCACGATAATCCGCGGGCCTATCACTTCTGTGGCATGTGCGGCGCGGCGATGGAGAAGCCGTCGCCGGCACCTCCGCCAGCGCGTCCCGATGTGTATCCACAGCCGCCAAAACCTGATGCTTATCCGCCGCCACAACCGCAAAGGCCGGAGTCGCCGCCGCCGTCGAAAGTGCCGGAGTTCTCAGCTTCGCGATCGATCAGCGGGCCATCGTTTCTGGGACTGGATGCTGCTCCCTCGGCCGAGGGCAGCTATTTGTTGGAAGATGAACCAGGCGCCGGTCGGGGGCGCGTGGTGGCTCTGCTATTGCTCGTCGCCGTGGGTGCAGTGGGATGGTGGCAGGTTCGAGAGCGCGGCGGCGTGTCTGCGGTCATCGCGAGTGTGCGGAGCATGATTGGTCAACATTCCGCTCAACCAGCCGGCCCTCAAGGTGGAGAGGGAGTGCCGGCAGATCGCTTGAACCGCTCGAAAGCCGCTCTACAAGAGAACGCGACCGACGAGAAGGCATCGCAGTCGGAAGACTTAGAAGTGAAGGACGGGTCGCTGGTGCCGAAACCGGGGGAGACCGCAGCGAAAGCGGGGACGTCAGACGCGGCGTCGCAGGATTCGTCTTCTGCTTCCAAGGACGCGCGGGCAAAACCGCAGTCACAACCAGCTGGGGAGACAGGCAAGACTAACGCTGACGAAGCAGTGGGGAAAAAGGGTTCTGCAGACGAGGAATCATCCAGCACAGGATCAAATAGCCGCGGCGCTACGGAACAAGCCAGCTTGAAAGAATCAAGTAACAAATCTTCCGCAGCAGCCCGCAAGGGAGGGGATGAGACTTCAGTTGCCGAGGATGCCAGTCGGCGACGCGCCTCGGCGGTGGAAGACAGTCAGGTGGCAAATGCGGAGAAATATCTCTACGGCAAAGGCGTACGCCAGGACTGTGGGCGGGCCTTGAGCGCGCTGCGCCCGGCGGCAGATGATTCCAATCCCAAGGCCCGCACTTTGCTGGGCGCAATGTATGCTACCGGGCACTGCGTTCCTCGTAATCTGCCGAGTTCGTATCATTGGTTTGCGATGGCGCTGCGAGAGGATCCCAATAATGTGTGGGTGGCGCGAAATCTGCAGAATGTATGGAACCAGATGAGCGCGTCGGAGAGGCAGCAGGCGACGCAGATGAAGTGAGAGCCTGGCAATCTGTGTCAGCTCACCTGCCAAGCGAAGCCGCAACAATTCCCTGCCCTTTCTCAAAAAGTGCGAAGAGGACGGGCACCGGATTGTTACTGCGGCACGAGTCGTGCCCTCCCGGTTCGCGATAAAAAACAGTTTGGGCCGCGGGCCGAGAATCCGTCTCACGACGGCATTCAGAACAGTTGTAGAGGAACAGTCACCACACCCGCCTTCGAGCCGGCATTGCCAACGTTGTCGGTGGCACGAACCGAAATTGTGTACTGACGCCCGTCGCGGTCAGTCACTTGACGTGACGCTTGCAGCAAGAAGGTGACAGAGTAAGTCCCCCCAGGGCCCAAAATTAGAGTTCCTTTGGGCTGCACCTGGCCATATTCATCTTTGACAGCATAAGTGGCGCTGTTTACTTTCACCCCGGAACCGGTATCGGTGATTGTTCCGGAGATGGTTACCGGCACCATTCTTCCGTTCGGCGGCCACAAAATTTTGGGAGTGGAAGAAAGAGCGATGACGGGCGGAGTGGTATCGAGGGGTCCGCCGTTGTTCAACAGCACGCCCACAGAAGCACGTGCGCAAGTACCGGCATCGTCGGCGCACTGGTTGGCTACCAGCAGGTCTGGCTTGCCGTCCCCATTTACATCCGTGACTGCTACTGAGTTGGTCAAAAAACCACCGGTATTGAAGGTCACTGCCTGCTGGAAGGTTCCGTTGCCATTGCCCAAGAGTATGCCGACGATACCATCATTCAAACAGTTGGCTCCAGCACACTGGTCGGTCACCACCAAGTCGGGCTTGCCGTCGTCGTTTACGTCTGCCACTCCCACTGAAGTACCCCAACCGCCGACGCCTGCTTTGTAAGTCACGACCGTTTTGAAGGTGCCGTCGCCGTTGCCAACAAGCACGCCCACCACGCCGTTCGCAGAGCTACAGCACGCTTGATTGGCCACAGCGAGGTCGAGCTTTCCGTCCCCGTTCACATCCGCGACCGCCAGCGAAACAGGCCCAAGAGGTCGGGCTTGGCGTCGCCGTTAACATCCGCAACTGCCACTGAAAAGGCCTCACTCCCGCCTGTCCTGTAGGTTACCCCGGCCTGGAATGTTCCGTCCCCATTACCCAGCAACACGGCTACCGAGCCGTCGCAATTGCTGTCGGCACACCTGTTGGCCACCAGTAGGTCAGGTTTTCCATCGCCGTTCACATCGCCAACCGCCACCGATGTGGGAAATAGCCCAGCCGTGTCGTAGGTTACCGCTGCATGGAAGGTTCCGTCGCCATTGCCCAGCAATACGCTTACTAGAGAGTCGTTTAAGCAACCGTTGTTGCCGCATCGGTTCGCTACCAGCAGATCGGGCTTGCCGTCGCCGTTCACATCCGCAACCACGACGAAAAGGGGAGTTTGTCCGCCCGAGGCGTAAGTCACCGCCGGTTGGAAGGTTCCGTCGCCGTTGCCCAACATCACGCCCACCGAGCCCCCATGAGTGATCGAAGGAGGTCCATAACAGCCGCCGCAGTTGGCAACAACCAAGTCGGGCTTCTCATCGCCGTTCACGTCTGCGACTGCAATCGAACTGGCCTCGAATCCGCCGGAGTCGTAGGTCACCACCGGGAGGAAAAGAGACGTATTCGACACTACAGCACGGTCGCCAACGATTCCTGCATTCGACGGCGCGAACGCAATGTATGGTTTCGTGGGAGTTCGAGGCACAGGATTTAACTGGGCAACGGCCGCCAGAGCAGCCAGAATCGTGAAGATGACGACAAACAGAAGTAGAACGCTGAGAACGTGAGTCTTGCTGGTGCGCTGGCGGGTCATAGGAGACCTCCTTAATCGGAATCGGAGGGGCCTTGATCGGATCGTCAAATCGTGGGTGGCGAGATGAGGGACACTACTTAGAAATGTCCTGACGGTACGGTCAATCCGGACTGTACGCGCAGGAATGCGGTTTGTCTATAGTGTAGGCGTCAGAGTTGTAACTGGTTATTTAAACTGTTGGCGTCACAAGTTAATGGCTGATCCGGGAGCCGGTACCTTAATAGGAAAAGCCAGCACGAGTTATGAAGTGGATTTGTTTGAGCGTCCGATAAAGGGAAATATCAGAACGAGATGCCCTGCACTGCGCGTCAATGCCAGAGTTCCCCCAGATGATAAATCGCTTCATGCGCATCGCTTCTCGCGCCAAAGCCCGAATCGGTACCTTATTCTTTCCGGGCTCGACCACCACTCCCAGGCTCAATCCGGCAGCCTGAGCCATTTGCATGATGTCTTCGGAATATTCTCCGTTGGGGTAGGCGATAATGTCAGGAAACTTTCCGGTCATCTCACCAATAGCGTCCTGCGCGCCCTGAATCTGTTCTGATATTTCAGCAGTGGAATAGTTGGTTAGGATCGCATGATCTTTCGTGTGATTACCCAGAACAACCAGACGGTGATTTGCAAACTTCCCTAGCTCAGATTTACTGAAGGGCCTATCGAGCTCGCCAACCGGCGTCAATGAGTGTTCCCCGAATTCCGCTTTCAACCATGCTTCGACAGCGCCTGTCTTCAGTCGCTTGCACTTGTTCTGCGCGACGCGGACCTCATCTTTCGTTCTTCCACGTCTTCCAAACTCCCGAAATATAACGTCCCACCAATACGCCTTGCCTCGCCGAACGTGATCGGTCGAGATGAAAAATACAGCAGGAACATCGAATTCTTCGAGCACGGGCAGAGCTCGCACATTGTTGTAATACCCGTCATCGAATGTGATGAGAACATACTTTCCCTGCGGCTGAAGACCTTCCATAATGTCAGCGGGTGAAATGAACTTGTAGGACTGGTTCTTGAAGTGACCGATGAAACTTCCGAACATTTCTACCGTAACGCCTTGTTGTGGATCTACGACTCCTGCACTAAGCTCCCCTTCATCTTGAAAGAGCCCATGGAACAGAAAACTCAGCAGAGCACCCCTTTCACCAATCAGCTGCAGCGAGGCATTGGCAATTATCTGATCCAGCGAACATATCGCAGTCTTCAACAGGGCGTGAGTTTTTACACTGCGGAGCATTGATATAGATAAGCGAATAGCTATGGGTGAAAGAGTTTCTCCGTTGCCAGCACTTCCGTATTCACCCCTGTCCTAAGAATCTCAATTTTCTTTTCTGACGCTTTGAAGGTAACACGTTGTCAGCGGAGGCGTAAACACGACTTACAACAGTGCGGCGAGTGTGGGTCAGTTTGATTAGACTGACCCATTACCGTTAGCCCTCCTCGCTCTCCTTCAGGCGAGAAATTACGCTGAAGTCTTCGAGGGTGGTGGTGTCGCCTTTGACGTCGCCGCTGGTGGCGAGTTCGCGCAGCAGGCGGCGCATGATTTTGCCGCTGCGGGTTTTTGGCAGCATGTCGGTGAAGCGAATGTCATCGGGTCGGGCGAGCGCGCCAATCTCTTTGCTGACCCAGCGTCGCAATTCCTCTTTTAATTCAGGCGTCGGCTGGTGGCCGTGCTCGAGGGTCACGAAGGCTGAGATCGCCTGGCCTTTTAATTCGTCGGGACGGCCGACGACGGCGGCTTCTGCAACCTTCTCGTGAGCCACCAGGGCGGATTCTACTTCCATGGTGCTGAGACGATGTCCGCTGACATTGATCACATCGTCTACGCGGCCCATGATCCAGAAGCAGCCGTCTTTATCTTTGCGCGCGCCGTCGCCGGTAAAGTACATGCCGGGAATCTGCGACCAGTATTGACGAACATAGCGATCGGGGTCGTTATAGATGGTCCGCAACATACCGGGCCAGGGTTTGGTGATAACCAGGAATCCTCCGGAACCCTCAGGCACCGGCTTGCCTTCCATAGTAACGATCTCGGGAACGACTCCGGGAAAAGGCCGCGTGGCGGAGCCGGGTTTCGCCGCGATGGCGCCCGGGAGCGGAGTGATCATGATGTGGCCGGTTTCGGTTTGCCACCAGGTATCGACGATAGGACAGCGATCACGGCCGATGACTTCGCGGTACCACATCCAGGCCTCGGGATTAATTGGCTCGCCGACGGTCCCCAAGAGACGCAGGCTGGTGAGTTTATGTTTCTTGGGCCACTGGTCTCCCCATTTTATGAATGTGCGAATCGCAGTGGGAGCTGTGTAGAGGATGCTTACCTGATGGCGGTCGATGATGTCCCAGAAACGATCGGGTTCGGGAAAGTTTGGCGCGCCCTCATACATCAGGCTGGTAGCGCCGTTTTGCAGCGGGCCGTAGACGATGTAGCTGTGCCCGGTGACCCAGCCGATGTCGGCGGTACACCAGTAAGTGTCTTCTTCCTTGAGATCGAAGACCCATTTCGTGGTGATGTAGGTAGCGACGGAGTATCCGCCAGTGGTGTGAACTACGCCCTTGGGTTTTCCCGTGGTTCCCGAGGTGTAAAGAATGTATAGCGGGTGCTCGGCATCAAGAGGCTCGGCTGGACATTCATCAGAGGCCTTCGCCATCAGCTCGTGCCACCAGTGGTCGCGGGCGGGATTCATCTGGATCGGCGTACCGGTGCGCTTGTAGACGATGACGTGCTTCACGGACGGACAGGATTTCAGGGCTTCATCAACCGCGGGAAAAAGTTTCACTTCACTGCCGCGACGGTAAGAACCGTCTTGCGTAATGACCGCCGCGGCTTGCGAGTCTTGAATCCGGTCCACGAGGGCGTTGGAGGAGAAGCCTCCGAAGACGACAGAATGGGTGGCGCCGATGCGCGCGCAGGCTAGCATGGCGATCGGCAGCTCGGGAGTCATACCCATGTAGATCGCTATCCGGTCGCCTTTCTTGATTCCGAGCGACTTCAGAACATTGGCGAATTTTTGCACTTCTCTATGCAGTTGCTGGTAGGTCAGAGTGCGAACTTCGCCGGGCTCGCTCTCCCAAATCAAAGCGGCTTTGTTTTTGCGCCAGGTTTGCACATGGCGGTCGAGGCAATTGTAGGAAAGA
>QIAP01000188.1 GCA_003225075.1 Acidobacteriota bacterium | reverse complement strand
CGAACCATAGAGGTTGAGAAGCGCGCACACCGGCATAATTTGCCGGAACCGGCGAACTAACTCTGGGGTGAGGGCTTCACCGCTGCTGATCCACATAATAGGCCGTTGCAAGGAGGGTTTGCGGCGCGCATAAATTTCCAATATCACTCGGAGCAGCGACGGCACTAAGACGATGCGGGAGACCCGTTGCGCAGCCAACTGCTGGACGAGGCGCTCGGAGTCCGTCAGCACTTCGTCCGAGACCATGACATTCGGCACCCCTTGCAGCAGCGGGCCGAAAATTTCCCATACGGAATCAACAAAGTTTAAAGACGTTTTCTGACAGCAGACTTCACCGGGCTGGAAAGGATACTGCTTCCACATCCAGGCGAAGCGGTTCACAGCTCCCTGGTGCAATCCCACAACACCTTTTGGTTTTCCGGTAGACCCAGAGGTATAAATCACGTAGGCCGCATCTGCCGGCCGAGAAGTGTTCTCGAGCGGCGACGCACTCTGTTTGGCGAGTGCTTTACTTTCGCGATCCAGGCTCAAAAGCTCGATGCCATTGCTTGGAAGTACTCCACTAAACTTTTCTTTCGTGATCAGCAGCCGGATGCGAGCGTCTTCCAGCATGAAAGCAAGCCTGTCCCGCGGATAGGCAGGATCCAGTGGCACATAAGCGGCTCCCGCCTTAAGTATGCCGAGTAGTGCGATCACCATTTCCGGCGAACGCTCCAAACAAACACCGACCAGGTCCTCACGCGTAATACCCATCTTCCTTAACCAGCGGGAAAGTTGGTTAGCACGCCGATCGAGCTCACCATAGGTGATCCTTTGGCCTTCGGCCAGCAGTGCAGTCTGGTTTGGAGTTCGGGCTGCCTGGACCTCGAACAAATCGTGAATGCATGCATCACGCGGATAGTCGGAATTGGTATCATTCCATTCTAAAACAACTTTCTTTCTTTCCTCTTCGGAGAGGAGCGGCAGCCTGGAAACCGGCGAATCCGGACTTGCTGGGGCAACCTCGATTAATGTCTGCCAATGAGCGACCAGACGAGCAATCGTTCCGGAGTCAAACAGGTCGGGGTTATAGACCAGGCGACCGAGAATGCCCTCCGGACGCTCGTCGACGATGAAATGCAAATCCAGCTTGGAGCCACCGTTATTTACGTCATACACAGTCACGTCCCACCCGGGAACCGAGGGTAGAACAGGCTGCATGGAAATCATGGTTTGGAAGAATGGATTGCGACTGGGATCTCGATGGGGCTGGCACTCTTTGACGAGGTAATCAAAAGGGACATCATCGTGAGACAACGCTCCTGCGGTTACATCGCGCGCCTGGGCCAGCAACTCGCGGAAGGTGACAGTGTCAGACAGCGTGGCACGAAGGACAACCGGATTGATGAACAGCCCCATCAGCTTTTCCAGCTCGGGCAACTTGCGCCCCGCGGTTACCGTGCCGATCAAGATGTCTTCCTGGCCGGTGTAGCGGTAGAGCAAACTGTACAAACTAGCCAGCAGCCCCATAAACAAAGTCGCCCCGGAGCTTTGGCAGAGTTGCTTCAGGGATTCCACATGAGGACGCGGAATCAAGAACCTGTGCAAGACACCACGGAAAGTCTGCAAGGCCGGACGCGGATGGTCGGTCTGCAGTTCCAGGAAAGGTGCGTCCGACCCTAGCACACTCTTCCAATAAGCAATGTGCTCACGGAACGTTTCGCCTTCCAAGGACTGATGCTGCCAAAGTGCGAAGTCGCCGTACTGAATCGTGAGTTCGGGAAGCGGAGACGGACGATTGGCGGAGAATGCCTCATACAGGATGGCCAACTCCTCGAGGAATACGCGATATATCGAGACGCCGTCAAAAATCAGTTGGTGCGGGGTCACGTACAGACGATATTCGGAATCATCCAGTCGTACGAGCCGGACTCGTAGCAGCGGGCCGTTTGCGAGATCGAACGGCTTGCTCGCATCGGCAGCACCCAGACGCAGGGCCTCTCGATCGCGATCGGCAGGAGCGAGTCCACGAAGGTCATTGACTGGAAGCCTAAAATTTACCGCGTCCCGAACGATTTGGACTGGGTGTCCATCCACCAAAGGGAAGGTTGTGCGCCAAGCCTCGTGGCGGCGGATAATCTCTTCGAGAGTACGTTCGAGTACAGCGATGTCTAGCGGACCCCGGCGATGAATGGTAAAGGGTTCGTTATAGATGGATGATCCGTGTGCGAACTGCGAATGCAGCCACACCTGCCGCTGGGCCAGCGAGAGCGGCACAGTGCTCCCCGGCGCTCGCCGGCTGACGTCAAGAGGAGCAGGTGGGCCTTTCAGCCGCCTACCCGCCAAATACTTCGCCAGTAAGGCCCGCTTTTCCGCAGCGGGAATAACAGGATTTCTATCCTCGGTTACGCTCGTGGGATCTGGATTCTTCATGATTTCTCGGACGCAGTGGTCAGCAGCTTCACACCCAAGGGGAGAAAACTCCGCTCTCTTAACGTACGCATTAAATTGTCAAATCTGAAAGGTGCGTCTGCGGATTTGAAACGATCTTTCCCAGTAGAGTCTCTTGATGCTCGAGCATCTTCAGGATGGTTGCCGCGTCAAGCAAGTCGGGGTTGTACTGGACGCGGCCGATGATGCCATCTGGCCTGTCATCCCATACCAGATATAAATCCCATCGCGCACCGCCGCTGGTTATGTCCATCGGGGTCAGATTCCAAGATGAATCGACATCTGGCATCGAGGGTTCTAACGAAGCAGCTACCTGAAAGAATGGGTTACGGCTCGGGTCAATCTCGGGTCGCAGTTTCTCGACGATATGCTCGAAGGGCACTTCATCGTTGGACAAAGCGCCGACGCTTACTCTCCGGACTCGAGAAAGCAGTTCGCGAACTGTAGGGTTGCCTGACAAATCCACACGCAGTGGAACAGGATTGAGAAAATATCCCATCAGCCGTTGAACCTCTGACCGCTTGCGAGCTGACGACACCGTACCCACGACTATATCGACTTGCCGCGTATAACAATGGAGCAAGGCGAAAAATCCGGTCAGCAAGGCCGCAAAAGAGGTGACCCCTTCGCTCTGCGCGAACTGCCTAATCTCGCTGCTTAATCCTGAGGGCAATGTGAAGGGTTGGATAGTCCCCCGGAATGTTTGCTTGGGCGGACGCGGACGGTCGTTAGGCCAGTGGAGTACGGGCAATGGCGCCTCCAACTGTTTGCGCCAATATGCCAACTGAGTTGCCAGCAATTCCCCTTGAAGCCCCTCCCTCTGCCAATAGGCAAAATCGGCGTACTGGATTGGAAGTTCTGGCAAGGGCGACGGCTTGCTCTCAGAAAAAGCTTGGTAGAGACAAGCTAGTTCGGGCAGAAGCACGTGGTATGCGGTTACACCGTCGATAATGATCTGGTGAACCGCCATGTGCAATCGGTAGTCGTTCTCGCCCAATCTCACCAGAGTCGGTCTGAACAGCGGTCCTCTTCTCAGGTCAAAGGAGCGATGAACTTCCGCTTCGGCTAACCTTCGAGCCTCCTGCTCGCGGTCGTTCTCCGCCAAAGCTCGCAAATCAACTACAGTCAGAGGCAAGCGGGCAGGCGTCGGATGGATGATCTGGACGGGCTGGCCGTCGAAGACATCAAAGGTTGTTCGCCAAGCTTCATGGCGCCGCAGGATTTCGATCAAGCTCTGCTCTAAGACAGCAGGGGAAAGCGGCCCTTTGCGGTGAAGAGTAATGGATTCGTTATAAAAGGGCGGTACTCCCCTTCTCTGGGCATTGAGCCAAATCTGTTGCTGGCATAACGACAAAGGAGCAACGCTGTTAGTTGTCCGTCGTGCGATAGAGGACGGGCCCACCGAGCTTGTGGCTCTCCTTCCGTAGAGATATCTCTGAAGGAGATCACGTTTCGACTCCGATAATTGAGTGTTATCCGGCATTTATCTCTTACCGATTACCCACGGGTTCGGGGCTTACTTGCCGAACTTTGCCAGGACTCGGGCATCATCAAACGCTCGAGCCCGTGGAACTTGCCTGGCGTCAGAACGTACGTTCTTCGCACACCTTCCACGACAAGAGCTAACTGCAGCATTGGTACGAAGGATGTCTGGAAAAAT
>QIAP01000010.1 GCA_003225075.1 Acidobacteriota bacterium | reverse complement strand
ACGCTTCCGACATCCTGGTCGGAACCGTCCTCGGTTACGCCATTGGCTCGCATATCTTCCACACGCGTTGCAACCCGGAGCGAAGCGACGCCTGTCCGCGGTAGACCAGCCGCCACCAAGAAACTGTATGTTGGCGTAGCCTGCGTGTGAACTCCCTTCGTGTCCTTTGTGGTTTATTGTTTTTGATTTGAACCACGAAGGACACAGAGGTACACGAAGGGAGTCCGGAGCCAGGGTTCCGGATAGTTACGCAGCTTCTTTCCGCGGGACTTTTGCGCCCTTCTTGCGCGCTTCCGAGAGACCGATGGCGATCGCCTGTTTGCGGCTTTTTACTTTCCCGCCCTTGCCACCTTTGCCGGAGCGGAGTGTCCCGCTCTTCTTTCGATGCATGGCGCTCTTAACGCTCTTGCTCGCAGCCTGGCCGTATTTGCGTCCTCCAGATTTTCTTCCTGAACTCTTCGTCGCTGCCATATGAATCCTCCGCCCACTTAGAGGAGAAAGTTTCTCGACAGGTTGGCCGGAGGGTGTTGAGGTTCGCTCAACGGGACAGGTGAGGGCACCTGAACCTACACGGTAGGTAGTTTGACTTGGTTCTTGTCTATGTTCTTGGTTCTTGCCTAGGCTCGAACCACCGGCGCGGCGACTTTTTTGGGCAGCATCTCGCCGATGCGCCGAATCTGCGCGCCAACGCCGCGCAGCTTTTCCTCGATGTGTTCGTATCCGCGATCGATGTGATAGACGCGGTCAATGATGCTCTCACCCTCAGCCACCAGCGCGGCCAGCACCAGCGAGGCCGATGCGCGCAGGTCGGAAGCCAGCACCGCGGCGGCGCTCAGCGGAGTCCGTCCGCGGACCACCGCGCGGCGGCCTTCGATCTTGATGCTCGCTCCCATCCGCACTAGTTCCTGGGCATGCATGAAACGGTTTTCGAAAATGTTCTCGGTAATGATCGAAGTCCCATTCGCCTGGGTGGCAAGCGCCATGTATTGCGCCTGCATATCGGTAGGAAAACCCGGATATTCTTCGGTGACGACATCAGCTGCCCTCGACGGGCCTCCGATGACCCGGACGGCGTCCGCGCTGTGAGCAGTTTTCACCCCGGCTTCTTCGAGTTTTTGCAGCAGCGCCATAAAATGACGGGGATCGCATCCCGCGACATTGAGATCGCCGCCAGTCAGCGCGCCCGCAATGATGAAGGTGCCAGCCTCAATGCGGTCAGGAATGATGCGGTGCTTGGCGCCATGTAGTCTGCTGACGCCTTTCACGCGTATGGTGGAAGTCCCGGCACCCTCGACCTGTGCCCCCATTTTGTTGAGGAGGTCAGCGAGATCGGCGACTTCGGGCTCGCGAGCACAGTTCAGCATGATGGACTCGCCTTCGGCGAGTACCGCGGCCATGAGCAAATCTTCCGTACCGGTAACGGTAATCTTGTCAAAAACAATTTCCGCACCGCGCAAGCGCTTGGCACTGGCCTCGATGAATCCGTGCTCCTGCGTGATGACGGCGCCCAGACGCTCCAGTCCCTTGATATGCAAATCGACCGGTCGAGCTCCGATCGCACAGCCGCCGGGTAAGGAGACGCGGGCGCGCCCGCAACGCGCGACTAACGGGCCTAGCACGAGGGTAGACGCGCGCATGGTTTTTACCAATTCGTAGGAAGCTTCTGGTGACGCGAGGTTGCGGCAGCAGATGGTGGTGCGATGCTGCGCACGACCGTATCCCAGTTCGACCTCGGCGCCCATTTCGGCAAGCAGCTTGCGGGTGGTTTCAATGTCGCGCACCTGTGGAATATTTTCTAGGATGACAGGTTCCTCGGTAAGAATGGCCGCCGCCATTGCCGGGAGCGCTGCGTTCTTGGCTCCGCTGACGCGAATTGTCCCCAGCAGCGGATTACCGCCGCGAATGACCAGTTTGTCCATGTCGAGATAATTCCTTAAATAAGTCCCAAGCATCTGTCCGATCTGTGGCGTGCCCGTATTCTACCGGGGAACCGAGATCAGGGTGGGTAGGAAAATGTATTGGACGCTACTTTTTGTGTTTACCTTTAGCGGCCAGCGCAATGGCCTTTCGGACATGTCCTCCAGCGGTCTTGAGAAAACGGCTGGCCTCGGGTCGGCTCGCGCCCGATTGCACCATGACCAACGCAACCGGAAGGTCATTATCGGCGGACTTCAGATTTTTTTGCGCCATTGCCCGATCAGTGCCCGTGAGATGCTGCAAAATTCCAATCGCCCGCTCACGGAGCTTCGTATTTTTTGGAAGAACGTTGATCATCAGATTGCTATAGACGTATCCCAAGCGGGTCATGGCGCCGCTGGAGAGCATGTTGAGCACCATTTTTTGCGCGGTACCAGCCTTCATGCGGCTCGATCCCGCGATCACTTCGGGACCGACTTCGGTGATGATGGCGAAGCCGGCGGCCTTTTGCAGCGGAGAATTGCGGTTACAGGTGACCGCGATAGTTTGCGCTCCGTGACGGCGGGCGTAAGCGACGGCGGAGACGGTAAAAGGAGTGCCTCCGCTGGCGGCGATTCCGACGACAACATCATTCTTGCCCGGTTTTCTTTCTGCGATCGCGCGCTGACCGAGTTGGCGGGAGTCTTCATTGGCTTCGACGGCGGCGGCGAGGGCCTTGTGACCGCCAGCGATTATGAATTGCACCATCCGCGGATCGGTGTGGAAGGTTGGCGGACATTCGGCAGCATCGAGCGCGGCGATGCGGCCGCTAGTGCCGGTGCCGACGTAGATCAGGCGGCCTCGTTTTTTTAGTGCGGCAGCGATGAGGTCAATGGCCCGAGCAATTTGTGGCAGCGCACGTTTTACGGCGGCGGCAACCTTGGCGTCTTCGGAATTCATGGTGCGCGCAATCGCGAGGGAAGACTTCAAGTCGAGATTGGTTGACGCAGGGTTGGCCAGCTCAGTTTTCAGATGCTTCAGATTGGATCGGCTGGCGGCGCTTTTCGGCTTCAGAAAGTTGCCGCGCGGGATCGATCCAAAGAGATGTACCGGTGTAGCCAAGATGTCCAAAGGATTGAGCAGAAAAATATTTGCCAGACTGTGAGGGGGGAGACGGCGTATCCCACCCGAGGGCGCGCGAAGTTCCTTCCGGGCCGAACTCGCGTCTGGTAAACAATGCGATGGTATCAGGAAGAAGAATGGGCCTTCCTGCATTTAGCATGGCATGGGCGAAAAGGGCTACGTCGTGTGCAGTGGCGAACAGACCGGCGTGGCCAGCGATTCCACCCAGTATGCTGGCATTTTCGTCCTGCACTTCGCCTTGAACGATTCGTTTGCGAAACGCGCGGTCGTCCACGGTTGGCGGAATGGAAGCACGCCAGGTGCTCGGTGGATTGAATGACGTATCCACCATACCGAGTGGACCAAAGATTTCGCGCTGGCAGAAACGGTCGAGCGTTTCATCGGCAATTTTTTCCAGCGCCGCACCCAGGACAATGAAGCCGATGTCGCTGTACGCAGCGCGTGTGCCCGGATCAGTAGCCAGCGGTGTGATGATGGCTGCATGCAGAAGCGCGTCTCGAGACTGAGCGTGCAGAAAGAGTTTTTCGTAGGCGGGCAGACCGGAAGAGTGGGCTAGCAACATGCGCACAGTCACTTCCGGGCGCCGGAGATCGTCTGCGGCGAATTGCGGAACGATGGCTGCAACCGGCAAATCCAGATCCAGCAAGCCGCGTTCGTACAAAAGCATTGCCATGGTGCTAGTCGCGACGACCTTGGTGAGTGATGCGAGATCGAAGATGCTGGCCGGCAGGACTTCGGGTGAATCAGGTTCGTAGGTGAAATGGCCAAGCGATTTAAGGGCGACCAGTTTGCCGTTATTAGTCACCGCCAGAGAGCAGCCGGGAAATACCCGAGCTACGATGGCATCCCGCAAGACCTGAAACGGGCTGTCAAAAAATGAGTCCTGATGCTCGTAATCCGGCACAGGGAAATGTGCGACGGCGTTCGAAGTCTTCTTCAGACGCGAGGGATCTTCTGGCAGAGGAATGATTTCAGGCGTGATGATTGGTTTATAACAAAGTTCGAGGGCAGGGTAAAGCCACGCGGTCCATGATCACCCTAGCACCCTAGTCTATCTCTGCCCGTTGCTTCACGTGGCGCAGAACGCGAAGATGAATTCGCCGGACAATCGCGTCAGACCATGCGCGCCAATATGTCTGCGGCCAGAAATAGTCTTGGTACCACGTCGTTCCCTCCAGAAGGGTGCGGCTATCACTCAATGCCACCAAACGAAACTGTCCCCGCCGCGACCGCATGTAGTTACGCTGGAGATGCGGCGGTGTGATGTTCCACGGGCTCAACTCGCGCATGGCCTGCGGCCGAGCAGAGACGTCAAAGGCCAGCAAACGTTCTTCGTCCCACACGGTAATCGGCTCCACGAAATCACCGGTCGAGAAGCGACAGTGACGCACAGCTCCAACTCCAGATCCCTCTATCTTTGCCGACAACGGGTAGGCTATGCCTGCTCGGAATAGCCATTCATGCGGAGCTGTGAGTGGCGGAAAGGCAATTACGTTCTTCCATACTGTGGACACGGGCGCATCAATCGTAACCCTCGTGGTGACAGAAACCAGAGGCGGCTCAAGTTTGGCGGCGTGCTCAGCGAACATCAGCAACGGAAGTACAACCAGCCAGGCCGCGAACGTCGGCGGTGTTGAGGGACGGTTGCGGCAACCCAAAACGTACCGGGCAACAAGCCCACCTGCAATCGAGAAGGGCAGAGCGAGCGGAAGCGCCATCAGAAGGCAGATCAGCCCTTCGTACCTCAAGCCTATCAGGGAGAGCCCGATCAGAAGAGTTGTCAGCGTGCTCACGGCGATCGTCCTAAAGTGCGACTGAGATGTCTTGACGTTTAGGAACCACGACGAGACAAATCCGGTCAGAAATGGTACGCCCAGGAACAGGCCCCAGGCGTATCGCATAAATACGTGGGCACTGAGGATCACGAGCACCAGGCCGAGCGCCACCGAGAGCACGATTCCAAGCGCTGCACCTCGAGCCCTCGCCCCTGTCCGAAGATCCTCGGTTGGAATATCCTTCGCTATTCCTCCAGACGCGCTTGGAGCCAGTGTCAGCCAGAGGAACAGCGCAAGGTTGGCGAGCGGGACGAAGAATAGGAAGATCCACGCAGCGGGCTTACCGGCATCGCGCAACCGCCTCAGGGTGAGCGCAATTCCAATCCAAAAGAATGGGATCGCGATGGCCCACAGGATGCCGTACAGCTCGGGCGGTCGACCACCCAGTCCGAAAAGCGACGCGTCTCGCGGAGGAAGAAAGTAGTTCCAAATTCGCCAGCTTTCCCCGAAGTGGGCGGCAACCGACGAGTCGATCACATACTTTACGGCGACGAGTACCGTTCCAGCGAGAAAATATGGCAGCCGCTCCACGCGGCCTTCCCACGTGAATAGCCATTTCCATAAATCCTGTCGCATAACTGGCACTCCGTTCTAGCTCCGTGGTATCAATCTCGCGTCACGTAGTAGGGTCATCACGCTGCGTCGGACAGGACGCAGCAGCGGCGACTTTGCTAATCCGAGAAAGCCAACCACTAGCCCTACCGAACCGTCAACAAGCCTGCGTGTTCGCCTCAAATTCGGCGATGCGTCGTAAAGGAAATACAGCAGCACCCCCATGTGCAAGGCCCATATTAGAAGTGGGAGCAGCTCGCGTAAGTCATCCGGCAATCGTTCCGGTTCTAGTGCTTCGGCGAACAGGCTCATGCAATCAGCGCGGAGAGGAGCTGTGTTCTTTCCCAAAAATGATAGGGGATGATCCGGACTCCCGGTGTAGCGGAACAGCGCTCCTAAGAGTTTTCGGTCATCTTTCAGAATGTCGAGCTTGGTATTCAACAACATGGCAAGACGATCGCGCAGAGCGCGGGTGTGCGGGAGATTTTGCTGTGCCACGATACGGTGCTCCCGCTGTACGCGCTCGTAGTACGCCATCACGAGGGCTTCCTTACTGGGAAAGTAGTAATAAGCCAGACCTAGCGCCACTCCAACCTCGCTCGCGACTTCCCGCATAGTTGTCTCGTCGAAGCCGCGCTCGCGGAAGAGGCGTATGGCGGCGTTGAGGATAAGCTCCCGCGTTGTTTCGCGACTGCCGATCTTCTCGCCCGCTTGAAAAGCCAAAGGCTGAGGATGGGAGACCTCGGAACCGGCGACGTTGGTTCGCGAAAGGAGTTTGAACACGTTCAATAGGTTGCCACGCCACGGTTCTATTCGTCAAGGGAATAATTGAACGCGTTCAATAAGGGATTCTTCGGACTCGCAGTTTGAGCTACGTTTCAGGGATCCTGTGTGGAGCTGGAGGTGGAACTGCGCTGGGCTTCTTTACGCTTGGGTCCTTTGACCTTGCCGATTGAATCGACTGCAAACAACATGAAATGATCAAAACTATGGCGTCGAAAGTAGTGGTGGCGCCGAAAGTCAAAGTAAAGCTCGGCATGCTGTGGCAACCATAGTTCCACATTCCTCGTGGGAAATGGCACGGGGGCCGTAATCTACAATCTGATGCTCGCCGAGAAGTTGGATTTGAGGCATCGGACTTACCAGATCTGATTCGATGCGTACGATTTGGAACGTCGTGGTGGAGACCCACGCCCGACCTTTGAGATTCGCGGGATAGGTGCGGTCTCCGATTTTGTACTGCTTTATGCGATTGGGACGATCGTCCCGTTGCCGGAAGTGGAGCAGCCAGGTGGCTTGTCTGTTCCATTCGCCCAAACCTTCGCACACGATTTGGAAATTCCGGCGCATGTCGGGATGAAATACGAGCGCCAGCGCCGGTAGGCCTCGGGTCGCAATCTGATCGGGAAACTCTCCAACGCCAGCTTCGTCATTGCGGTCATTACGATACTCATCCACTCCAAGAAAGCCAGGATAGTCCGCCGAAATGGATGCGACATAGTCAAACTGGATCGATTTCTTCGTAATCGGCTTGCCTAGGTCGTCGAGATCGTCGTGTAGCACGTCTTCGATGGCACTGAATTGTGCCACGTCATCTACGAACTGTGCCATGCGCTTGCCGGTTTCCTCGATCACTTTTTCGTAAGGGCAAACCACGCCGGTCGCAACCGAGGGCCTGACCTCATCGATTCCCGGCGGCTCCCAGCTCTTTATGGAGAAATCAGAATCCTTAGCTACGAGCAGATGTGCAGGGGCAAGATGAGCCGTTGGAGTTGAAGAGTTCTGCGAATTGTCTATCGGATCGGACTCGCGCCGTTTGATCTCCGCCATTAGATCGCGCACTTGCGGCGCAATCGAGCTTTGAGGGGCGTTCTGCAGGAAGGCTGCGAGAGCCTCCAGCGCCTCTGGCTTGCGGCCCAAACTGGCCAGAGCTTCGGCCAAAGGAATCCTTGCCGCGTTCCCCGCTCCTTTGGCTGTTTCAATCGCAAGTTGGGCCTGCTGGCGCGACTTTTCGAATTCTTGCAGTCTCAGATATGCATCGGCGAGCAGGTTATGGGCAGTCCAGTTTTCGGGCTCCGCCGCCAGCGCTTGTTCAAGAACTTCTGAAGATTCTTTGTAGTCTTCCCTAAGGATGCGTAGTCGCCCCAAAAGTGTCAGCGGCAGAGTTCGAGGTGGGCGGTTGGCCGTAGCTTGGCGCGCTGCAGGCGACGACCTGTGGCACAAACGGCACCCCCTCGACTGAGGTTCTTGAGCAATCTGCTCTCGCTTGTGTAAAGTCAGAATATTCTACTGACAACCATGACCGTCTCTTTCCGCCGGCCCTCGCTCCGGCTTTACTTACTCATCTCTCTCTTGACGTTCAGCTTTTGCATGCCTTGCGTTGCTGCTACGGTGAAGCGTAGCGCAGCGCCGAATCGTCTTGCCGTGATCGATTCCATTGTGCAGGACGCCATCCGTGACGGCCAGACGCCGGGCGCGGTCGTGTTGATAGGGCATAACGATAAAGTGATTTATCGCAAGGCGTTCGGCAGCCGGGCGCTCGAACCTCGCCGCGAGGCGATGACGCTGGACACGATTTTCGATCTGGCGTCGCTCACCAAGGTCGTCGCGACCACCACGGCAGTGATGCAATTATCTGAGCAGGGCAAAGTGCGCCTGAATGATGCGGTTGAAAGATATGTTCCCGAATTTGGGCAGAACGGAAAAGACGACATTACGGTGCGGCAGTTGCTCACTCACTATTCGGGACTGGCGCCTGATCTCGATCTGCAAACGCCCTGGCAGAGCAAGGAGACCGCGTACCGCATGGCGTTTGAGGAAAAGCCTCAGCAGCCGCCGGGATCTGGCTTCCTCTATAGCGACATCAATTTCATCACTCTAGGCGCGCTGGTGGAACACGTATCCGGGATGACTCTGGACCAATACACCGCGAAGAAAGTTTTTGCCCCTCTGAAGATGGCGCATACGCGCTTTCTGCCGGATGCGGTCTGGCGCAAGAAGATTGCGCCCACGGAATACGACGAGCATGGAGCCATGCTGCGTGGCATTGTGCACGACCCGACGGCACGCCGCATGGGCGGCGTAGCCGGACACGCCGGTGTTTTTTCAACGGCTGATGATCTCTCCAAGTTTGCGGAGGCATTGCTCGGTGGCAGCAAAATTCTTTCTCGCTTGTCAGTGGAGAAGATGACTACGCCCGAGCAGCCGCCTACGGCAACCGCGGTTCGCGGATTTGGCTGGGACATCGATTCACCATTTTCCAGCAACCGAGGCGAGTTACTGCCGGTAGGGTCGTACGGGCACACAGGATGGACCGGAACTTCGCTGTGGATAGATCCCACTACTCGTACTTACATTATTCTGCTGACCAACGCGGTGCATCCGCGCGGGAAGGGAAGCGTGGTGGCGTTGCGTACCAAACTAGCTACAGCAGTAGCGGCCGCCTTGCCGCTTAGTGCAAGCGAAAAAGAAAAACTGCGATGGCAAAGCATCACTGGTTACAACGAAGCGCAAGCTGGGGCAAGGCACCTTCCTGTCCGCAATGGGGCGGTGAAGGCCGGAATTGATGTGCTGGAGGAACACAACTTTGAATTCATAGTTGGACCGCCGGGCAGTAATGGAACCAAGAAGAAAATCGGGTTGCTGACTAACCAGACCGGAGTGGATTCGCAGGGGCGGCGCACGATAGACGTGCTGGCGCATGCACCAGGAATCTCGCTGGACGCCATCTTCAGTCCGGAGCACGGAGTAACTGGCGCGGTCGATACGACTGAGATTGGCGATTCGCGCGACGCGGCTACAGGCGTTCCGGTTTACAACGTGTATGGAGCCACCGACGCCGCGCGGCGGCCGTCAGTTGATGTCCTGAAGACGTTGGACGCCGTGGTAGTGGATATTCAAGACGCGGGTGTGCGCTTTTACACCTACGAGACTACCTTGGGATATTTCATGGAAGCCGCGGCCAAGGCGGGGATTCAGATCATGGTGCTGGACCGTCCCAATCCGATTACGGGATCTTTTGTGCAAGGGGCAGTCGCGGACACGGGACGCGAGAGTTTTGTTGATTACTTTCCGGTGCCGGTACGGCATGGGATGACCATGGGCGAGCTGGCCAAGATGTTCAATGGCGAGCGCGGCATCAATGCGCGGCTTGAGGTTATCGCGATGGAGGGATGGTTGCGCGGCGATTGGTATGATTCGACTGGCTTGACATGGATCAGTCCTTCGCCGAACCTGCGCAGTGTGACTGAGGCGACATTGTATCCGGGAGTTGCGTTGGTCGAAGGGACGAATGTGTCTGTGGGACGAGGCACCGACACGCCGTTCGAGCTTCTGGGAGCGCCCTGGATAAAAGCTCGTGAGCTGGCACAGTACTTGAATGAAAGGAATCTTTCAGGAGTTCGCTTTATCCCCACGAGCTTTACACCGACGTCAAGTAACTATGCTGGACAACTGTGCGCCGGGGTGAACATAATCCTGCTGGACCGGAATACGTTGGATGCTCCCGAGTTAGGGATCGAGCTGGCAGCGGCACTGCATAAGTTGTATCCCCAGGATTTTAAGATGGAGCGCATGATTGAGATACTGGCAAACCAGGGTGTCTACGATGCACTGGCGCAAGGCCGTGATCCGCGGCGCATTGCGCAGGACTGGCAGGACCAGTTGGATAAGTTCCAGCAGCTTCGGCAAAAATATCTGATCTACAAGTAGTTGAACGGGACAACCCACAGCAGCAGGCCCGCTTGTCCTTCGCGTCAGGCGGCGGTGGGTGCGGGCTGATTTCTTACAAAGATCGGAGACAGACTTTATGGGAAAGCATTTCCTTGGTTTCGCATTGGTTTCAACAATGTTGTCGGTGACTACAACGGGCTTCGGGCAAAGCGGCAACGTGGTGAAGTACCACGCCACCATGAAGGATGTGAAATACGTCTACGGTGTAGCGGAGCCGGTGGCACACGTGAAATCAGGGGACATTCTTGAGACCAACAGCGTGGATGCGTTCGGCAATGCCATTCAAAAACCGGGCGACAGCTTGAGCTTGGTAAAGGGCGATAATCCGCTGACCGGCCCGTTTTACGTCGATGGGGCCCAGCCGGGCGATACGGTAGCGGTGAAGTTTCTGGATTTGCAGGTGGATGGCGATCAGGGGGTGGGCGCGCTTGTCCCTGGCTTTGGAGCACTGAATGAGACCAGCTACACGCCTATGCTGCACACTCCGTTACCGGAAAAGATCTGGTTCTATCCCATCGATCATGCGAGTAATACGGCAATCTTCAAGGCGCTCGATTCGAACTTTTCGGTGAAGATTCCGCTGCATCCTTTTTTCGGTTGCATCGGGGTGGCGCCGGCGGGAGGAGAAGCGCGCAGTTCAATTGTGCCGGCAGAATTTGGTGGGAATATGGACTCTCCCGAGGCCAGCGTAGGCAATACGCTTTATCTTCCGGTGAATGTAGCGGGAGCACTGCTCTACATGGGCGATGGGCACGCGGCGATGGGTGACGGCGAGGTGGCGGGAACGGCGATTGAAGTGCCGCTACGCACGCGACTCCAGATCAGCCTGATAAAAGGACAGAAAATTAGCTGGCCTCGTTTCGAAAATGAAAATACGCTCATGACGGTTGGCGCGTACCGTCCGCTGGACGACGCGTTGCGCATTGCATTCACCGAGTTGGTGGGCTGGATTCACAATGACTATGGACTCTCCGACGTGGACACTTACGAGTTGCTGTCCAAGGTGGCAAAGATTCATCTGAACGAAATGGTGGATCCGAACTACGTCGTGATCGCATCTATCGAGAAGAAGTATCTACCGGCAAAAAAGAAATGAAAACCTTCTTGGCTCGGCATTCAGCATTAAGTTCTCTGAGGTTCGTTATTGATTCCAGAGCGAAATGGGAGAGTCTCATTTTATGAGCGTGGTTGGGTCCAAGACGCGTATTGCTAATCCTTTCTATCGCTGTGCGGGGCCGAATTGCGGAATCGTTAAAGGTAGTACCGACCACTGGTGGCTGATATGGACGTCATTCGCGGAATTCAACAAGCCAGTGCTTTACCTTTGCCCGTGGGATGAAGAGATTGCGAACCGGGAAGGAACCTTGCATGTGTGCGGTGAACTCTGCGCGCAACGTCTGCAATCGCAATACATGGGCAACGTGCTGGAAAACCGTCTGCGGCCGAGCGGCGAATAATGATGCGTCGCGCAAAACGATCTCGGCAGCAATCGAAGTTGGAGTAAGTAACCTTTGCGGCGCATGGCCGCATCCCACATGACATCCATTTGTGAGTTGCGCCTATACTTAGGTGCTGCTGCGCTGGCGCTCAGCTTTGGAGGTATTCATGCATCAGGCTTTTGTGTTCCTGCTGATTGCGATGATGGCGGCAGGGCAAGCCAGCCCTTCGCAGAATCAAAGCACGCAACCGGCGAGCACGGTTGCGGGGCACACGGGCGATTCGAGCGTCACCATTCCGGCGGGCACCAAGGTTCCGCTGGCGTTAAAGCAGGCCATTTCCACAAAGAATGCTCATGAGGGCGACGCGGTTTATGCGGAGACAACGTTTCCTGTGGTCAGCGACAACCGAATCATTATTCCTGCGGGTACGTATGTGCAGGGCAAAATCAGCCACATACAGCGTCCAGGGCGGGTTAAAGGGCGGGCTGAATTGCTCATGCATTTCACGACTTTGATTTATCCCAATGGGTACACCGTTATGCTGCCCGGAGCGGTGGAGAACATGCCGGGCGCGGACAAGACGTCGATGAAAGGTTCGGAGGGCACGGTTCGCCAGGACAGCCAGACCGGGCAAAAAGTGGGCACCGTCGGCAGCACAGCCGCCACGGGCGCCGTAATCGGTGGATTAAGCGGTGGTGGAAAGGGCGCGCTGATCGGCGCTGGCGCGGGAGGCGCGGTTGGGACCGCTTTTGCGCTGCTGACACGCGGAAACGACGTGCGTCTGGAGAACGGTACGTCGGTGGAGATGACCATTCAGCGTCCGGTGACGCTGGATGCGAGCCGGATTCAAGCGGCGAAGTAGTGGGCCCCGTTGTGCTTGCCGGCAGGGGTGGATAACCTCAAGAGCCGCGGGCGAGGCGCCCGCGCCACACTTTCATTTCGTCCATCTCATCGGGTCTTTTTCTTACTTCAAGGTGAACATGGCGTTCACGTGGGCGGTGATTAGTACGTTTTGCGGGGTGAATTCCTCGGTAGGAGCTACCTTGGTCCTCATCTCCATTGCCATACCACGGGCTTTCATAGGCATGGGCCGTACGTTTTCAAAAGTGTCCACCGAAGCATAGGACAACTCGCCCAGCGCGCGGCCACTGGCACGCGCCACGGTTTCGAGCGCCGCTC
Source organism: Acidobacteriota bacterium (assembly GCA_003225075.1). GTDB lineage: Bacteria > Acidobacteriota > Terriglobia > Terriglobales > Acidobacteriaceae > Gp1-AA124. The sequence continues at coordinate 3,735 of QIAP01000010.1, read as the reverse complement.
GGGCATGGCGGTAGGCGTCTTCAACCGCCTTGTTTTTGGCTTCGTCAATATTTTCAAGAGTGTAATTTACCGATTGGCTTTGGCTCACGTCGGCGTCCGCCAGTTGCTGGGTGATAGGTCCGACCTTGGAAAAGTCCTTCAGCTTGACGGAGACGCTGGTGGTCACATTGTATCCGACTAGTTTGCGCTTGGGATTCTTCCAATCGTAGACCGGCTGTATGGAGTAGTAGCCAATTTCGGCCGTCTTCGGCTCGATTCGGTTGGCGCGGAGAATTTGCCGTGTCCGTTCTGCCTCTTTGGATGCCTGCTCGTAAGCAGCTTTTGCGGTATCCGCTTGGGCAGAGATATTGAACTGTATCAGCGCGGTATCCGCTGGCGCCTCATATTTTCCATCCGCACCAGCAAAGACGGTGTTAGGTTGGGCGGTAATGGTGGGACGGTCTTGCCCCACGGCCATAACTGACAAGAACAGCGCAGCGAAGAATGCAGTGAGAATCTTAGGAGTTGGCATCCGTTTTCCTCCGGACAAACTTTATACGAGAGAAGTGCCCCTGCGTAAAGAACGTGATGAGATCTAAATCTTGCGGCTGAGTTAGCGGGCGAGATGTGGCGCAAAGAAAGAGGCACGGACATTGTCCGTGCCTTTCCCCCGTCGAGGATCCGCACATTGCGACGATGGTGTGCGGCGCTTAAGAAACTCAGTGCATTGGTACTTGGAGAGGATGATCCAGTCTTAATTCGAGGGTTGTGCCCTTGTCCAGCCGTAGATCGTGGTCAGTCAGGAATCCGGTGAGCGCGCCTAGTCCGGCGCCAGCGCCTGCACCAATTCCGGCGCCGCGTCCCCCACCCGCGGCAGCACCGGTAGCCGCGCCCAGTCCAGCGCCGACAGCGACCGCTTCGATCACATGTCGCTTACTCATGCCCTTGCGCTGGATTTCGCCCTCTTCGTTGATTTGCTTTATGGCGTGTTCGCCCGGAACCCCGGTAACGGTGGCGATCAGGGGCATCTTGCCGTGATTGGTGTCAATCTCGTCGAAACTCAGCAGCATCCGGGCGTGCAAACCTTGCTCGATAGCGCTGACATGGCCCTTGATCTTTTTACCGCGCGGAATGATCGCTCCATTGGGGGCGACCAGATCTTCAGCCAGTTTGAGGTTGAAGTGTTTACCCTGTTGCAGCTTTCGGGTGTCAAGTTTGTCATCGAGCCGCGCCAGGAAAGTTGTTCCTTCGGGAATGACGTTTGAATTCTGCACGGGAGCGGTTACTGAGTCGCGAGAACTCAGGGAAGGCAGGGTTTGCGATTCCTGCGCTAAAAGCGGTAGTCCTGTTAATACCATCAAGGCACACAAAGCCCAGCGAGACCGGATCGTGGTCATACCTAAACCTCAATTGAGAAAGCTGAGTTGCTAGGGAAGTTGGATGCCGGGCGGCAGACGAAACGCTGCCCGCGAAAGTTGCATGCAGCCGGAAAAAACAGGGGAAGTAGATTTATTACGAGGAACTCTTGCCGCCGGCGGAGTAGGCAAAACGGTAGATTTGCGAATCGATTTCCTTGCGCAGATCTTCCCAGATGTTATCCGGCATACCCATGAAAGTTGCAACCACTTCAGGATCAAACTGGCGACCAGACCATTTTTCGATCTCTTTACGAGCGGCAGACAGGGGCTGCGCGGGGCGATACGGGCGATCAGACATAATGGCATCCAGAGTGTCGGCCACGGCAAACATTCGGGCGCCAAGAGGAATCTCATTGCCTTTCAATCCGCGCGGGTAGCCTGTGCCATCAAAGCGTTCCTGATGGGCGTATACAATGTCGCAAGCTTCCTGCAAGAAGGGAATCTTCTTGAGCATCTGGTAGCCGCGATAGCAGTGCTCTCGCATGATAGCTACTTCTTCGGGATTCAAAGCGCCCGGCTTGCGCAGGATGGCATCGGGAATAGCCATCTTTCCAATGTCATGGAGAAAGGCGCCGCGGGCAATTACCCGGATGTGATCGTTGGGAAGTCCCATGGCGCGGGCAATAGCGATGGTAAAGGCGGTTACTCGTTTGGAGTGTCCTTCGGTCTCGGCATCTTTAAGATCGAGAGCATCACCCAAAGCCTCCAGTGTGATGTCATAGGAGCGCTCCAGGTTAGCCATGGCCTTTCTTAACTGCTCAGTCTTAGCGTCTACCAGAGCTTCGAGTTCAGTTTGATATGCCCGATTCTCGATCTTTAAGCGCCGATTCTCCAGGGCGTGGCGAACCGTCGCCATCAACTGCTCTCGTTCGAAAGGCTTTAACAGATAGTCGTAAGCCCCATTGCGAATGGCCGCCAGCGCGACTGAGATATCGTGCACCGCGGTAACCATCACCACCGGCATATCGGGGAACTTCTCTTTGGTGCGCTCGAGCAATCCAATCCCATCGAGGTCAGGCATTAAGAGATCTGAAAGCATCAGCTCGAACTCTTCTCCCGAGTCGAGCAGGGCAAGGGCTTCGAAAGCGGAGGCTGCCTGCTTACATTCGTAGTGGCCAGAACCTAACATGGAGGAAACCACCTCGCGGATGGTTTCTTCGTCGTCTACCACTAAGATTCGCTCGTTGGGCATTGGCCAAACCAGTCTAGCGCCGATTCTATCCCAGTTCGCAGGTTCCTAAAGTAACCAAAAGGACGTGGAAAGCCGATTGGTTACTAACCCAAGCGTGATATTAGAAAAAGGGGGGCTTTGAGTCCCTAAAAATAATCGCTATGCCTTTCGGGTATGCCAATGTAGTCGGGGGGGTAATTGTGCCCCAGTTGACAGCGCAGGAGTCCGCAGGTGTCATTCTGCTCGCGGCCAGCATATTGGTATTGCGTACGTTCAGGGAACGTTACCTTTTCATCTGGATTCTCGGTGGGGCCGCATATTTTGCTTCCCATTGGATCATCCGCGGGTTCGCAGTTGACCAGGCGCCGCCTCACTTGGACGCGATCTCGCAAGCTGGATTCATCGCAGCCGTAGGACTTTTTACCGCCGCGGTTTTTATCTACACGCGCGCCAAGAAACTGATCCTGCCGTTACTTCTGGTCACGGTTGCAGTCACGGCGTATGCGGCACTGCGCGCCTTGTATTGGCCCGATTCGCTTATCGGACGAGTCGCGCTTGAGGTTTCCTACCGCATCGTGGCTGTGACGGCAGCGGTACAACTGATCCGCTCGCGCTGGGGCCGTTGGGAAATCGCGCCGTGGTTGGTCAGTGGGTCCTTTTTGTTGCTTCATCTTGATTGGACGCCTGTAACGCAACAAGTTCCCGCTGGCCTTGCCTTCGCGGCAGATGCCCTGTTGGGATTGAGCATGCTGCTCTTGGTTTTCGACGATGCCAAAGTGCGGGGCAGGCGGCTCCGGGTCATTAACGCTCTGACCACCAGTATCGCCAAAGCCAAGCAATACGAACCGATGATGACCACGGCGGTGGAGGAACTTAAGGGCCTGATGAGGGCCCGGGGTGCATGGTTCCGCGTCCTGGAGGGTGACAGGCTGGTGATCGCCCAGCACCTTGGCGTCTCCCAGGAATTCCTGCGCGCGATGGGAAATCTGGATATCGACGAAACTCTGCGCGGCATTCTGCACGAGGGCAAGCCAGCGGTGGTGAGGACCTCTTCTGCCAGCGAAGCAGTTCGAGAACACCTGGAAGTTGAGGGTTTTCGTCACGTACTCATTGCCCCGGTGCTGGGAAAGAAATCGGCAATTGGGACACTGGCGCTAGCTAGCGCCG
>QIAP01000187.1 GCA_003225075.1 Acidobacteriota bacterium | reverse complement strand
CTTCGCCTCCCCATCGGATCAAGACATCCGAGTGGCGGATCGCAGAACTGATTCTTCGGGAAATCTCCACCAGCAACTGGTCTCCTAGGTCGTGCCCATAGAGGTCATTGATCTCTTTGAAGTGGTCGGCATCGATGAGATAAAAAATCAAATCGCGGTTGCGTTTGTCACGCGCATCCGCATTTGGAGAATAAGCTCTCAGTGCATGTTGTACATCGGCTTCGATAGTAGTGGTCAGGAACCGCCGGTTCCTTGCTCCGGTCAGAAGATCGGTCACCGAGGCTTCCCGCAGGTCATGGTTGGCGCGGGCGAGTTCTTTGTCCAGGCGATATTGCTTGACCGACAACAGGGCACCCATCACCAACATGGCCGCAAGGGTCAGCACTAAGCGAAACGTCCGCACCCTTGCCGGGGCTTGGCTTCCATAGAGTGCCCAGGCGGCAAGGAGAGGCAACGACAGGATGGCGGCGGTGGCCAGTCTCGGTACCCAAACTCCGCGTTCCTGTCCGACATCTTTTGGGGACACAGGGCTGAGGGCCAGTCGGCGAGCGAGAAGGCCGACCGCGGTAAAGCACGCCATCGATGCCACCAGCGGTACGTCATAAAAGCTGCCGGTGTAATATTCACCGAAGTCAATCGCTATGCTGGCGCCCATAGAGGTAAACGCATATAGCAAACTGGCGCCGAATAAGTACTTATAGATAGTTCTCCAAACGCCGGTGCTGCGCCGCCAGACTACTCCGGTGCAGATCACTAAAACCGCATGCTCAACAAAATACAGAAGGTCGAAGCTTCGACCGTAGAGGCTTTCGTTAAGGCTGACGTATTGCCAGGGGATCACGACAAAAAGGTAAAGATAAAGCCACCATACCAGCAGTAGTACGAAGTCCACCGCCCCGAGCCGCTTCACCTGCTCGTTTCGATCAACGTGAGGTTGGACGGCAAGGGCCCCCATCATCGGGACGAGGTGCAAAAATAAGGCCACGTCGCCAACGAAAGGATTGGGAACCTCTCGGCGCAGGAAAACTTCAAAATACGTCCACAGGATTTGTACGGAAAGCCAAATACCCAGACCAAGCGACATCAGAATCCAGAAAAGCTTGGGCCGCCGTTCAGTCGTACTTATGTTGGCACGAAGGGAGAGCACCGCCGAGAGCAGCAAGATACATTGGGCAATGTCCCCCAGCGCCATCAATAGATAACTGCGTGGCAATAGCAGTGACAATAGGGCGCTTAGACACACAACCACCCACGTAAGCAGTATCCACCATTGTTCGCGCGCCGTTAGACGTACGTCCACAGAGCAATTTTAGTGGTAGCACAGACATTCACGCGGTTACGGTGGTAACCGTGCATGCGCACCGACGGCATCCGGAGCGCACCGGATGAACCAACGGCCTTCGGAAGTAAATCCGAAGGCCGTGTGGTTGAAAGCAGTAACTTAAGGCCGGGCAAAGAGCCGATCGACCTCAAGGAGTACCGAAACCCGTCAGTGTCATGGACTGGAAACTGTTCGTGTTATTGCTGTTGGACAGAACGAACAAGTGGGCCTGACGCAATCCCGCAGTGTTTGGGTTGAAACTAACAAATGCGTTGCAACTGGCGCCAGCGGGGATCGGATTTCCGCAGGTTGAGAAAATGTTGCTGATGTTAAAGTCGCCAGTGCTGCCCCAAGTCGTGATAGTCACCGGGGCCGTGCCCGTGTTGCTCAGGTTGAACTGTTGCACCACGCCCGCTCCGAAGGGGGTCGCCTGGTCGAGGAACGTAAGTCCAGCCGGAGACAGAACCAGGTTCGGCGTTCCAATCGCATTGCCGGTTAGGGGAACGACTTGCCTGACGATGTTGTTATTTACGTTCTCCACTATGACCAGGTTACCGGTGCGCGCGCCGATACTGCCGGTAGCCAGGGGAGTAAAGAACACGTTGACGGTGCAACTCGCGCCTGGCACCAACCTGATGTTGATATTGCAGGTGTTAAGCTGCTGGTAATCCAGGTTTCCTCCGATGTTGAAGGTGCCGAAGGCGGTAAAGATATTGCTGATGGCGCTGATGAAGAGAACGTCATTGCGTGTCCCGAGGAAGTTGGGTGCAAACTCCACGAACACCGTGCACGACGCGGCAGGAATAATGGCCCCGGCACAGGTGCCACCTACCGAGAATTCCGCGGTCGTCGCGCCCACGCCGATGTTCATGTTGACGGTGTTGTTGTTGGTGACAGTGACCGTCTGGGGACCACTTATGGTGTTAATGGTCTGATTCCCGAAATTCAGACCTGTGAGAGGAGACACAGCCAGAGAAAGTGTGGTCGTACCTCCGGTGGCCACACCGCTCACAGAAATTTGCTGGATCGAACTTACGACGTTGTTGTTGAAGTCGATGACATCCAACACGTCTGTTCTGAGTCCGGCGGTGGTGCCATTGGGAGCAAACGTGATGTCAATATTGCAACTAGTCGCCGGGGACAAACCCGCGCCTCCGAGTGGACATGCGTTGGAGAGAGGCGCCGGCAGCTGAAAGTCGTTTGAGTTCTGCAATTGGAACGCCTGTATGATCAGCGGGTTGTTTCCGGTATTGGTCAGCACCGCGGTCTTTCTCGCGCTGGTGTTACCAAACGCCGTATTGGGGAACGTGAAAGTAGTAACGCTGAGTGAGGCTATGGGCGTGCCCAGGGCGATGCCCTCAAGGGCGATGTCAATTTCCGAATTACCGATGTCGTTGGAATTGGTGAAGACACGCAACAAGTCAGAACGTGGACCTGTTATCCGCGTCAACGAAGGGTTGAAGGTGACGCCGATATCGCAGTTGGAATTTGGCGCCAAGACCTGTCCAGCAGTGCAGTTGTTGGTGGCAAGGTTGGCCACCAGGAAATCGTTCGTAAAACCGATGAACCTGTTCTGCAAAGTCAGTGGAACATTGCCCACGTTTTTCAGGGTGACGGTCTGTATCGGGCTCGAGTTGGGGGGGTTGGACTGAATCACGCCGGGGAAGGTCAAGGTCTTGGTGCAGTTAGTGCCTTTGACGCACAAACTGGCCAGGGGAATACCCGTTGCCGTACCTTTTAGCGCGACTTCCCCTTGATAGGTACCGGCAACGCCGGAATTGTTGGTGATGAACAGAATTCCATCCCTGTCCCCGGTGGCGGCGACGCCTTGGAAGGGAGGAGTGAACGTGACGGCGGCGTTGCAGTTTGCTCCCGGCGTCAATGTGACGTTAAACCCGTTGCCACAGGCATTCGTGGTTGCGGCAACGACTGTGAAATTACCGTTGCTCGAGCTAATGCTGATATTCATGTTTACGGTGCCCTTGTTGGTTACGGTCACCGTCTTCTGCGGACTGGAATTGGGTGGGGTGGCCTGCGTCACACTGCCAAAGGTCAGGCTGGTGACGGAAAGGGAGAGGGCGGGGCCGCCAGGGCTGGAGGTGCCGCTAAGTTTGGTGGTTTGCGTACTGTTGGCCACGTTAAGCGAGTCGTCGGTGACCGTCAGGGTGCCACCAAGCGCGCCAAGTCCCTGCGGGGTGAAGGCAACAGTAATGCTGCAATTGGCCAGAGGAGCGAGGGTGGCTCCAACCGGGCAGCTATTCGCCTGCTGGTAATTAACCGTCGCGCCCACCGAGATGCTGGCCAGGTTCAGCGCAGCGAATTTTCCGGTGTTGCTCAAGATGACTGTCTGATATCTGGTGGCAGTACCTTGCGGGGTAGTACCAAAGGCGAGCGTTGTGGTAACAGACGTGGGTGTTGAAAAAGTCACGTCGATTAGCAGGATGAGATTCAGCAGAAGCATGTTAGAAGAAAGCATCTGCCCATGCTCTGTTTGATTCTGATCGTCGGAGGCCTGCTGATCATGATGGGACAACACGACCGCTCTGAAGCGTTGTTCTACTAC
>QIAP01000186.1 GCA_003225075.1 Acidobacteriota bacterium | reverse complement strand
GGTTCTTAAGGCGCAGGTAGTTTCCCGCACCACCAAGGCGGTAGATTACCGCCATCGTGGCGGATCCACCAGAGTCGACCTGAAGGGCACTGAGCTTATGCCACAAGCGCGCGGCGAAGCCAGAGTGGAAAGCAGGACGGGACGCTTGGAAATCAATGCGAAACTAAGCGGTATGCAACCGGCCAACAAGTTTGGACTTGAGTACCTGACCTATGTACTGTGGGCGGTCACTCCGGAAGGACGAGCCAACAACCTAGGGGAGATCATTCTCAAGGAGGGGACGAGTGAAGTGCGCGTAACTACAGATCTACAGGCGTTCGGACTGATCGTTACCGCTGAGCCCTACTTTGCGGTTACTCAACCCAGTGATCTTGTGGTTGCGCAAAACATCGTTCGGGCCGACACCAAAGGAAGAGAAGAGGCGATTGATGTCAAGTACGAGCTTTTGCCCAAGGGTTTGTATGCCTCAAGTGTGGAACCGCTTCGCGATGTGGTGTATGGAATCGATAGCAAAGCTCCCCTGGACATCTTCCAGGCTCGTAACGCGGTAAGAATCGCACGGGCGGCGAAAGCCGACCAATACGCTTCAAGCACTTTTGCCAAGGCCGAGCAGGATTTGAAGCAGGCTGAAGACTATTACAGGCGGAAGCAGGGGAGAACGCCGATTGGCACGGTGGCGCGAGAAGCAGCTCAGACTGCCGAAGAAGCCCGGGTAATGTCGCTGAAGCATCAAGAAGAAGAGCGGGTTGAAAAAGAAAAAGAAGCTGCAGCCGGCCGCGAAGCACAAGCCAAAGCCGAGACCGAGACCGAAACAAGACGGAGGGAGCAGGCAGAAACCGAACGCGCTTCTGCAGAACAGGCAAAAGCTGAAGCCGAGCGCTCGAAACAAGAATCGGACGTAGCCGCCCAAAAAGCCGCGCAGGAGAGACAAGAAGCTGAAGCAGCCAAAGCCGCTGCTCTCGCCCAGCAACAAGCGCTGCAGGCGGAGAACAAACAAGTACGTTCGCAAGCTGAAGTGGCGGAGCAAGGCCGTCAAAAGGCAGAGGAGGAAAAGGCGCAGATGCGTGCCCGCTTGTTGCAACAGCTTAACGCTATCTTGGTCACGCGCGATACAGCCCGGGGCCTGATTGCTACTATGCCAGACGTTCTCTTCGAGACCAACAGGTTTACTCTGAAACCTGGAGCTCGCGAAAGCATGGCGAAACTTGCGGGTATCTTACTTGCGTATCCCGACCTGCGATTGGAGGTGGACGGACATACGGATAGTGTTGGCAGTGACGCCTACAACCAGCAGCTCTCGGAAAAACGGGCGGCTTCGGTTCGCGACTACCTGGCGCAACAAGGCATTCCAATTTCTTCAGTCGCGGTCATGGGGTTTGGGAAAACACAGCCGATTGCATCGAATGCCACTGCAGCAGGGCGGCAGCAGAATCGTCGGGTGGAGTTGGTGGTCTCGGGTGAGGTCATCGGTACTAAGATAGGCGGCAGCAACTCTGATTTGAGGTCTCCGCCGCAAGCGGCGCCACCGAATTCCAACACTGCACCACCTCAGCCGCAACGCTAGCGAAACAGGCACTCACGCGCCGGGAAGGCGCTCCGTGGAGCGGCTGATCATCTGTATCGAGAGAAACGCATCGACAACACACTGAAGTAGGGTGCGTCGTTGTCTAAAGGGAGACTGCAATGATTCTGATCACTGGAGCAAGTGGAAACATTGGTCGTGAAGTATTAAAGCAAGCGCTGGCCGTGGGGCTGAACATACGCGCCACCTTCCAATCGCCTGACATAGCGGCCAAAGCCCCTGCGGGATTGGAAGGCGTGATCATGGATTACGCCAAACCGGAGACGATCCGTCCAGCATTGCACGGAGTAGAGAAGATTTTTCTGGTGGGACCGCCGGTTCGGGACCTGCCAGCCATGGAAGCGAACTTCATCAAAGAGGTGCGAGCGACTGGGCGGCAGCATATTGTTAAGCTTTCCGCTCTAGGTGGGCGCGAGTCCATGTTTCCGAGCGGGCATCGCGATTCGGAAGAGAACATAGAGGCCTCGGGAGTACCCTACACATTTCTACGTCCCAACGGTTTCATGCAGAACCTGGTTAACTATGATGCCGGCACGATCAGGTCTCAGAATGCGTTCTACGGATGCCAGGGTAATGGTGCGGTCAGCGTAATTGATATCCGGGATATTGCTGCGGTGGCAGTGATAGTTCTCGTCGCGACCGGACACGAAGGGAAGTCCTATTCATTAACGGGAAGTGAAGCTCTTACGAACGGGCACGTTGCGGAGAAAATTTCTCGAATTGCTGGGCGCCAGATCAACTATGTGGACCTGGCCCCCGCCGAATTCAAGAAAGCCATCCTGTCCGGTGGCATGCCGGAATGGTCCGCCGATGCTCTGGTCGACCTGCAGCGTCTCTACCGCGAGGGGAAAGCGAGTGTGTTGTCGGATGACGTGGAGCGGCTCACAGGACGCAAGCCGATCACCTTTGATCAGTTCGCGCGTGACTACGCCTTTGCGTTCCAGACTGAGGCAAAGGCGGCGAGTTAACTGTGAAATGAAGTCCCGCAGTCGTCTGCGTGCCATGTCGCTCTCGCGTTCCCGGACTTTGTCCGGGTTCTGCTGTCGCCAGTTAACAGCCCTTCCAATGCTTCCTTTGCCTAATCCCAAGAAACTGCTAGAGCGCGTGCACACCGCAGAAGCAGTGATCTTCAACCGCCTTCAAGCGTTGGCACAAATCCCAGACAGCCCAGAACACGCAGCCGAACGGCAGGCCATGGAAGATGCGCTCAATGCTCTGCGGGTTCTGAAGCGGAACAAGCTGAATTTTCCTGACTGGGAAACGAAGTAATCAGGCAGCGATTTGGTTGAGCAAGCTACGGGCTCTGGCAATCAGAAGGGCTACAGCCTCAGATTTTGCGACTAGCGCGGAGACTCCTGCTGAGTGCGCTTCTTCTGAACCGAGCTGACACATCTCTCGGCCGCGCCGCCTGGGTGACGATTTTTGGTCTGCAACGGACTTCCGTCATGGCAAGTAAGTCTCGATCTATTCCCTCTGCAAATCCTGGATTCTCTCAACCAGTGTGAATCAAAATGGAAGCAAGACTCTGTCTAAAATTGACTGTATTTCAATGTCATTAGGAAATCTTTTTCCCGGCACAGGAACAAACCAGCCGAAAATTCTGGCATCGAAAACATCAGGTCGAATGATGGGATGTGCCTCAAGGATCGAAATCTTGCCGCTTCGCAGATTGGAACTAACTTGCTCGCTGGAAACCGTATCACACCTGTAGTGCTCTATATCGCGGTCTTTTTGGTGGTACTCTCACTGACCTATGTCTTTTTCGCCGCGAAGCAACACAAGAATACAGCTCCGCCCACAGCGCCCTTGCACCAGAACCAGTGACTTTCCAACCGAGTTTTGAGAAATGTGACTCTCGTAATGGCCGTTTCAGGCTATTTATCTCATTGGGTGTATTCGGTATTCTGTTCCTAGGCGGACCTTGGGAGGACGCTTTAAGGCGGTTCCATAACTGGGGCCGCCTTATTCATTTTCTGTACTACACGGTGACGTACGTGCCTATCGGCCTCGCTGTCACGGACTCGGTCTACCACGTAATTGCTCATGCGATTCAGGGGGCCGTCGCTGGGCTGATATACAAAACGTGGACGTGGCACGTTATCCGAAACTGAAACCAGTGCTCGAAACCGTCCTGCCCCTCTCGGACGCCCGACGCGCCCACGAACTCAACGAGACGGGACACGCACGAGGCAAGATAGTGCTGAAAGTTGCATAGCAGCCTGGACTGGAACGCTACTCGCCCCTGCGGACCGCTTTCCA
>QIAP01000009.1 GCA_003225075.1 Acidobacteriota bacterium | reverse complement strand
TTCGGTGACCCGATTGATGTTGGCGAAGATTCGCAGGTTTCGCTTGTACCAGTTCGCTACGATGTCAGCCTTTTTGTAGATCGCGGGATCGTCGGTCGGCAGCAGACTCGTCATGTAGCCTTCATGGTTCTTTTGAATCTCGGCTGCGCTGTTCAGATGGGCAAGATATTGCCTCACGGTGGACTGCCGCAGAAGTTGTTCCTCTGGGGAAAGCGAGGCAGCTTCTTTATGCGATTCTGGCGTCTTATTGGGCAATTCCATTTCGCTTGGCGTCAATCCATTCGCGAACATCTGAAAGTCGATCCCATACAGCGTCGGAAGGTTGAGCCTCTTCGCCAATCGGAATGCGATTTGTTCGATCTCGTTCCTGCCTAGCTTGTAGTGTCCGGCGAGGTATTTCTTGTACTGATCCGGCCAATAAGTGTCGCGATATGGAGCTTCGATCGCTATTTTTGTCGGCCGAAAGCGGGCGAGACGATCGGCCAGGTCATCAAGTTCCTGCTGTCTCTTCGGTGTGAGAACGTCATCCGCCTGCGTGTTCACCTCATCCAGGCCCGGATTGGCCATGTGGTAGACGCCCAGAAACAAGATGGGAGTAGCCATCGCAGATTTCCCGGTGTCGGCGCGACCCGGCACGTCGGCGGTCTTTTTGACATCAATCGATCCCCCGTCATCTCCCGTGGTGAAGGTGCCGAAAAGCCTGCCGTCGCTCAGTTTCGCTGAGATCGTGCCTTTCTCTCCACCCGCGTCGAACTCGATGGTAATTGCATCAGCTTGGTGATTCCCGCCAACGATAGGGAAAACTCCAAAAGTTGAACTAATCTCGCCTGAGAGATGTCCGCCTGCATCCGTAAGGTCGATCGCCAGGGGTATGACTTGCTGCGCTCTGTTCGTCGCGGCACCTTCGTAGTGTCCCGTGAAGGACTGACCAACCGAGACATTCGTCCTGTCTCGCTGCGCCGATGGTTGACTGGCGGAAGATTGCTCCGCCATTGTGGGGAACAAAGCGCACAGGACGAAACACAGCAGCCATCTCGGAGAAGGCGTCATGCCGCGAAGCTTAGCAAAACCTCCGGGTGGAGGCTAGATCCTCTAGCACCTGCTGGTTGTTGGCGATAAATCGTCATTGCACTCATGATCCGAAACAAGCTGGTTCATGACGCACTCAGCAAATACTTCAACGGCAATAGACCCCATCGGATGCTAACGGCATGGGCAAAACACAGCCCGATTTGGAAGGCAAAAACGCAATCAAGAGGATTGTTGCGAAGCGGAAGTATCACTCGTAATTCTTTTGCCATGCGCGACGTGGTTCAAGGCTGCTTGAAACGCGATTTCACACACCACTGATGGGACTGATCCCGCTCGGCGACAGTTATGAACAGTTCCAAACTGCTGTGCTGAAGAGCCAAACGCCAACAGCCGTCTTCCTACCGCATCGCCTGCTCCTTAGGATGGGCATAATAGCCTTTGCGCGCGTAGACTTTGTAGCCGTGCTCCTGGGTAACGATCTGGATTTTACGGAATTTTCCATCCCACTTCTGGTTCTCCGGGTAGTACCCCAGGCTGTACTGGTGATGGAGTTCGTCTGAGATCTCGTCCAGCGCTGTGGTTAATTTATCCATTCCTCTGACTTCGAGCATGCGGCCACCAGTGGCTTCCGCCATCTTCTTCAGCACCTCTTCTCCATGATCATCCCGTTCGTAGGTGTGAATCACATCGCAGTGGTCACGGTGCGTACGATCTCGGGGAGGATCGTAGATCTGCAGGACGTAAGCGATCACGTCATGCTGCAGCAGAACCTCTAAAGCGTCTTCCAGAGTGGATTCGCTCCTGGAATCTCCGGACATGGCAACAATCACCACCGCTTTTCGTCCTACCTCGTGCTGAAGGTATCGCAGTGTGGAAACGCGAATGGCATCATAGAGGTGCGCCTCACGACGCTGGTTAAAGGGTTGTCCCGTAGGCCCAATGGGCGGAGTTGGTCCGGGAAAAGGACGCGGCGCCGGTGCCTGATCGGGAGTGCCAACCACCGTCCCCCAACTGCGGATCTCATCGACTTTTTCTTTCAATAGCGCAATGTCGGACGTGGGAACCTGGAGTGTGTCCACACGCGCGTGATAGCTCAAGATAAAGCCGAGATCGGTGGGCCGGACTACATGTTTCATGAACATGCTGGTGGCGGTGGCCTCCTCGTTAAGAATCCAGGCCATACTTGTGCCGGTATCGAGCAGCACGCCAACGTTGAGCACCACATCGCTATGGTGGGCAAAGAATTTGATGGGCTGCTCCTTCCCATCTTCGAGCACCCGGAATTCTCCCTGGTCAAGCTGGCTGGCTAGCTGCTTCTTGTTATCGCGCACGGTGAAGTACAGGGAAACCAGGTCGACGTCCCTCTTGATAACGTTGTCCTGGCCGGCTGCATCCTGCGCAAAACCGGTCGCAGATAAGCCAATGTTGAGGACTGAAAAGGCGAGGACCAGGAGAGACACTTGAATCGCCCGACGCATAGGACGCTCCTTTAAGCAGGCAGATGCAGTCATTCCGCCGCGAGTTGTCACCCTCCCGCTAGAGCTGATGAATTTCACCAACCGAGTCGGACTGTTCCGAAATATCACCATTAAACTCATTCACAACGTCGTGAGTGTAATGGCCTGTGGGTGTTGAAAAAGTCACTCAGATTAGCAGGTGAGATTCAGCAGAAGCATGTTAGAAGGAAAAGATCCTTGCCATGCTGCGCTGGATTTCCATCTTCGGAGGCCTGCTGATCATGATGGGGCACCACGCCCGCTCAGAAGCGTTGTTCTATTACTTCCGTCTGGAAGATCAAGTTCCCGAAAACCTGTCCCTCATCAAAACCTGGTGCACTCGGAGAATGAACGAGTTGCCAACGGTTTGTGGAGGGATGTTTCGATACGATTTTGGCCATGATCTCGTGGCTCCGACACCTCATCGGCTGGGTTATTAGTGCCTTCCGTTCGCGAGAGGATCTCATCCTCGAAAACCTGGCCCTCCGCCAGCAACTCTTGACTTTGCGCGCAAGGCGACCTCGCCGGCGACTCAGTGCTCTGCAAAAGTTGTTCTGGATCGTGTTGCGAAGGCTTTGGGCTGGCTGGAAAAAGCCGCTGATTCTGGTTACACCCAGAACAGTGGAACTGAACGAACGCATAACATTGTTACATCCTCAAGCCATTTTGGGACGGAGACGTTCCGGTTTTGGTAAATTACTGATTCGGAAGGTGCCTAAGCGAGCATTGAGTTTTGACGAGGGACAGCTCCTTTCCTTGGTTAGAGGGTGAACGGGTGAACGGAACCCGTCGCGGGCGCGACGGAAGTATGTCTCGGCTTTACCGCCTACGGTATGCCTGGAAGAAATTTTGGTCAATTACCCAATTATGGTGCGAATATCCGCGAACCCACAAGCCTATAGTGCAAGCAGGCGGGCGAAGGCCACAGCTTCTAGCACGTCACGTGGAGGATTGCATTGGTGTCTTCGGGGTCTTGCCGCAATACCTCGATGGCTTTGATCGTCGGTAGAATCAGCAATTCGATGTTGCGACGCTCCGCGTCACGTTTTACTTCTTTCATCACCGGCAATCTTCCGTATGCACCGGTGCCGACCACGAGTCGGTGGCATCTCCACGGTATATCCTCCTCGACCGACAGAGGGGTATGTCCAAACTCGTCGCGGAATTTTTTAGATGGCTTTTTCTTGCGTTTGCGGATCTCCCCATGGTCGATCACGACATCGTGTTCGTAGGTGCTGCCGTCGATCTGGAGGGAACCGAAGTAAAATTTGTCGAAGCGCATACCGTCCTCCTCAGAAGGTGTGTGTTACGCGCTTTTTTTGGAGGTGATGGCGGAGAAGGCCGACCAGCGCTGCTCGACTTTCTTACTGCCGCAGTGTGGGCACAGAACCTCGCCTTCTTCGTAGTCCACAAGAGACAGAATCTTGTCAAAGAATTTCTTGCATTTCTGGCAGAAGAACTCGTA
The DNA here is from genome assembly GCA_003225075.1 of Acidobacteriota bacterium. Taxonomy (GTDB): domain Bacteria; phylum Acidobacteriota; class Terriglobia; order Terriglobales; family Acidobacteriaceae; genus Gp1-AA124. Next base: position 10,863 of record QIAP01000009.1, on the reverse strand, counting down.
ATGAGGCATACGGACCTCCAAGAGTTATAGAAGGGTAGTGGGAGAATTCTAGACCTCGGGGTCGGGCCGGTTCAATCCGGGATCAAGTCATGCATTTTGCAGGAAATGCGGGTCACGGATTTTGCGAGGGTTTTGGGGGAGATGGCGCGCGGGAGCGCGCCTTTGTTTTGTATTTGAGCTTACGCCGCTTCCGCTGTCGCGGCGTCCTCATCCTGGAGCATGGAGCGGATCTGCTCGCGCAGTTCAGGCGTGTCTTGGTGGCCATGCACTGTCTTGGCGTGCAGGACGGCGAGGTCCAGAACGTCGTCTTCTGTGCCTGAAATGACGATTGAGCAGGGCTTGTCCGCCGGGAAACGGCGGCAATCGATCACTTTGCGGTTTTCGGCCATTGTGCCTCCTTTGGAAACGTCGGGATTATAGGCCTGCTGTGGACGAGATTCAACTTACTTGGTCAAGAATTTTGCGTGATTGGGTTGGCAAAAAGATCCGATGGAATGAACGCTTCGCCGTTCAGAGTTGTTCAGACCCGCAGTTTTGAGCGATCCAGCTGACACCCTAAAAAGCTTACTACGTGCTGGCTGATTGAGCCCGAGCCTTAGGTTTCTCGGAAGTTGGAACGCAGCGGTGCTTCTCAAATCCCTCTTGGGCGATGCGGTTGAACGCTAGAACCGCAACGGTGGTGTCTAGACGAGGAGCGATGACGGTCCAACGGCACTGACAGCAGCGCCAGCCAGTAAAATCTTCATCTTCAGCCCAAATCATGCGCTTCGTCACGGATGCACTCAGTGTTGGATTTCGGTCGGAGCGGAACTCTATGCTACCGGCGAGGATCAGAAGAGGAAACCAGAGAATGACAGCCTGGACAACCGCCGAGTACGCTCGCCGACCCCAATGTGCCACGGAATCGCGGAAGGTCAAAGTGACTAAAGTGCTTCGTCCTTTAGCAACGGGAAAGCAAGGCCTCGGGAATTTCTGAATGCTGATTGGGTTGTCCTTCGCCAAAACACCGTGCCATCGCGGAATGAATGACTTGGAGACAATTCTGGTTTGGCCTGATCCGATAAGATTTTGGCCGTGACCATCTACCTCCGACATCTTCTGGGTTGGATTGTTAGTGCTTTCAGTTCTCGCAAGGATCTCCTTCTCGAAAACCTTGCCCTTCGTCAGCAACTTCTGGCGTTGCGCGCCAAAAGACCTCGACATCGACTGACCACCCTCCAAAAACTGTTCTGGATCACGTTGAGAGGGTGGTGGTCTGGATGGAAGAAGCCCCTAGTCCTGGTTACACCGCGAACGGTTGTTAGCTGGCATCGGGCCGGCTTCCGGTTGTATTGGACATGGGTTTCAAGAGTCAGACGCGTCGGAGGCCGGAGACGGGTGAGTAAGGAAGTTCGTACTCTGATTTTCGCATGGCTGCTGAAAATCCAACCTGGGGAGCGCCGCGCATTCATGGCGAGTTGCTCAAACTGGGTTTCAATCTGTCGGAACCCACCGTCTCGCGATGGCTTCGGCGAATTCCGAGAACTCTAGATCCCGTCAAACGCTGGCTGACGTTCCTCCGGAACCATCGCGAGGCAATTGCAGCCATGGACTTCTTCACGTACCAACCCTCACATTTGGCATTGTGTACTGCTTCTTTGTCATTAGTCATGACCGGCGGAGGATTCTCCGTTTCAACGTGACCCGAAATCCCAACGCCCTCTGGATCGGGCAGCAGCTGGGGGAGGCATGGCCGTACTTGCCGGTGCACAGATTCCTTTTGTTCGATCGCGATTCAAAGTTCGGAACCGATGTGATTTCAGCGGTAACAGACTTGGGAAGCAAACCCATCCGCACTGCCTTTCGCAGTCCGTGGCAGAACGGTGTCGCTGAGCGGTGGATTGGGAGTTGCCGACGAGACCTGCTGGACCACGTGATCGTGCTAAATGAGCAGCACCTCAAGCGGCTGATGTCCGAATATGTTCGCTACTACCACTAAGATCGGACCCACCTCGGGGTCGCGAAAGATACGCCAACAGGTCGGCCAGCAGCAGTACGTCCTGCAGAGGGAAGCAATATCCACTCCTTCCCTCGACTCGGCGGACTGCACCACCGCTACACCGTCGCGGCCTGGACTCCGACAACTCGTCTATCGGAGCAAGTCTCTCTGTCCGAATTCAGCCGCTAGACACTTTTTCGTTGCGAGCCGAACCTGTCGCTTGGAGTAACATCAGGCGGAGTAACGAGCTAGTAGGCCGACACACCACGCGGACGCAAGTTCTTGCCAGCTCACGTGAGGTTTTGACGAACCACAACTCCTTTCGGTGACACAAATGTGAAAGGAACGTCGCGGAGCTGCGCGACTCCATGTTTACCTGTGTGGAATGGCACCACCGTACGCCTGTTCTCTTTCGCGGTCAATTGCCCAATTTGGTGCAACTGGGGTTAAGCAGGCTCCCTCCAGCTTCACACACTGCCCAGGGGCTGAAGATCGGCAATCCTGTTTACGGCTTTTGCAGGACGATCAAACTCGAAAGCAATGAGCACGTACCAATAGTGTCCTTCGGAATCGTTGCACAACTCACGAACTGCATACCCAGAAGAAAGGGGTTCGATGCGCTTTTGCTTGGGCACGACGGATGGATTACGTGCCACAATGACCGGTTTTGACTGGGCTTCCATAGCAGACCGAACGATGCAGGTCTCTCGTCGAATGCCGCGCTGCTCGCGTAACCGATTCTTTGGTTGCGAGACCAATGGCTCGGGCCTGAATTGTTTTCTCTCCCTTACTTATGAAGCTCAATTGCTGGTGATGCAACGGAAATCATGACCAGATAGGTGGAGAAGCTGTGCGCAAGCCCATCAACTTGTGGAAGCCAGTGGAAATATCATCTTGGCTCCCCAGAGTGGCCCTCCGTCCGCGATCTCTCAGCAATCGCGGGGCGCAGCCGCCTGCTCCTTCCGGTCCGCTCAGGGAGCAATAGGCATGCACGTAACAAAAATCGCTTCTGTCAACCTGATCCTTGTCTCCTCAACCCTGACCGACCTTGACTCCTCGCTGCGACGAGAGGAGAATTCTTGCCATATCCATTCCCAACACGGCCTCTCGCGGAGTTCCGTCATGCCCAAAGCAACGCAATTCACCCTGTCTCATGAAGATCGCCCCGGGATGCTGGCGCATACCGCGAAAGTTCTTGGCGCTGCCAATGTGAATATCCTTGCCTGTCTCACCACCACGTCGGCAGGTGAAGGGGTGACCCACCTTATCGTGGACAATGCAGACAGAGCCAAGAAGGCGCTTGCGAGCGCCGGGCTAAGCTACACCGAAACAGACGTGCTGCAGGTCGAGCTGCGCAATATTCCTGGAGCGCTTGGAGAGTTCGCCTCGAAACTGGCGGAAAAGGACATCAACATCACTCTGGGCTATCAGACGGCCGCAAAAAGCTCGAAGAAGGCGAGCGTCGTGCTCGCAGTGTCTAACTTAGACCAGGCAGCCGACATTCGATAGGGACTTGCGGCCGCCAAACAGGAGGTGCGCTATGGTTCCGCAATCTCCAAATCGTCCGAATGTTTATAGCAAGAAAGTTCTCCTCATTGACCGTAACCAACCTACCCGCGACGTGCGAGCTAGTGTCCTGCGGAGTCGCGGTATCGAGGTCCATGCTGCTGACAGCCTCCAGGCGGCGCGATTTCTGTGGCAACCTAATCTGTACCAATTCATATTGCTCGACGTGCGCAGACACTTTCCCGGAGAGGCGCTCGAATTCTATGAGCAAATTTAGGACTTCGAGCCCCAAAGAACACTTCGTTTTTCTCGTTGGGCCGCCGGCCTATCTCTCCCTCACCTGGCCGGACGATGTCACCGCCGTAGAAAAGGAACCACAGCAGTGGGCGGAGACAGTGAAGCGCTTCTTGGCCGCTGCCTGAAGCTTTGGTCTGCGCAGCGCATTTGAGACTAAAAGCACAGACGCGCAATTCTTCTATCGTTGAGGTGGGCATGACACCAAGAATCTTTTCCTTAATCGCCGCAGCAATCTTTTCCCTGATAGCTCTCGGCCATGCGATTCGTCTCCTCTTCGGCTGGCATGTGACGGTAGAGAACATGGTCGTGCCAGTCTGGATTAGCTGGATAGGGCTTGCTATCGCGGGCTATCTTGCCTACCAGGGCTTCAGGCTGAGCAGACGAATACGAAGTGAGCTGAGAGTCTTTGGCAAGTAATCTCTACAACACAACGAAAACTCGCCACTGTCAAGTTAGATTGGCGGTGTGATTCGCGGCTAATTCTTGTTCCATTTTCGGAACAAGCTGTACATTCCCGTTGACTGCTAGGTGCTCCCGGAGCACAATCTGTCTCGTGGTCTCCCTCTGAAGTTCGATTCTCGAAAGACTCCCAGACTTGCGTCACTGGACGCTAAAACGCACACTACCCGCGCGGATAATCGGGTCTCGGGAAACCAGGTAGCTCCGAGGTAGGTTCCTTATCTGCCAACTCACGGTCCACCATTCTACGCACACTTTGTGGCAATATGTCTGCTCCTTACTTCTGTGCAATGACCGCGCACTCCAAGCCGTTTGTCGTAACCCGCAACAGCTGCATCGCGCCCAAACAAAGGTGTATCGAGCGCTTGCCGGGCGGGGTATCGGGTCCGAGAGTTCCACAACAATCCCCAAGGCCGCTACTGGTACGTGGTTACCGCTCTTGAAGTGATGCCGACCAAAAAACGCTGACTTCAGGGGCAGCTTGGTCGCCGCCATAGGGTTGTAAGTCTGCGCCGACCCCCAAACTTATGCACTTGGAAGCGTCTTCCGTTGGGTACGAGACTCCGTGCGAGCCAAGATCAGTGGTGCCAGGTCCAGACAGGATTGCCCTTCTCGTCGCGAAGCACGAGTGTATCATTTCGTTTCACCACTTCGCGTGCGAGGACAAGATCTGCTGTGTCCGGTTTGACCTTCGACCCGGTGAGAACGATTTCGTCGCCCTTCGCGAAGCTCACGCCCATCTCGTCGAGAAAGGACTTCGGGCATAGGTAAACGTCGACTGAGTCCGTGCCGCTTTTCACCAGCAGGTGGGCAACTTCTTTCTCGCTGCCTTTCGGAGGCAGCCTTACTTCTTCCACTGTCCCTTTCATCTTCGTTTCCGTGTGCGCGTCATATTTCGGAGGACTAGGCGGTTGGGTTTTTTGCGCGACTGCGAGCACGAACCACTGAGAGGCGAATTACTGCCAGGAATAGAATCCTGCAAAAATGATTCGGTGGCCCGGTCTCACCAGTATCGCGCATGGCTCCTCCTTGTCCACGGGAACGTAAGAACGGTACGCTAGCCTTATCGCCTAGGTAGGATGAAGCCACTCTCTTTCGCGCAGCACTATCGTACTCCAGTTTCAACGTGCGAGATCAGGAGGGTCCGCCCACCGTATTCGCTTCGGCTATAGCAATCCAATCCGGCGCAGCAGGTCGGCGTAGCGCGGGTCGGAGCGAAGCCTGTCAAACCGCGCGTCTACTTTTACGATGTTGAGTTTGTAGTCGTGATTGTCGTAGGCCATCTGCAATGACTCGAACGCCTTACCAGTTTCGCCGAGGCTGGAGAAAATGGCCGCGACTTCACGACCGGAGATGTGGCGCGACTTTGAAGCATCCACTAGGGTTTCCAGGATGCTCGTCGCCTCTTTCTTCTTACCGGAGGTCGCATAGGCGATGGCCAGGGCTGCCTTATTCTTATACTAACTCTCCTTTTATCTTATCTGTAGTATTTCCAGTGGAAATTCGTTGGCGGAAGTCCACAGCGAGGACGCAATTGGATAAATAATAAGGTTTTCCTTCCAGTGAAAAGTTCTAACTATATGATCCCTGCTTGGTATAAACCGAAGAAGAAGTTCATGCAGCTGGCCATCGCGGAGGCAAAGCGCGCCCGTGACCGAGGCGACTATCCCATTGGCGCGGTCATCACACGCCTCATGGGTAGGCGCGAAGTGGTCATTGCCAGCGCCGGTAACCGAGTAAAAACTTCGGGGTCAAGCATCAAGCACGTGGAGTTAGAAACTCTCAAATACGTATCAAGCGGCTATGGCCGCTACCTGCCCGACTTCGTGCTCTACACCACGCACGAGCCCTGCGCCATGTGCGCCGGCGCCTGCGTGTGGGCTAAAATTGGCGCGGTCGTCTACGGCGTCTCCCAAGAAGACATTGCCGCTTATGGCCGCAAGCGCGGTACGGAAGACTACAAGTGGCGAGCTTGCCTCATCCCCTGCCGGCTCGTCTTCGAGAAGGGCAATCACCGCATTCCCGTCACCGGTGGGTTTCTCCGACAGGAATGCAAAAAACTGTTCAGTTATAGGGCTGCATAGAAGGAAGCGGAGAAATGCCGGAGCAGATGGAGTAAAGGTGGACATTTCGAGTTTTTGTGACGGAAAAGCCGCCTTGTGGGAGGCGGCTTTGTGCTTCGCTTGCTCGGTGGTATCTACCGCTACATCCTTACGATCGTGGGTTCGGCGAGTTTAAAGCTCAGTGTGGACTCGGCAGGTAGGACAATCTCCTTCTCCCCGGTGTAGGAGGCTCCCGGGCGAGTGACGGAACTTGTTCTCACGTCGTAGGCGTCGCGGTTAACCGTTACGGACTCTAGGACCAGGCGAAATACGGCGGCACCCTTAAAGCGGCCCTGCGGCACGGCTTCAACGACTCTGCCCAAGGCCTCGGCTCCAGCGGGCACGACCACCTTGCCATCTATCTCCACGGGCCTGGTGACGGTGGCCCTGAAATGGTCGCCATCGGTACTTATCTTAGAACTCACTGCGTTCCCTAGGCGCACGGTGACTATGGTGCCTACGGGCAGTGTGACCTGCTTACTGCTGGTGGGGTTCTCGCCTGCGGGTTTCGTTGAGCAGGCGACTGACGCCCAGAAAAAGACGAGCAGAGAAGTAACGATTGCCAAGCGTCTATGCATGAGCACCTCCTGATGCGAGAATTAATCGTAGCTGAAGCGGTGTACTGGGTTGAAGGCGGAAGGTTCAAAGCGGATAAAGAAAGTAACTACGGCTGAGAGGAGGGGAATCCCACTCGGTAATCAAGTGGTTGCTGGGACCTGACGACTCCTTTTCGGCACAAACAATCTAAATGAAGAGAGGGACGACACTGTGGTTTGATGGTGGCTGCAGCATTTGCCCTAGCCTTGCCGCGCCGAAAGGAAGTAATCTTGGCGGCAATGAAAATCAGGTTGGCTGCTCTTCTACTCCTTGGAGCGGTCTTGGCCGCTCCACCACTTTTCGGTTATGGCGTCCTCTCTCATGAGGAACTGATCGACATTGCTTGGGATTCCGACATCCGCCCCGCCCTCCTCAAGCGCTTCCCAGAGGCCGATCCCGATCAGATCAAGCAAGCCCACGCCTACGCCTACGGGGGTTCGGCGATTCAAGACCTCGGCTATTACCCATTCGGCAATCATGAATTCACCAATTTGCTTCACTACGTCCGAACCGGCGATTTTGTCGCCTGGATGCTGCGTGACGCCCGCAACATCAACGACTACGCTTTCGCCCTGGGCGCACTCAGCCACTATGCCGCCGATATCTGGGGGCATCCTTCGGTCAATGTTGGCGTTGGGATCGAGTATCCCAACCTCCGCGAGAGGTTCGGCCCCATCGTTTCCTACGAACAAAATCCCGACGCCCACCTGAAGACCGAGTTCAGCTTCGACGTGGTGCAAGTCGCCAAGAAACGCTACATCTCGAAGCAGTATCATGATTTCATTGGCTTCCAGGTGTCAGAAGATCTGCTCGAGCGCGCCTTCGAAGACACCTACGGCCTCAAACTCGATGAACTACTTCATTTCGACGACTTGACCATCGCAACCTATCGTTTCGCGGTCAGCCACGTCATCCCGGAAATGACCCAGGTCGCATTAGCTACGCGCAAAGACAAAATTCAGGTGGAGAAGAACGACGCGGCACGACAGCAATTCCTCTATCACCTCTCCCGCGCCGACTATGAGAGAGACTTCGGATCGAAATACCGCAAGCCCGGCGTTTTTGCCAGAATCCTCGGGTTCTTCCTAAGGGTGATCCCTAAGTTCGGACCATTCAAGAGCCTGGGATACCGCGATCCCACCGCGCAAACCGAGGACCTCTATTTCAAGAGCATGGACAACGTGGTCGACCAGTGTCACCGCCTGGTACAAAAAGTGAACGCCGGTGACCCCAACTTCCCCAACCGCAACCTGGACACCGGCGCCGTCACCCGCGCCGCTCAATACAAGCTGGCCGATGAAACCTACAGTCAACTGGCCCGCCACATCGCCCACAATCATTTCGCGCTCACCACGCCAGCGCTGAAGGCAAACATCTTGGAGTATTTCGCTAGCGGCCCCGCTCAGCACAACATCAAGCCCCGCGAGTGGCGGAACACTCAGGCCGCACTGACGGAACTGAAAGCGCAACCGGTCAAACCTCGGACCTCGGATCTCAGATCTCGGCCATGAGACTAAAGGTTTAGGTGTCGGTTCGTCCGCTGCCAAAAGTGCATATACGTCTCTCTGAAACTGTCGAAAAAGTGCTTCGGAAGCATCAACGTCTCGCTGCACGAAGCGCTTCAGCAGTTCCATTTGCCTCTTCTACTTACTCCTTACTGACCTGTGCCGGATTCATCACATTTCATCGGCTCTCCTTCGGGTACTCCTTGGTTTTTGTTGAGGCTGGAGTCAACCGCATAATGGCGGAACTGCTTCACCAGATCTCGGTATTTAATCCCAGAGAAAGACCCGATTAGCATGTTTTGCGGATTTCCTGTCATCGTCGATACGCTACCGATGTTCGAAGCGGTGGCCACCGCAAGGAGGTAGAGAAGGGGCACCAGTTTCATGCGACGGGTGATGCTGAGAACAAACGGCACCATCACTAGGCAGACAATGTCGTTCACGAAGAACGCCGAGAGAAACCCGCACGTGAAGATGACCGCCGCCGGCCGAACGATTCGAAACGCAACCATCCCCACCGCCCCGATGATGGCCGCGCCCGTACGGTCAATTTTACACCCAGGAAATTTTCCGATCGCAAAAACGACGTAGCTCGTGAGAAAGATTGCGTACGCCGCGACAAGAGGAGCATCCGAGATTGCAGCTGAGGAAAGCGGGGTCATGGGCAGCGCCTGAGCAGAATAGCAGATGTGTCCGGACCCTCAAAACTCATCGCTTACAACAGTGGGATGAAAGCTGGCCGATTTCTGTCCGCTTGTGTTCCGGTTTATAGTCAACGGATATCGGGGTCGCCATCACTCCGACGTCGATATGGTCGTTCGAAGAGATTCATCGCGAGGAGTCAGTGCCGTCGGTATCTTCTTGTACTTCGGCACTGCTATGGCCTGTCTCGCGGGAACGACATTGATCTGGCGGGGCACAGCTCTCGATCGAGTCTGGATTCTGAATGCGCCTGCGTATAGGCATCTCGCTCCTCTTGGCAGGATCGTGGGGGGATTCTCTTTCTGGGACTCAGCGCATGCTGCCGGGACGGGTTGGTTCAGACGCCGCCTTTGGGGATGGAGATTGGCGGTGGGGATCATCACTACTCAGGTTCTGGGAGATCTGGTCGATTTTCTTATGGGTGATTTTGTGCGAGGCGGAACAGGCTTCGCTATTGCGGGTGCACTGTTGTTTTATCTTTTGCGCCCAGAGGTCAGAGCCGCTTTTGAGCGTGGCAAGGTGTCGGGTATGCGATGACGAGTGTGGGCTATCTGACAACGGGACCGCCTGGCATGACGACAAGCTCTGGGGTTGAATCTGGCTGCTCATCGCTGCCTTGCTCATTGCGGTATTGGCGAAGCGTCTGCGAATTCCTTACACCGTGGCTCTCGTTCTAGGAGGATTGCTCCTCGGCCTGCTTCGGTTGCCCCTCCTGTCCCCGCTTCAGCCGAACCAGCGCCCGGACTGGCTCACACCAGATGTAATCCTGATTCTGTTTCTTCCTGCCCTTGTCTTCGAGGACAGCATCAAGATTGATGTGCGACAGCTAATCCGGGATTCTGTGCCACTGCTGTTACTGGCCAATATTGGGGTTGTGCTGGCAGCTTTGGTGACAGGCTACCTGGTGCATTGAGGCGAGCACCTCAGGTGCTAAGACAGCTGGTGCGCTTGCACTGGATGTCACGCAAGGGATGGGATTACGAGCAGATGTTAAAGTTCGGTTCGCCCGCGGGTAGCCCCATATCCTGTCTTTGGGCGTCCCGCCTCGTCGCAGAGGGAGTTCGAACTACCGTAGAGGTCATGGCCAGAGATGCTCGCTAATTGTCCGACTAAATCTCTGGGAGGGCTAGGCGCTGCTTCTCCAGTTCCACCAGAAACTGCTCCTTAGGCAGCAGGGCTCCAGTACGGAGCAACTCCAATAGAGGATCTTCCAGCTCTTCCGGTTCCCATGCTGTGGAAACGGATGAATCTTCCAACAACTCTTCGACACTATCTCCCCAATCAAGTCCTTCCGGCTCAACCAACACCTCAGGTCGAAGGTCGTGACTTAGCGTCAGTCGACGGATCACAGCTTCCATTAGCCTGCGGTGCTCCAGCGTCTTGCCGGCGAACTCAACTCCCATACCGAACTCGGGATGCATGACCCGTACCTTCCCTTCGGTTCTAAATCTACAGTCAGCCACACAAAAGAACAGTTCAACGCGCGTCTCCATTGGAAAAGGTGAATCTGTCCGCAGAAAACATCCACCCAAGCTGATGTCCGTAACGGCGCAGCGAATTGGAGGATCGGCCTTTTCTCCTGAGTTCACGCGCAGCCAGTCCTTCAAGCTCCGGCGTGCACTATCGGAAAGCTGAGTAAACCGGATGCCAGCTCGGCGGTCAGAATTTTGCCAAGCGATCAAACCAGTGACTTTGATCAGGGTCGCAGTGCCCGGCA
>QIAP01000091.1 GCA_003225075.1 Acidobacteriota bacterium | reverse complement strand
AACGCTTAAGGAGGGCGAGGGTCCGGTAGACGGTCACACGGTCAATGTTCGCATCCAGTTTGCGTGACTTGCGTAGTATCTGGCTGGCATCGAGATGTTGTTTCGCGGTTTCTACGACGCTCAGTATCGTGCGACGCTGGCGAGTCATCCGCAGCCCGCGTGACATGAGTTCCGCCTGTAATCGGCCGGGTTGTTCGGTCTGGGGCAGGGGCATGATTGCAGTTCTAGTTGATAACGAGTTGCAACATGATAGCGCGACCCCTGCTACCTTGGAAAGCCAGACATTTTAGTGGATCGAGGATGACCCAGGATCGACAGCTACTTGAATCATCGCCAGACGCGCGAAGACGTTCTTTACGACACGATCGCAGCGAACTCCCATAAAGGCAAACGCATCGGCACCGCTGACGCCGGCACGCGTATAAAGCTCTCTGCGCAGCAGTGCGCGGGCTCGATGCAAGCGGACTTTTACATTCTGTTCAGTGATGTCGAGCGATTCCGCTGCTTCGGCTGTGGTCAACTCTTCAATGTCACGCATCATCAGAACAGTGCGGTAGCTCTCTGGCAACGAAAGAATCGCCTCTTCCAATATGGCGTGGCTCTGGGCAGTGGCCACTTCCTGTTCCGGGCTCGGCGCAGCAGATGCGAATTTCATGGCTTCCCCCTGGACGGCGCTGAGCCCCTCGAGCGCGTCATAACGTTTGCCGCGATGGGCTCGGGCCAGCGCCTCATGCACGGCAATGCGAGTGAGCCACGTAGAAAATTTTGCCCGTCCGGCAAACTGGCCCAAGTGCTGATAGGCGCGCACGTAGGCATCTTGCATGACATCCTCGGCCTCGCCATCATCACGCAGAATCGAGCGAGCAACCCGGTACAAACGCTGGTTGTATCGCCGCATCAGGATTTCGAACAAGGCCGTCTCGCCATTCAAGACGCGCGTAACTACTTCCTCATCCGTCAACTCGGCGGAGTTCGCGAGTTGTAGGATCGCACTGGCCTGCATGAGTTCCATATCTTAGTCAGAGTGTTGGCAAGGAGAAGGGTTACACTCGGTTGCCGGTCTCCCCGGCACTTCATCCGGGGATGAGGACTGAGTCAGTCTATGGTATCAAAGCCGCGCTCAGTTAGATCCCTTCATCTTCTCCCTAAACCCATGCGCTAGTTTTTCGATCTCCCCTGCTTTTTTTATTACTTCCACAGACAGTACATTTTCATTTGATTTATCGACGTAGTCCTTCAGCTCGGTGGACAATTTCAGGAGTTGGTCCGTGTCGTGCTTGAGGGCGGCTTGGCGTTCCTCGTTGGCCTTTTTGGCCATCTCGCGTTCCAGCTTGGCGCGCTCCTGGTCCTCGGGTGAAGTCTGCTGGTTAATCTGTGGAGGTGGCTGCTGGTCGCCCTGGGGCAGGCTGCGGGCTTGTGACAGAGGTCCGCAAATGCCAGTGACCGGCAAGGTCAATGCCATCAGCGTGGCGGAAAATAGCGAGAGACATTTGGGGAACACGCTGACCTCGAGGGTACGAAGATAAGTCCATTATAAGTGGCGGCGATGTGCTGGTCGAAAGCCCCCCTGCTCTGGCTTGCTCAACGTTGTGAAAAGCCCCCTCTGTCTCTCCCAAGAACCAGACGACGAGCACGGGCACCCTCCGCACTTACGTCTATTCTTCATTCATGACCCCGGCGTGGGCGTGGCGACGCTATCGCTAGGGCACACTTGTTATAATCGCGCTCAAAATATGAACTGGAGTTCTTACATCGCGGCTTACCTGTCTAACAGATGGGAGGTGCCTGCGCTATTGCGGGATTGGCACGAAGACACCATGAACTTCCTGCGCCATGACGCTCCGAAGATTGTTTTGGTGGTGATCGTTTCCTTCGTCCTGATCCGGCTGCTGCGTGCCATCACCCGAAGGACAGCGTCATTGCAGGCCAAGCGGTTGCCGTCCGGATTGCGTGCCCAGCAGGTGCGGACGCTGGCATCGGTGATCAACAGCGTGGGCGTCTTTGCGATCATCTTCGTGGCCACGCTGACGGTGCTGGCACAACTAAACCTCCACCTGGAACCGCTGCTGGCCAGTGCCGGCATTGCGGGGCTGGCGATTGGTTTCGGCGCGCAAACCATGGTCCGCGACTTTATCAACGGCTTCTTCATCCTGCTGGAAAATCAATATGACCTCACTGACAGCGTGCGCGTCGCGGGAGTGAAAGGTACAGTCGAGGAGATGAGCTTGCGCCGCACCGTACTGCGCGACGACGACGGCACCTTGCACATGGTGCCGAACGGTGAAATCAAGATCGTTTCAAATATGACGCGCGACTGGGCGCAGGTATCTCTGCGCGTCGCAGTTGCCTATAGCGAGCCCAGCGAGCGCGTAGTTAATCTGCTACAGCAGGTCGGCGAGGAAGTACGCAATGACCCCGCTTTCGCCGACGATATTGTGGCTGACATCCAGGTGCCCGGCATCGAGCGCGTGGGCAACGGAGAAGCGGATTATCTAATGCTGGTGAAGACTCGGCCCAACCGCCAGTACGCGGTGAGCCGTGAGCTGCGGCGTCGCATCAAGGAGAGCTTCCAGAAAAATAATATCCAGCCGGGCGCGCCGGGGCGGGTGTATGTGGTTGATCAGGGATCGGGCGGGGGACCGTGAAACCTCAAGAGTTCCGTTAAGATATCCATCCCGGGGAAAACTCGAAACGAATGTACCAGGAGGAATGCGCGATGATAGCGAACGACGTGATGAAGAATATATGTTTGAAGGTGGCACTGATTCTGGCAGTGAGCATGTGGGCTTTGCCAGCGCCCTCACAGGACACAGCCAAGAAAGACACTGCTGCCAAGCCCCCACTAAGCCCGTCGGAGGCTGTCCTGGAAACGTGGAATGATATTGGGCGGAAACTGCTTGCGATGGCCGAGGACTTTCCCGAAGACAAGTATGACTTCAAGCCCACACCTGCGCAGCGTAGCTTCGCCGAACAACTGCTGCACGCCGCAGGCGCCAACTACTTCTTCATCAACCTGGCGCACGGACAAAAACTGCCCGCCGAGGAAGATCCGAAGCGTGAGCAGTACAAGACCAAGGCGGACGTGGCCGCGTTCGTCAAGAAGTCATTTGCCGACGGCGCGGCAGTCATCAAGGCCAAGGGCGACAAGGGCATGGACGACCTGTTAACGGATCCTAACACCCATCGTCCTGTCCGGGTTGCGGATGCGGCTTATAGTTTCATCGAGCACTCAGGCGAGCACTACGGGCAGCTCGCTGTCTACTACCGCGTAGCGGGACTAGTGCCTCCGGAATCGCGGCCGAAGAAGTAGACGGGGTGGATAATCGCGCCGATAGCGCCAAGCGGATGACCTTCCCCGAGCTAGATTCAGGTACTTTTCTCGACGGCCAGGCCTGCTTCCATCCATCCCTGCTTACCTTCGGGATAATGAGCGACGTTGGTGTAACCCTGTGCCGCCAGTTCACGGGCGGCATATTCGCTGGCGTGTCAATGAAGGCTGGCGCAATAGGTCACGATCTCTGCGGATTTGTCGGGCAGCACTGACGGTACCAACTCTTTAAGTCGGTCGGGCGGAAGATTGATCGCGCCCGGCAGGTGCGCTTCACGGTAGCGCTCCGGGGCAAGAGTTTCGACCAATTTGAAATTGGGCGGTTTCTCCTTCACTTTCTGCTTCAATTCATCGGTAGTAATCACGTCGGACATGTCATAGACCTCTGTGCGAATTTGCTGTCGTAGAATATGATTTCCTAATACGGTGGGAGTTGCTCCACTTTCAAAAATAAATAGGCCCGATAAACAGATCGTTACGAAACTTGCGGGGGGATAAGCAGAGAGAAAGCGGTGTTCCGAGTCCGGAGCGCCGCTTTTGCTTTGGGGCAGCTTTGAGTACCGTTCGAGGACAGGATAGTTATTGAGCCCACTCAGCTCGTGGCGAGAGCCAGGCTGAACCGGCGTCCGCCGAGGACGTTGATCATGCGTTTCAGGTTATAGGCGAGCACCGCCAAGCTCATCTCG
>QIAP01000008.1 GCA_003225075.1 Acidobacteriota bacterium | reverse complement strand
CCCAAGGTCGTAAAATCACGCGGCGGCCACAAACCTGACCGTCTGCTCCCACTGCTGTGGCTCCCCGCTTGTAGCCGTGACGTCATCCGGCCACGTAAGCGACAGATAGACTGGTGGACCGACCAGGAACGCGATCCGCTGTTCTGGACTCGCCCGCCTAACCAGTTCACAAAATTCGCGAGCCTCCCCAGCGAGATGTTTGCGCACGTCGAGCACTATCAAGTCGTACAAATTGGGGTGCCAGAGAAGCTGTGCCGCACGCAGGTCCTCCGCGATGTGTACCTTGACGCCGTGACTGCGAAAAAGGGCAGCTCGCACGTCCCGCGTGGGTTGGGTACGGTCGATCAGGAGAACTTTCTTGTCAGCAAGATTTGAGCAGCCACTTGGGGTGGAGGAACCACGATATGCCTCTCATTACTGTACTGCAGCAGGCATCTAAGAAAGGACAATGAGAGTCTACGCTGCTTCTGTTCAGGATTCAGCAAGAATTTTCATGGACCACGGACGGGCCAGGCCGACCTGACGGAGGATTTCATACTCGTGTCACGTTTCGTGCGTCCTGCCTGCTGACGAGGGCGAAAGACCAGCAGCTTCCCAGTTTTCATGCTCGGTCGGTTGGAACGTTCGCTTGTCGTGGCCCCGCGAGGAACCTTCTTTTGACGTTCGCGCCGCGTTTCCCTTTGTAACGATTTCTTGTCAATGGCAGCGGCCACTGCCCGCAATGCCGCGACACTCGGGTGCGAATACCGGCGAATCATCTTCGGGGAAATCCAACCGTAATAATCTGTGGCGCTTTGGACCGAAACACAGGGGCTCTCCAAGCCCCGGCTTACGGCGTGATGCCGGAAATCGTAGTTGCGCGCTTTGACCATTCCCCGAAAACTCCGTGTTCGGGCCGGAAGATCCCCGGTTTAATGGCGAAGCGGCGCGGTCGGACGAGCTGACGCCACTTCTGAAGGAGTCGCTGCGGCTGGTTCGATTCGAAACGCGGAGCGACCCCAGCAGTTCCGAAGTGACACGATACGTCGTAACAATTGACTCGATACCCAGAATGACGCATTTGCAGACGCGGCGTGACGCATACCCGGTAACCGTCGTATCGGAAGGAACCCAACCAGTGGCGGTCGGGGGCAGGTGATCTGAATCCTAGGGTTACCAATGTTCATTACCAAGCATGCAGAAGGACAACTCCAAAATGAACACACGTGACCACGACCGGCACCGAAGGGCCATTCCGGGGTCCTGCTCATGTTCCTAAGATTGCGTCATGCCTCTGCAAAACATCCGGGATGGTCTTCTCGTCGCACTCGTTCTCCGCTACGAACAGGACCGCAATCAGTTTGTGATCTTGTCCAAGCACACTATCGATTCATCTGCCGCCCGTTTGGCAATCGCGGAGTTGAGGAATGCGGGACTGGTGGAAGAACACGTTCGAGGTGTGATTCGACTGACCGCGCTGGGGTACGAAAAGTACAGGAACGCGCCGCTTCCATACGCTTATGCGGGCTGAACCGTTGTATTGCCCGAGGGAGCAAACACGGACTGTCCGTTTCCATGCTTGGGTGGTACACGTTCCTTGGTAATCTCGCCTGACTCATCGACTCAGTAGCATATTTCCTTGCATGGTGACCTCCCCCTATCGCCCCGCACACGGCGTCCCGTCCGTGTACGACTTCCAGGCATGCCTTCAGCAACGATCCGATTTGGAGACGGACAACGCTCATCCGCTAGACTTCAGACCATTTCTGTCACAGGCGGGTTGCTTCGAGTGCTCAAACCGCTCAGTCCAGGAGCAGTTGTGGAAGTGATGTTTTCGACGCATATTGGACCCTGAGACAGAAGGAGGCCTCATACCAAAGGAAACATGGTAGTCGTAGTTGAAGTCGGTTCCGAAGGCGGACGCCCAGGGGAATCTCCACCCCATGCGCTTCTTATACGCCTCGATTTCTGCCAGCGGTGCGCGGGAGACAGCAGTCCACGTGACATCGTGATGTTTCACAGTTTTGGGATGTCTATAGATGGGCACGGTGCTGGCCCAACTCAGAGCCTCGAGAATCCACTCGGGGTCGGCGGACTTGCACTCCACGAATGGGTCTTCAAAACGCGCACTTTTCACGCTACGGTGGGCAAGGACGGTGGGGAAACAGGCGTTGACGATGACTCGCGCGCGGCTTCGACAACATCGGAGCGTGTACAAGGCTTTGGCTGGGGGTTGGCAATCCGTCCCCCTGCAATAGAGATGCGCATCGAAAGCAGCGTTGTCAGAATCCAATAGCAAAGGCCTTTTAACAGTCGGGGAGAATTGCGATGGCCACGCTACAGACCGCTTTCCTGCACGATCAACTGGAAGAGCGCAAGCGCCGGTTGCAAGCGGCGATTGCCGTCGCACCACCGAACGCGGGCTTGGCCGGTCTGCTGCACGAAGTGGATTCGGCTCTGGAACGTATGGCCAAAGGCAGCTACGGTCTATGCCAAGAGTGCGACGAACCGGTGGAACAGGACCGCCTGCTGGCCGACCCGCTAGTGCGCTACTGTCTGGACCACCTAACCGTACCGGAACGGGCCGCGCTGCAGCGTGACCTCGACCTGGCCTCCGAGGTACAGCGCAACCTTTTGCCGAAAGCGGGCCTGCGCGCCGGTGGTTGGGAGACCAGCTATCATTACGCGCCTGTCGGTCCCGTTAGCGGCGACTACTGCGACTTGATCCCATCCGACGGACAGCTTTTTTTCGTGCTTGGCGACGTCTCGGGCAAAGGTGTGGCCGCCTCCATGCTAATGACGCAACTCCACGCCTTGTTTCGCAGCCTGACCGGTATGGCCCTGCCGCTCGGCCAGATGGTCACCCGGGCCAATCGCGTCTTCTGTGAAAGCGCGCTGGCCGGGCAGTACGCCACGCTGGTGTGCGGCCAGGCTAAACCCACCGGGCAGGTGGAAATCCATAACGCCGGCCACTGGCCCGCAATCGTCGTCGGGCACGGCGGCGTGCTGCGCATCGAGTCCACCGGTCTGCCACTGGGGATGTTCTGCGAAAGCGAGTTCTCCGCCACGCACTTGCAACTGGAGGTCGGCGACACCCTTTTCCTCTACACCGACGGCCTTTCGGAAGCCCGCAACGAGGGCGACGAATACGGCGTGGACCGCGTCATGACCTTGGTGCGCCAGCAGGCCGCGCGGCCCCCCGCCGAGCTGATCGCCGCTTGCCTCGACGACCTGCGCGCCTTCGCCGGCGCCGGCCCACGTCTGGACGACTTGACTCTGTTGGCCATCCGGCGCCGCGGCTAAGCCGACTTTTCAGTACCTATATGGCCGACTGCCGCGCATAACTTCCGACTTGCCGACTCCCAAGGAACATCACCCGTTCTGCAGAGGGATGACTTGAAACCCGAGTTGAGCGGCTTGTCTGCGGAGCCGAAATTGCGCGCGTTTTAGAGACTACCTACTCCACTATTTAACTAGCGTTTTCTGAATGGGTTGGTATGGTGCCCGGGGACGGAATCGAACCGTCACGCCCCTTTCGGGGCCCGGGATTTTAAGTCCCGTGCGTCTGCCAGTTTCGCCACCCGGGCGGGGAAGGGAAGTTGTTGAAATCAATATATCAGTTCACGATAGCGGGTTTGAGAGGGACGCAAGCACGCGCCAAATGAGTACCCACTTCCATGGAGCCTAGCCTCGGCCTGCGTAAAAGAGCCTAATTAGGCTCGCTGATTCTGGTTGGGAAAAGCTTGGCATCGCCGGCACTGAAAACTATCGTGTGGGTTTCCTCGCCTTTGCGAAACTTCTCGCAGACGCCGCACTGCAATGGCAGGAGATCCACCACACTCAGCCGATTCGTGCTAAGGCCAGACCGCTTCACCTAGCTACGACTACGACTGCCGCGTGACGATTACTGCTTCCAGTTGTATTCTTGCGCAGCTGGCGCGAGCAATCCAAGGAAGGTGACTAATCTTTTAGTTAATACAGTATTTCCTGTATGTTCACCGTTATGCCTTTGTGCAAAACTCGTCGGCGCTGTTAGAACACCGACGTTAAACTGCGGTAAGTAAACTTCTATTGACGCGACAGAATTGCATTTGACGTAAGGTTGTAGCACCGCGTGCTTACGACGCGATTGGGCTACGACCGGATTTCGAATTTCAGAGTGTCACTTCCGTATTGAGACGTAGACCTGGAGGTGAATATGGCACTTCGCATTCTAGTTGCGGATGATCACGAAGTGGTGCGCCGTGGTCTCTGTGCCCTGCTAGACGCCCATGACGGCTGGAAGGTTTGCGCCGAGGCAAGCGATGGACGCGATGCGGTCGAGAAGGCCAAGCAGTTGAGGCCTGACATCGTTATCCTAGATATTGGTATGCCTAGTCTGAACGGCTTAGCGGCTGCGCGTCAGATCTTGCAGAATGACGCGCGTCAGCGCATCCTGATTCTTACTATTACAGAATCAGAACAAGTCGTACGGGAGGTTTTGGAAGTCGGGGCGCGCGGATTCGTGCTGAAGTCGGATGCGGCTCGTGACTTAGTGGCAGCCGTGGAAGCGTTGCAGCAGCACCGAACATTTTTCACCTCCCAAGTTGGCGAAATGGTTTTATCGGGCTACCTCCATGGCGGCCAAAAGACCCCAACTCTTCCTACACTGACCCCACGGGAGCGTGAGATCGTTCAGCTTCTGGCTGAGGGGAAGAGCACAAAAGAGGTCGCATCGGTTCTCGATTTGAGCGTCAAGACGGCGGAGACGCATCGCAGCAACATCATGCGCAAGCTGAATATTCATTCCGTGAGTGAACTGGTGTTGTACGCGATTCGGAATAACATTATTCAGGCTGAAGTGCTTGGACTGCGGGCATCCGCGGACTCGGCGGCTTAGAACAAAATTTCGGTCAGCGGCAGAACCTCCGGGTTGCAGAGATAATCATCGCCAGTGGTCGTTCGAGGGCCAACTGTCTTTGTCGCTCTTCGAAGCGCGCGCCACTTGCGTTCCCTCCCTGAAAATCCATCCCCGCTGCCTTCCACTTACGCTGGCAACCAATCCCTAGTGTAGACTTCAAATCTCTTGCTCGGACAGCACGTTTGCGCGTGGTCGCAGGAGGAATGATGGCGAAGCCGGGAAAACTTACTTCCGCCTACCGAGTAGAACAGGGTAAAGATTTTCGGCTGAAAGATTTTGATCCTTCAGATACGGGCAAGATTGGCCGCGAAGACGCTGCGGCCCATCTGGAAAAAGGGGTGGCAAGACTCAGAGAGATGCAGGACAAACTCTATGCGCAGGACCAATGGGCGGTTCTATTGATTTTGCAAGGCATGGATGCATCTGGAAAGGATGGCGTCGTCAAACACGTCATGTCGGGTGTGAACCCCCAAGGATGCCGGGTCGATTCCTTCAAGGCCCCTTCGACCGAGGAACTGAATCACGATTACTTGTGGCGCGCGGTGCGGGCTCTACCGGGGCGCGGACGAATCGGTATCTTCAACCGCTCTTACTATGAAGAAGTGTTGGTGGTTCGGGTTCATCCCGAGGTGTTGAACAACGAAAAAATTCCCCCGTTATTGGTTACGAAGAAGACATGGGACCACCGCTTTGAGGATATCTGCGCCTATGAAAGATACTTGTGGCGTAATGGCATAGTAGTGCGCAAGTTCTTCCTTAACCTCTCGAAAAAAGAGCAGAAGAAGCGTTTCCTGGCGCGACTTGAAGAACCTAAAAAGAACTGGAAATTTTCCGCTGCTGACGTTCGCGAGCGCCAGTGCTGGGACGACTACATGGAAGCCTACCAAGATATGATCCGTAATACGGCTACGGACTATGCGCCCTGGTATGTGGTTCCGGCGGATAACAAGTGGTTCACCCGCCTCGTGGTTGCTGCGGCGGTGGTTGAGACTCTGGAAGATTTGAAGTTGACGTATCCCGAAGTGGATGGCGAGAAACGCAAAGAACTGGAAGCGGCGCGAAGAATGCTGCTGGGCAAGAACGCAGGATGATTCGGTTTCAGTCTTGACCGCCATGAAGGGCCGCCACAGCGGGGTTAGTTGCAACGACGTGCTCGACTTGTTATGTATCGTGACCTACGGTCAGATTGCGGGATTGCTATCCCGCGGATAGCAAAATCCTTTCCTAAACTGCTTTCTCCCATTAACATGGGCGGATTCAGACTCTTCCCCGGAGAAATAAGATCATGTCTCGCAAATCTCTGATTCACGGAACCGTGAAGTGGTTCCTCTTCGTAATTCTGTGCGCTTGTGGCGGTACCCTCATCGCCCAGAATCAGACCGAAAGAACCAGAAAGCCGCAACCAGAAGCGACTTCCCCGACTGCCGAGAAGACCGCTGAACCACCAAAGAGCGAGCATGAAGATCCGCTTTTCAAGGGCATGAAGTACCGGACAATCGGTCCTTTTCGCGGCGGGCGCTCCCTAACGGCAGCGGGTATACCCGGTGATCCGACTACTTATTATTTTGGCTCGACCGGTGGTGGGGTGTGGAAATCCACCGATGGCGCGATGACCTGGACTTCGGTCTTCGATAAAGAGGGCGTGGGATCGATCGGGAGTGTCGCCGTCTCTGCTTCAGAACCGAGCACGGTGTACGTCGGCACCGGCGAAGCTTGCATCCGCGGCAATATTTCTCACGGCGATGGCGTGTATAAATCGCTCGATGGCGGTAAGACGTGGAAGAATGTCGGCCTCCGGGATACGCGTGCCATTGGCAGGGTGATTGTCAATCCCAGGAATCCAGACATTGTTTTTGTCGCGGCACTTGGGCATCCCTATGGCCCGAACCCAGAGCGGGGGATTTTCCGCACTACGGACGGGGGCAAGAACTGGGAGAAAGTTCTTTATAAAGACGTGAACACCGGCGGTGTCGACATTGCCTTCGACCCGGCAAATCCCAATATATTGTTCGCCTCACTATGGCAGGCGCGGCGCACTCCCTGGAGTCTTGCCAGCGGTGGACCGGGCAGCGGACTCTATCGCTCGAACGATGGCGGATCCACATGGAAGCAACTGCAAGAGCATGGGCTGCCCAAACCTCCCTACGGACGAATCGGCGTCGCAGTCGCCGCGAACTCCGACCGCGCCTACGCACTGATCGAGGCCAAGGAAGGCGGTCTATATCGCACCGACGATGGCGGCGACACCTGGCAGCTAGTGAATGGCAGCCATGACTTTACCCAACGCGCGTGGTATTACATGCACGTCATCGCTGACCCGCAGGATCCCGATACGGTTTACATCGCGAATGTGGACTTTCATAAATCTACCGATGGCGGACGTACCTTCAATAAAGTGAAAGTTCCCCATGGTGATAACCACGGACTGTGGATAGATCCCAAGAATCCGCGTCGCATGATCGCTTCAAACGATGGCGGAGTGACCGTGACCCTCGATGGTGGGAAGACCTGGACGCGAGAGGACAATCAGCCCACGGCGCAGTTCTACCATGTGATTACCGATACCCGGACGCCGTATTACGTGTATGGCGCACAGCAGGACAACAGCACGATCGCTATCGCCAGCCGTGATGATGACGGAGCCATAGGGCGCGCCAACTGGTATTCGGTGGGCGGTGGGGAAGCCGGATATATCGCGCCTTATCCTCCCGATCCCAATATTGTTTACGCCGGGGATTACGAGGGAAATATCACTCGTTTCGACAAACGCACTGGACAGATCAAAAACATCGCCGTGTCGCCTGAAATCTCTGATGCACAGGGAGCGGCCAACCTGGAGCACCGCTTCCAGTGGACCGCGCCTATCCAGATCTCTCCGCATGATCCCAACACTCTTTATTATGGCGGCGAGCGGGTGTTTAAGACAACCGATGGCGGTGTGCATTGGGAGGCGATTAGTCCTGACCTGACGCGCAACGACAAGAGCAAGCAGCAGCCCTCTGGCGGGCCGATCACGATCGACGACACCGGTACCGAATACTACGACACGGTGTTCGCAATTGCTGAATCGCCAGTCACCAAAGGTTTGATCTGGGCGGGAACCGACGACGGGCTAATTCGAGTTACTCGCGACAGTGGCAAAACCTGGACGAATGTCACACCAAAAGACTTGCCGGAGTGGAGTCGTATCAGCCAGATCGACGCTTCGCCGCACGACGCGGGGACAGTCTACGTTGCGGTCGAACGTCATCAATTCGATGATTTGCGTCCCTACGCCTATAAGACAAGCGACTATGGCAAGACGTGGACGAGGATTACTCGGGGCATTCCCGACACTACTTTTGTCCGCGCGGTACGCGAAGACCCCAAGAAACGGGGATTGCTGTATGCCGGGACAGAAACCGGCGTATATGTGTCATTCAATGATGGCGCCGATTGGCGCCCGCTGCGCCTGAATCTGCCCACAACTCCGATCCACGACTTGGTGGTGAAGAACGATGACCTTGTGCTGGCGACTCACGGGAGATCGTTCTGGATCCTCGATGACGTGACGCCGCTGCGGCAGTTCAGCGATCAAGTCGCGAACACAGATGTGTACCTCTATAAGCCGGCGACTGCTTTTCGTATGCACAACGTAGAGGACCCGCCCAAGCCAGTTCTGGTAGGGCAAAATCCTCCCTCGGGCGCGGTCATTTACTACTACCTGAAAGCGGCGCCTAAAGGTGAAACAACCGTCGAAATTCTGGACGGCGCTGGGAATGTGATCAGAAAATATTCCAGTAACAAGTTACAGCCGCTGGATGAGCCGCTGAGCCCCGATGACAAGAAACCGGAAAAGGAGATCAAGCCGGAGGTGGGCTTGAACCGTTTCCTGTGGGACCTTCATTACCAAGGCGCAAGCCGGGTACCTGACTACTACTTATTCGAATACAAGGACGGCGCTAGCGGCCCACTGGCACTGCCCGGGCAATACCAGGTCCGGCTAACCGCAGACGGCAAGAGTCAAACCGCGCCGCTGGAATTGAAGCTCGATCCTCGGGTTAAGGTGGCGGAGGCTGATGTCGAAAAACAATTCAAGCTGCTCATCGATGTACGTGACGAATTGAGCCGGGTGTACGATGCCGTCAATCAGATTCAAGACCTGCGCCAACAAGTGGATGGCTTGAAAAAGCGTCTTTCTGAAAACGCGAACGCGAAGACGGTTCTAAGCACCGGAAGCGAACTGGACCAGAAGCTGGTAGCGGTTCGGGATAAGTTAATTAACCTGAAGATCACCGCCAACGAGGACTCGTTGGCCTATCCTCCGCAAATCGACGGTAAGCTGGCGTATCTCGCGCTGGCGGTCGCCGGTTGGTCGGATTCTGCCCCAACCGAGTCACAATACAAAGAGTTCGACAAACTAAAGAAGCAAGCTGACGATTTGCTGGCGCGCTGGGCTGAACTTCAGAAGACTGATGTCGCGGCCTTCCAGAAGCTGACAACCGAGCAGGGGATCCAGGCGATTGTAGTTCCTTCCGTCGGGAGCGCTCAGGGATCGGGAGGCGGACCACGATAGGGAATTACGTGGGGTGTTGCGGAGAACTTGCGGCTTGGGCGTGATCTGCATCCTTCGTGTGACGCGATGCTAAGATGAACCATACTTGGCTGCGAGCAAGCCAGTGATGCTCAGCTTTCTTGCATCTAAGACGAAGAGAATGTTGAGTATATTTAGTGGTATAGCGGGCTGGAGGCGGTGGGGTTGTGGCATATGCCTGTTTATGCTGCTGGCAGCCAGCCTGGTGCAAGCGACACACTCGTGCAGCTTGCGGACTTTTGACAATTACTGCCCAGAAAGAGCTGCATTTTCATCAGCGGTTCCCCCGCCTTTTTGTCTGACCTGCCTCATGGCGCAATCGAGCGTCATGGTGATGCTCTTCGTAATTTTTTCGTCGTTGCTCGTTACTGCCCGTCGTTCTGGTTTTGCCCGGCCTCGCCTTCTCGTTTTGTGCGAATGTTTTCGTCTGGACGTACGCCCGCCTCCTGCCTGCTAGAACGGATCTCCTCCAGATATCTATATTGAAAATGCGAATCATGCATTTCTCAATGAGCGGTTCAAGTTGAATCTGGCCGTCTCCACCATGAGGAGTTTTGGAATGAAATACATTTGGTTCGCTGCTCTCGCGGTTTTGGTCGCGCTTCCGTTATTTGCCCAGCAGACCAGTGCCTCGCAAGGAGGCGCTCCGGATACGGCCGCGCTCGAACAGCGCATTAAGGATTTGGAAGAACGCCTTATTGCGTTGGAGGGACAGGTCCGGATGCTGAAGAGCGGGCAAGCGGGCGCTACCGGGCAGCCGGGAGCAGCACAGCCCGCGCCCGCGGCAACCGAAGCAGTGCAGGCGCCCCCTTCTCCTGCCGCTCCGGCTCCCACACCTTTGCCAACGCCAGTGGCCGAAGGCGTGGCACCGGTGGGCGGCCAATTACCCAATTACGGTGGCGCTTCTGCTTCTGCCAAGGCGTTGAATCCCGACATCAGCGTGATCGGGGATTTCATAGGAGCGGCCGGTACCAACTCGGCTCTGCCTCTGGCAACCATGCAGCCCTTCCCCTCGATGCAGATGCACGAATCCGAGGTCGGACTGCAGGCCATCATTGATCCATACGCTCGTGGCGACTTCTTCATCTCCTTTGGCGAGGAGGGAGTTAATTTGGAAGAAGGTTACATTACTTTCACGGCGCTCCCGGCGGGATTGGTTGCGAAAGCGGGCAAAATGCGTTCCGCTTTTGGCAAGGTCAACACCATGCATAATCACGTGTTGCCGTGGATCGACCGTCCCTTTGTAACCACCAATCTGGTTGGAGGAGAGGACGGAATTGATGACGCTGGCTTTTCGATCCAGCGTATTTTGCCGGCGCCAAAAGGTATTTTTCTCGAGGCCACCGGTCAAGTCTTCCGCGGCGATGCCGGGGACGTGTTCAAGGCATCACAGAGGAGCGATGTCAGCACGGTGGCACATTTGCGCGCCTATAAAGACATTACCGAATCCACCAATCTCGATTTTGGACTGTCATATGCCCGCGGCCACAATGACGCCGGGGCTGTGATCTCACTGTCTTCCGATTTCCTGACGCAGCTATATGGTATTGATGCGACAGTGCGCTGGAAGCCCCTGCGACGTTCGATTTACCATTCGTTCGTGGGCCGCAGCGAGTTGATTTGGAGCCAGCGCCAGCAGCCTTTGCGCGAACAGCGGGCTTTCGGTTTTTACACCTCAGGCGACTACCAGTTGGGCCGGCGCTGGTTTGTGGGCGGTCGTTATGATTGGTCAGAGCGCAGTCATTTCGCGAATCTAACAGATAAGGGAGCATCGGCTGTGCTGACTTACTGGCC
The DNA here is from genome assembly GCA_003225075.1 of Acidobacteriota bacterium. Taxonomy (GTDB): domain Bacteria; phylum Acidobacteriota; class Terriglobia; order Terriglobales; family Acidobacteriaceae; genus Gp1-AA124. The sequence goes on along the minus strand of QIAP01000008.1, from coordinate 2,307 downwards.
GAGCGAGTTCAGCCAGCTTCGCGGACAGTACCGCTTTACCAAGTATGCGGAAGGTATAAATGCCAATGAATTACTAATGCAGTTGATCTTCTCGCTGGGAGCGCACGGTGCTCATCCGTTCTAGGAGAATAAATGTATAAATCAAGAAGTAGATATCGCGTTGTGCTCGTCATTGTCTTGTCACTGTTATTGGGTGCGGTGTTCTCGCCGACCAGGGTTGAGGCCAAGAAGCTTAATGTCGTGACCTCCACCACTGATATGGCTGCGTTGACGCAGGAGGTCGGCGGCGACAAAGTCAATGTGGAATCGATTGCAAAGGGCTATCAGGATCCACACTTTGTCGAGGCCAAGCCGAGCTTTTTGCTCAAGCTGCGCCAGGCCGACCTTCTAGTGACTGTCGGATTGCAGTTGGAGATCGGATGGCTGCCGCCACTTGTCAACCAGAGTGGTAATCCACGAATTCAAGTGGGGGCGCAAGGCTATCTCGATGCTTCGCAGTTCGCCGAGATTCTTGACATTCCGACAGGACCGGTTACGCGTGCCATGGGCGACGTGCATCCGCTGGGGAACCCGCACTACTGGCTCGATCCGGACAACGGCCGACGTATCGCCAAGGGAATCTCCGCGAAGCTGAGTGAGGTTGATCCGGGCGACTCCGCTTACTTTCAGGAGCGCTTCCAGGATTTCGACAAGCGCTTGACCGCGGCGGAGCAGAAGTGGGACGCGGAAATGAAGCCGTTTCATGGACGAAAGCTGGTTACGTATCACAATTCGTTTCCTAATTTTGCGAAGCATTTTCACCTGAACGTGATTGGCTACGTGGAACCCCGGCCCGGCATTCCGCCTACCCCCAGTCACACCATTGAACTCATCGGGTTGATGAAGCGCGAAAACTGTAAGCTTGTGCTCGTCGAACCGTATTTCGACTTGAAGACGCCGAACAGTATTGGAGCCGCGACGGGGGCCAAGGTGGTGGTGTATTTGCCGTCAGTTGGCGGAGAGAAGGATGTTACAGATTATTTCAAACTGTTCGATTACGATATCGCGTTGCTCACGAAGGCCTTCCAAGAAACACAATAGCGGGTAAGGAGAAACATGGAAATCCTGCCGTTCTTATTATGGCCGTTTATGGCCAGCCTGATTCTGACCGGTATCCACGCCTACCTCGGCGTACACGTAGTGGAGCGAGGTGTGATCTTTGTGGACCTGGCGCTGGCTCAGATTGCTGCGCTGGGCGCCACCATCGCCATCTTGATCGGCATGGATCCGCATGGGCCGGGCGCGTATTGGCTGAGCCTGGCGTTCACGTTCGTGGGCGCGGCAATTTTTGCGTTCGCGCGCACTCGGCGCGGCCACATCCCGCAAGAGGCATTCATTGGGATTGCATATGCGGTTGCGTCGGCCGCTGCCATCCTGGCTATGAGCAAGGCCACGGGAGAGACTGAACACCTGAAAGACATGCTGGTGGGAAATATCCTGGCGGTTTCAAGACACGAAGTCGCGAAGACTGCAATCCTTTATGGCGCGGTTGGGCTTTTTCACTACATCTTTCGCCACAAATTCCTCTTGATCTCAACCAATCCTGCGGAAGCCGAACGCCGGGGCATGAGTATTCGCTTCTGGGACTTTCTCTTTTACGCGTCATTCGGCTTCGTTGTGACTTCCTCGGTAGCGATTGCAGGCGTACTGCTGGTGTTCTGCTACCTGATCGTACCTTCTGTGGGCGCTATGTTGTTCGCTGAGCGAGTGGGCCGCCGATTGGCGATTGGCTGGACGATGGGAACGCTGGTTTCTGCCTTGGGGGTTTATTTCTCAGTCTTATGGGATCTACCGACTGGAGCGACCATCGTATGCACCTTCGGCGCGGTGCTGGTTACGATGTTCCTGATCCACATCCTATTTTTTCGTGGCCGCGTTGCGCCACTTCTGGAAGGCGCTGCCGTCGCAGGGAAGTCCGAAGAACGAATACTCCAAACTCGCCAGTAGCGGCAACCGCGACGAAAAGCGAGCCCAAGAGAGGAATGCTTTTGCTTGTGAACAACTTCGCTCGGGATGACAATCTAATAGTGCGTAATGCTATGTTAAATTGATAGTCGTGGGCGCGTAGCTCAGTTGGTAGAGCAATGCCCTTTTAAGTCTCGCAAGAACGTGAAATCAGAGAGTTAGAAGGTATGCAGGGAACGCAGAGGCGACGTTTAGAGCGGGCGGGTACTGGTTCCGTTCCCGGATTCGTTCCCAGATTTCAGCAGGCGGGTTTCTGGTGATGTCAAAAGCATACGTTAAGGATTGGAAGGAACGCCCATCAGG
>QIAP01000090.1 GCA_003225075.1 Acidobacteriota bacterium | reverse complement strand
TGGCTGTTCATCGCTCCTGGACTGTATCGCAACGAAAAACGCTATGTTCTGCCGTTCTTGATCGGCACCGTTGGATTGTTCGTAGTTGGAGGGCTGTTCGGCTACAAAATGGTCTACCCCTCGTCACTGGATTTCTTAATCGGTTACGGCCAACAGTTCCAGCCGATGATTACGATTGGAGAATATACGAAACTGTTTCTAGCGATCATCGTCGGTCTCTCTTGATTTTCGAAATGCCGGTTCTCGTGTTTTTTCTCGCTCTGATGCGGGTGATCACGGCTCGCTGGATGTGGCGGAATCTGCGATATTCCATACTCGCGATTTCTGTTGTCGCGGCAATTGTCACACCGACGACCGACATCTTGAACATGTGTCTTTTCGCGGCCCCGATGGTCGCGCTTTACGCGATCAGTATCGGAGTGGCGTGGCTGGTGGATTCGGCGTACCTGCGCGGAGCAGGTGCCGTCTAACCTGCGCCAGCGATCTCCGCTGCCGAGTGCTGACAATTATCTAACAATAAAATTACAAGTTCCTGCAAATGTAATCCGATTGCTGAATCCAACCATCTGTTAGGTGCCTGCAGACGCCCCTAAGAATCCCGGCAGCCAATCCCAACGTACAACCGTTCGGCATGGCAAGCGTCTGAAGACTTTTTTGTCAGGAGAAATATTTTTCGATTGGGGAATATCGCTCGACTTGCCGAGTTTCACATAGTGCTGGAACAAAATCATAAGCAAAAGGAAGTGGAGCGTAGAGCATGAAAGAAGAGAATTCTCCATCTGCTGTGGTATCCGAGGCAAACTCATCGGAAGTAAGTCCCTCTTCGACCGAAGAAGCTGTTCAACGTCACTGGCAGGGTGTCGTCAAAAGACGTTCATTCCTCAAGGGCCTGGGGATTGCCAGCGCAACCCTGTCGGCCGGCGCCTTATTGGGGACCGAGGGCAGCGCGCAGACCACGCGAAGCACAGGCAAGCTTTCCAAAGGCGACGCAGCTCTGCTGCGCTTCGCGGCAGCAGCAGAACTCATAGAGGCTGATCTGTGGCAACAATACAACGAACTGGGAGGAGTCCAAGGTGGCAATCCGGCCTACATGGCTGCACTCAGCAACCTTGACGGTGATATGCCCCAATACATCTCTGATAATACCGACGATGAATTGAGCCACGCGGCCTTCTTGAATGCGTACTTGATTTCAAAGGGCGAAGAGCCGGTCCATCTGCATGAGTTCCGAACCTTGCCCAGCAGTCAGGCGACCGGCGCCAGGAATAAGGGCAGGCTGACAAACCTGCTGAAGCTCAACGTCGACCTTAGCTGGTATACGCGCTATCGCAGCGCAAAGAACCCTGATTTCAAGGTGAAGTTCAAGGGACCTTTCATCATTGAGAACCAGTCCGCCATTCCACTAAACGACAACGACACACCTCCCAACCAGCCCCAACCGGTTCCCCCGGCGACCCCGCAAGAGGCCCGCATGCAGGCGATTGCCAACACCGCAGGATTTCACTTTGCCTTCATCGAGCAGGGTGGGGCGAGTCTGTATCCTACGCTGGCCTTCAAGGCGACCGACCCTGAGGTCCTGCGAATCCTGGTCAGCATTGGCGGAGTCGAGATCGACCATTTCGGGCTCTGGCATGACAAGGCCGGCAACGCGGTAAACGCGCCTTTGGCGGGGGTGACTGATCCCGAAACCGGGCTAACCTTCCCTAATCTGAATAACCCACCAACGGAGCTGACTCAGACCAACAAGATTTTGCCCGAGCCGTGCGAATTTATCAGCAAGAGTCTGCCTCGCTGCTCTGTGATCCGGCCAACGTTGACACAGAACGGGGGAGCAGTGGCCACTATCAAAGCTTTCACGGATGACCTCTTGTTCCTTGGTCAATCGCCGGCATTCTTTACGCTGGTGAACCGGTTGGCTATCGAGGCTGATTCGGTCCGACGCGGCTTTTGATGGTTGCAAGCTCTCCCTTGCTGTTGGACGGGCGCTTTATCTGGTTAGTGGGTTCAGCGCCTGCATTTTGACTGATACGGTTTCGAAATTTTCTCACTCGATCTTTTCTCACTCGATCCAAGGAGCACCTATGTTCGAAGGACTGTTTCAACCGATGCATCTGCTGGTGATTTTCGGAATTGCGCTACTCGTGTTCGGGCCCAAAAAGCTTCCGGAGCTGGGCAAAGGAATCGGAGAGGGCATCCGCGGCTTCAAGTCAGCCATGAAAGCTGAGGAAGAGAAGCCCGTCAGCATAACAGCCAGCATTGCCAACGACCAAAGTCTAACCAAGGACTGAAACATGGGCTTTGGCACAGAGATCCTATTCGTGCTTATGCTTGTGCTCCTGGTATTGGGACCAAAGCGGCTTCACACACTGCTGGCCTACGTCGCGCGGGCAAAAGCTGCTTTCGAAGATGCCAGCCGCGGCTTAAAGTCTCAGCTCGCGGCGGAACTCGATGATGCGACTCAGAACGGCAAAACCAATTGCTCGTATGAAGCGGTTGGGGACCGGTGAACCATCCTCGGATCCTCGGTATCGGAACGGCGAACCCACCGGTTAGGCTCACCCAAGAGCAAAGCTTTCATGCGGCAGGTTACCAGGGCGAGCGCATTCGGAAGATCTTCCTGAATAGCGATATCGATTACCGCCATTTTTATCTGGAAGGCTCGCTGAATCGCGATGAAAGTTCTGATCAACTGAATCAGCGCTATCTGCGCGGCGCCATGAAAACAGGTTGCCGCGCGATTCTGAACTGTGTGACAGCATCCGGAACTACCGTACAGGATGTCGATTTTCTTGCATTCTGCACGTGCACCGGCTACGTGTGTCCGGATGTGGGCAGTCGTCTCATCGCGCACATGGGCTTCAGCAACAACGTGCAGAGAGCCTCGGTCGTCGGCCTGGGATGTGCGGGCGCCCTTCCTGCGTTGCAGCGGACGGTCGATTTCGTTCGCGCCAATCCCGACCGCCAGGCATTAATGCTAGCCGTCGAGATCTGCTCAGCCTGCTACTACGTCGATAACACGCTTGAAACAGTTGTCGGTAACGCGATTTGCGCTGACGGCGCCGCAGCCTTCCTGCTCACCACCGGGCAGCAAGCCAATCGCAGCTATCCACAAATTATCGACTTCGAAACTTTCATCGATACGGAGCAGATCGAAGAGGTTGGACTTCAACATCGCGATGGGAAGTTGCGAATCGTGCTGGGAGCTTCGGTTCAACATCTGGCGGGTCCCATGATCGAAACGGCACTCCAGCAGTTGCTGCAGCGACATGGACTTTCAAGATCTCGCCGGAGTCAAATACGAACGGCCCAACGTGGTTAGGCACGTCGAGCCGTCGCAAATCGGAGGTGAAGGCGATGCCGCCACCACCTGTTCTTCCGCAATCTCCACTATGCCCATTGTCAGGCTGCTGGAATAGGTAGATGCGCACCAAATCGTTGGTCTTTTCAAGAGCACCTGGGGGCAGATCAAGTACGATGTCCTCGCTGGGCTCCACTTCCTCCTCAAACTCTTTTTTCAGCGCCGAGGAAGGCAGCTTCTGCTGGTCCTCAAGCACGTCAATGCCCTGCGTGCCGATGGTGGTGAGCAGGTCGTCCAGGTCTTCCAGGGAATGGATGTTGTGCGGGATCGGGTCATCCACCTCGGGGTAGGTGAGCTAGCCCTTTTTGTTTCCGGCATCACTGAGCTTCTTAACGTCGTCAAGAGTCAAGCGGAATTCCCTTTCAGCGCTTTCCTGCAGGGAGCAAAAACTGCTTTGACAATAATTAAAGCTTCCGCCTCAGAGCTGTCGCGCTAAACCCCGATTGAAGCCCAAAAGGGGCCACCTCTCCTTTTCGCCGATACAGCTATGCGGCGGGAAGTTTCGTCTCAAGGTCCGCAAGAATTCTTAATTGCTGTGTCGCGAATTCTGTATCGGCGAACCGCCCAATCACGTCATTGATGACGTCTTGAACCCGCATATCAGGGTCATGGCATTTGCGTGCTGCCAGTGAGACAAGTCGGCACAACATGAAGCGATTCTGGATATTGACTAAAGCCTTATGTATGCGATCAGAACGCATGATCGCTCCTTAATTGTGGTTCATTGGTTGAGCAGTGAGTTTCTTGAAGCCTGGAGATGCAAGGACATGAACGCCCCTTCTTTGCCCGGCTCGCGCTGGGCGGATCAATCGCGAAGGCGCAGGGTT
>QIAP01000176.1 GCA_003225075.1 Acidobacteriota bacterium | reverse complement strand
GCCATTGTCACCAGATCGGCGAGAGAGTCAGCCTTCATCTTTCGCATCACCTGACCTCGGTGTGCCTTTACTGTGATCTCGCTGATGTTGAGCTCGCCACCGACCTGTTTATTCAACAGGCCGGAGGCTACCAACGCCATGACTTGCCGTTCGCGAGGAGTGAGCGACGCGTAACCGTCCCGGAGCGCCCGTATCTCCGCCTCGCGACCAAGTGTGGCCTGGCTGCGCTCGATGGCGTTTCGGATGGCACTCAACAGCACATCATCGCCGAATGGCTTCGTCAGGAACTCGACAGCGCCCGCCTTCATGGCCTGGACGGACATCGGTATGTCACCGTGACCCGTAATAAAGATGATCGGCATGTCGATCCGATCGCTGGCGATGCGTTTCTGCAGATCGAGACCATTGAGGCCTGGAAGAGAAACGTCAAGTATGAGGCAGCTCGGAACAAGGACTCGTGGGCGGCTGAGAAATTCCTGCGCGGACGCGAATATTTCCGGCAGCCAGCCTTCGAAGCGAATCAACAACTCCAGCGATTCGCGTACGGAGACGTCGTCGTCAACCACGAACACGATTGGTGTTCCGTCCGACATGGGCGATGATCCCGCTTCATGGCCAAGTGCGCGGGCTAAATTCATTTTATATCCTCCTGGCGCAACACATAGCAGATCGACCTAACTCATTCGAAGTGCGACATTGAGCGCTTGAAGCAGAGCCGTGTCACTGAATGGCTTGAACAGGCACTCCACCGCACCCTGTTCGAGCAATCGCGAGCGCGCAGCCTCATCTCTCTGAGCGGTGACGAAGATGATTGGAATCTCCTGCCGACGACGCTTCAATTCCTGCTGAAGGCCGGGTCCGGTCATTCCGGGCATGGCAATGTCGAGGATCAGACATCTGGTTTGGCCGACGCAATCGGACGCGAGAAACTCTTCAGGCGACGAGAACGTGCGAGCTGCAAACCCGAACTCTCTCAGCAAGTCGGGTAGCGACTCACGCACGGATTCATCGTCATCGACTACTGACACAAGTGAATCTGTAATTTTCATAGATTTTCATAGATTCCTTGCCGCATCCGTCGCCGCATGCCGCGATTGTTCTCGGCGGCCGTCAAACTCCCGGGTCCGCGAGGAATGGCGAAATGAAAACGCGACTTGGCGGCAGTCCATCTAAGGATGCGCCACTCCAGTGGAGAGCGCTATTGTCCCTTGGTATTGGTTGGCGCGGATATCAAGACCAGCACGGCGGATGAAGATGATCGCGATCGCTTGAAAATCTGACTTTCATAGATTTCTCACGCAGCATCCGTATCGGCTACGGCAGACGTCCGCATGTCACGATTAGTGTCGGCGCCGGTCGCGCCGTCGGGTCCCTGAGGAATAGAAAATGAGAACGTAGCTCCCAGACCGTCATTCAGCGTTGCCCATAGACGACCCTGATGACTCTCGATAATGGAGCGACTAACGCATAGTCCGACTCCCATACCGTCATTCTTAGTTGTGTAGAACGTTTCGAAGAGCCTGTCGGCAGTTTGAGGATCGAAACCGATCCCCGCATCTTTGACGCTGAGTAGCACCCGATCGCCTTCGTCTCGTTCGGTCCTGATCAGCAACTCCCTAGGGCGATCATGGACAGTATTCATCGCATCCGAAGCATTCCGCAGGAGGTTCAGAATTACCTGTTGCAACTGCACGCGGTCACCTGTGACAAGCGGGAGGTCGCCGGCAAGCTCAGATCGCAAAATCACCCGGCTTCTTTGAAGCTCACACAACGACAAAGCAATTACCTCTCTCGTAGCGTCATTCAGATCCACCCGCTCAGCGATGGTGTCTTTTTTGCTGAAGAGTGCTCGCAATCGCGTGATCACATCAGACGCACGGTTGCCATCGCGAATCGTTCGCCGGGCGGTTTCTCTCGCACCGTCGACATTTGGAGGTTCCATTGCCAGCATCCGCAGACAGGTGCTGGCGTTAGTGACGATACCTGAGAGCGGCTGGTTCACCTCGTGCGCGATTGACGCCGTTAAGGTAGCGAGGCTCGCGACACTGGCGACGTGTGCAAGCTCCGACCTGGCCCTCGCAAGTGCCTCTTCCGAGAGCCGGTGTTCCGTCACATCCTGAATCGCGCCGATATGCTCCAGCCGCCCATCCCGGTCCCGGATCCCGTAAGACTTCGTGCGCAGGTACTTAATCGAGCCATTTGGCATCCGCAACCGGATCCCGTACTCATGGTCGTTAATGTCTCTGCGTGCCAGGTCCATCTTTTCGGTCAACAACGGGATATCCTCCGGGTGGACTCGGCTGCCAATCTGCTCAAAAGTCACGGGCACATCGGGGTCTAACTCGAAGATGCGATACAGCTGCTCCGAAAATCTGATCTCATCGGTTTCCACACGCCAGGAAAAACTGCCGATTCGACTGAGACGTTGGGCTTCGGCTAGAAGCGCTTCACTGCGCTTGAGTGCGTCCTCGGCGCGCTTCCTCTCGTCAATATCGGTGAGCAGAGAGCACCACCGAAAGATTCGCCCATTTGCATCTCGAACGGGCAGCCCGCGCACCTGAAACCAGCGATATACACCATCGAAACGTCGGAGGCGTGCCTCGAAGTCGTATGGATTACCTGACGCCATCGATCGTGCAAAGAGTTGGACGACGCGACGACGGTCCTCAGCATGAAAGGTGTCGCTTGTCCCCCAGTGCCTCAATTCCTCCAATGTCCTGCCGCAGTATTCCACGAGTTGGGGATTGACACATTCTACGTCACCAGCCGGCGACAAGAGTGACACCAAGCCGGGGATGCTGTCGACCATTAAGCGTAAATTGTGCTCACTCGCCGCCAGCGCTTCCTCCGCCCGCCTGCGTTCGGCGACTTCATTTCTCAGCACTTCGTTGGCTGCAGCAAGTTCTGCGGTCCGTTGCGCGACGCGTTGATCGAGTTCGTCGGCAACGCGCTTCTGTTCGGCCAACAGTCGTGCCTGTTGTAGCCCGGTCAACGCATGGTTAGCCGCTATGCCCAGAAGAAGTGCCTCGGTATCTCGCGGGAAATCTGCTCGACCAGACCCAGCTACGATAACTCCGATTTCACGCTGAACCCCGAGCGGCCAGGACACGAGCGAAACATCTTCGTCTCCAACGTGACTGCGTTCCCGGAGATAAGGTTTTTGTGGGTCATCTCCCAACCAGCGATTAAGGAACGCGCAGAGCTCTCGCGGTCGGAACATCTGTTCGTGCGATTGAGCGACCCTGACCGCCTCGGAGGGCGCCGCGTCGACCAGGTTTGTCAAGCTCACATACACGAAGTCCAGATCGAGCATGCGAAGGAGTGAGTCGACCAAGGTATGAACGATGTCACCGGGTTTGCTGCCACTCCACATGGCAGGAAGAGCGAGGAGGCTGACCAGATCATTAATGCAACATTGAAGGCGCTTGATCTCGTCGGCGGGATGTTCGAGTTGCACCGTCATGGTCAGCCCGCCGTCGCGGGCAGCGCAGGCTGCCCTGCCCGCCGTGCGCGTATTTCACGCAGGAACTCCCCCGGCGGCACGAAGAACGGATTGTGCTGGAGAATGCCGCCGACGATGACCAACGGATGCGTGCGCATGATGTCAATCACAGCGTCTCCGCTGAATTTCGAAAGGTGGTAGGTGCAGATGACCGCATCATCATGGCGACACCACACATCATTGACCCTCGCTTCAAACTCAATCAGATCGTCGATGTGCGACTGACCGTCAGGCACCCAGTCCATGCGGCAGACAATGCGACTCAGGGGAAATCCTCCCTCGGTATTGCCGCTTGCCATCTGCTCAAACGACTGCAGCATGCGATCCTGATCGAACCGACCGTCTT
>QIAP01000175.1 GCA_003225075.1 Acidobacteriota bacterium | reverse complement strand
GTAGAGTTGGTTATGCAGCGCGGTGGCTGGCGCAACCACCATCGGCTCTGCTATCAAAGCAAAGTTGGTGCCAGCAAATGGCTGCAGCCGTCGCTGCACCGCGCGCTGCGCGATGTGGCTGCTGAAGGTATAAAAGATGTTTGCATTGTGCCCATATCGTTTGTTTCCGATCACGTTGAAACTCTCGGCGAAATCGACCACGAGGCCCGCAAAGAGGCCGCGCAACTGGGCATCGAACGTTTTGAAATGACCTCCGGGTTGAACGACTCGCCGACATTTATCGCGGCGTTGGCCGAGCTGGTAACAACAGCCGTCGGCGCGAACGTGAATGAACACGAGGTTGCCGAACGCCTGATGGCGGCGGACTGAGCAAAAACGAATGCGACTTAATCTCAACAGAGAAGGGATCAGGACGGATGGCAGACGACCCCTCTAAGACGGCAGCCAAAGGTTTCCTCGGACGGCTTCCGCCCTTGCCACGCAATGCGCTAAATAATTCGGTCATCGGCATGGAACAGGCCTACCGGCAACGCAAAGGCCTGCCTCTACTGACCGACGCAGACATCGCTGCTCTTAAGGCGGGTGAGCCGATGCCCTGGGAGCGTGGCGATGGTGCTCCAAGTCCGAGCAATGGAGATACTGCCACTCCGGCTCCAACTGCTGCCACTCCGCAGGCGACCGCTCCAACTCCGCCACCAGCGGCGCCTGCTGCTGTCGCTGTGCCAAGTGCGCCCAAAGCCGGGATCAGCCCAGAAGTAGAAAAGATGTTGGCTGCGGGAAAGAAGTGGAGCAAATCAGCCATTGCAGCCGAACAGGCGCGCCGACAGCGCAAGGGCTTAACGCCATTCAACGACGCCGAAGTCACAGCATTACTCGGTGAAGAAGCTTCCGCGCCCGCCGCCGCTCCACCTCCGGCGGCATCAACACCTGCAGCCGGTACGACTCGTCCCGCCGCACCTGCTGTGGCAACAGCCGCCGCCGCAACCATGACGGCGGGTCGCGGTACGGAAGCAAATAAATACGTCGGCACACCCGCAGTCGGAACCTCGAAGGCGGCCGCCGCGGCCGGTGTCGCCTCGATTGGGCCTCGCGACACTGCGACCGATCAGCAGCGCCGTCGCCTGGTGTGGAGCGCGGTGGCAGCCTTTCTGGGCGCGTGGTTCATAGCGTTCTTCCGTTTCTTCCTGCCGCGCACACTCTTTGAACCGAACACCGTTTTCAAGATCGGCTATCCCTCGGAATACGGCCTGGGCGTTGATACCAAATGGCAGCAGAAATACCGCATCTGGGTGGATCGCACTCCCGATCGTCTATTTGTGATTTACGCACGCTGCACGCACCTGGGATGCACTCCTGATTGGAAAGCCAGCGAAAACAAATTCAAATGCCCCTGCCATGGCAGCGGCTACGACAGCGAAGGAGTTAACTTCGAAGGCCCGGCGCCTCGTCCTATGGACCGCGCACATATTGAACAGGGGCCCGATGGCCAGATCATCGTCGATGTCTCGCGGCTATATCAGTGGCCTAAGGGACAGCCCAGCCACTTCAATGATCCAGGATCCTTTTTGACGGGTGTCTAGCGATTCTTCGTGAGAGTGCCTTGCCCTTTTGTGGCGAGTAGCTAAGAGGACTCATGGCTGAAGAAAATAATAAGAACGGGAAGAACGGTAACCGGGTCGGGCTGCTGGAACGTGTCAAGTCGACCATGAAGGACGACGTCCAGGCGCTCAAGACTGATATCCCCACCAAGGCGAAAGAACAGATCGAAGGACTCAAAGATCCGACCAAGACCCAGGTCTACACTTCGATCTTCCGCCACAAACACGACGACACGCCGCGCAACCGCGCTCTGGGCGTGCTCTCAAACGTCTTCCTGCACCTGCACCCGGCCAAGATCAATCGTGACGCCGTACGCTACAGCTATACCTGGGGCATGGGCGGCATAACGTTTTATCTTTTCATTGTGCTCACTTTCACCGGCGTCCTGCTGATGTTCTATTACCACCCAACCAAGGTGCAGGCCTTTCGCGACGTCCTCTACCTCGAGCACGACGTCCCCTTCGGAAAAATTCTACGTAACATGCACCGCTGGGCTGCCCACCTGATGGTGATTGCCGTCTGGCTGCACATGTTCCGCGTGTTCCTGACCGGATCTTATAAAAAGCCACGCGAGTTCAATTGGAACGTCGGCGTGATCCTGCTGGTGCTGACTCTGCTGCTCTCGTTCACAGGATACTTGCTACCCGATGACCAGTTGGGATTCTGGGCGGTGACCGTCGGCACGAACATGGCGCGCGCCACTCCGTTGCTCGGCCATGAAGGTCCGTTTGGTCCGCTGCTGCACATGACGCCTTATAACGACGTGCGCTTCGGTTTGTTGGGCGGTTCGATTGTGGACGCGAATGCTCTGCTGCGCTCCTACATCTGGCACTGCATCGGGATTCCAATCGTCGCCTCAGTTTTTATGATCGTGCACTTCTGGCGGGTGAGAAAAGATGGCGGTATTTCCGGCCCGGCGCCGGTGGTGCTGCAGGCCGAGGCCGACAAGCCGCGCCGGACTGTGTAGCTGGGAGTAGCTGAAGAAATCATGCAAGGACAGCCGCCCTCGGCTGTCCGGCGGAGTGAAGCTCCGCAGAAGTCGGCAACAGCAGAACCGTCGAGCTCTGCTCGACCTGGACGGCCGAGGGCGGCCGTCCCCACATAGTTCTCGGAGATCTTATGGATTGGCGTCAACTGTGGGAAATCATGTCCGCGCCGGACAACGTCCCCATCGTGGGTTTGATTCCGCTGCTGATCTTCTACATCTATCTGGCGTGGAAGCAGGCCAAGGCCAACGATAATCTCGTCGCCGAACTCGAAACCAGTCCAGCGATGGCGAAAACTCACCATCGCAAAACCTGGCCTTTGCGGCCCGGCTGGCAAAAAGAGGTTCACGTCTGGCCGTTCCTGCTGCGAATCGAATTCCTCGCTGCCATCATCGTCACCATCATTCTGATGGTATGGTCCATCACTCTGAGCGCTCCGCTGGAGGAGCCCTCGAATCCTAACTTGACGATGAATCCAGCCAAGGCGCCCTGGTACTTCCTTGGCTTGCAGGAAATGCTGGTGTACTTCGATCCCTGGATTGCCGGCGTAGTCATGCCAACCCTAATCATCATCGGCCTGATGATTATTCCTTACGTTGACACGAACCCGCTGGGAAGCGGCTATTACACGTGGAAGCAGCGTAAATTCGCTATCTCGACTTTCCTCTTCGGGTTCGTCATTCTCTGGGTCTCAATGATCATCATCGGAACTTTCATTCGCGGTCCAGGATGGCAGTGGTTCTGGCCGGGACAGACCTGGGACCATAACCGCCTTATTTACGAGGTGAACCGCGATTTACCCGACATTTTCGGGATCGCCTCCAATGTCGGCAAGATCATCTTTG
>QIAP01000007.1 GCA_003225075.1 Acidobacteriota bacterium | reverse complement strand
AGCGACCCCAGGTCGGTCCATAACATTTGGCGAATTGCTCGTCGCTCCCGTCCGGATAAGCCAAATCACCTACGGCAAAAACTGTCCCGGGGATGTTATCGATTAGCCTCGCAGTCGCTTCAGCGCCGCTGAGATCGTCACAACTGGCAATATGGGACCCAGCGTTTCTCAATGAGCGACCTCTTCGAGTGAATCTGTTGCCGATAGCCTGCGGAGCAAGCGTAAATCGCTTACGCCAGAATATAGAGATACCGTAGAGATCCGCGACCTCGATTCCACTCTACTCCGCCGTCGACGTCCATCGCAGGCCGAACGATACGGTAGGTTGATAGAACTCGCGCTGGATCGGGTATATCTTGCTGCCTTGATAAAACCCAAATACCTCGTTACTGAGGTTCAACCCGTAAGCCACGAAGCGAAGTCCCCTGTAAAGACGGTAGCTACCCTGAATGTCGTACTGAGTGTGGGCGTAGAGGTACTGGTCGCCATTGGGACCCGGCAACCCGACAACTGGGTCAGAAGGATTGAGACCGCCACTCTGCGTCCAAAAGTATGAGTAAATGCTGGCGTCATTGTGACTCACAGCAAAGCGAACCGATAGGCGGGGCCTGTCATAGCTAGCGCCTAAGTTCCAGTTGTTGGGGGCCTGTCGCTGCAACCTCGGATGGTCCGTTCTCCCGCCGTTGAAGCCGGTCGGGAAAGTGACTTGCGAAGTGGTGTAGCTATAATTCGCGGCCACTCCAAATCCCCTCAGGAGGCCAGGAAGAAAGGATAACCGCTGTTCCCACGCAGCCTCGAAGCCAGTAATGTGACCGCTGCGTCCGTTGATTGACTGTATTTGATCGAAAACCGGAAAAGGTTGCTGATTTGAGGGGCGAAATCGTGTTGTCGTCGAGTAAATGGGATCGGACAAGGTCTTGTAGAAAAAGCCGGCCTGCAGGATGCCAAGTGGCTGGAAGTAATGCTCGACCAGGATGTCGTAGTTATTGCCTTTGGTTGGCTTCAAGGCGGGATTACCAACGACTATCTGGGGAAAGGGAGTAGTAGTGTTTGGATCGACCTGGCGGGAGGGCACAATGTCCGCGAAATTGGGCCGAGAGATACCAATCCCAAAGATACCGCGAAGATTTGTGTCCTTCTGAATCCGGTACTGCACTTGAATGCTGGGCAGAATGTTCACGTAGCTGGAGCTGCCATTGATAGGCGTGGCTGGCAAGACGTTCCCGCTAGTGTCTTGAGCCACCTGCTTTGCCAGGTAGCTGGCATCGGTTGCCTCAAAGCGAACGCCGCTTTGCAGGCTCAGTTTGCCGAACCCGATAGTGTTCATCACGAACCCGGCATAGACGCGCTCGTTAGCATCAAAATCAGCGGGCAGTGACTGCAAAAGGCTGGCGTTGGGATCCAGTACAAGTCCAGTTCCCAAGTTGCTACTGATCAGGTTGTTGATCTTGCTGTAATCGGACAACGGACCATACTGGTACGCCTTTTCGTAATAATTGGGATTGCTGAAGGTTCCCAATACCTGGCTTAGCGCGAAGTTCGTCCCATTGGCAGGACAATAAATCTGGTCCTCTTGGGTTTGCGTTTTGTGAGCGTTTCGAATCTTTATCCCAAACTGGAGAGTGCCATAGTGCTCGTGAACACTGTAACGCCGAGCGACCGACGCGGCGCCCTGGAAATTCAATTGTGTGCTGTGGTAGTGGGGTAGCTGGACCTCCGATATGGAGTAGGTCGTCGGGTCAAAAACGTTTGTGCCATCAAGGACAGGAAACTTGGGCGCGTATGGGTCGCTCGTATTCAGGCCGATGTCGATGCTGGGGTTGCTGATCCGGCCATTGTTGAATCTTGTAGTAGCGAAGTCCTGGCCGCCGATATTGTGGGCGCGCTCCAGCAAAATAAGGATGAGGCACGCCAGCCTGGTCGGTAATGGTAGTCGGCGCCGGCTCGAGGTCGTTGATGCCGCGGCCGTTCCAGTCGTACGTCCCACCCAACAAAAAGCCGAATTTCTTGTTCTCGCCGAAACGCTGGCCAATGGTGCCATTGTAGGCGGTCAGCCAACGTCCCCCGAGAATGTTTGTATAACCTCCCTGCCCTTCGATCTCATACAGCGGCCTCTCGCCAGGAGTTTTGGTCACTAAGTTAACCGAGCCGCCTATGGCATCGCCGTCCTGATTGGCAGTGAGCGTCTTGTTCACTTCGATGCGCTCGAAAACGCTTGAGGGAATGACATCGAGCTTAATGTTACGGACGTTCCCCTCGGGAGAGGGCAGATTCACTCCGTTCACCGTTGTATTGCTAAGCCGAGGTTCGGTCCCGCGGATCTGGACATATTTTCCTTCACCTTCATCCCGCTCAAGTGAAACGCTAGGCAAGCGCCCGACCGCGTCGGCGACATTCGTATTGGGCAAGCTGTTAATGACCTTCGACGGCAACACCTGCACGATATTGTCTGCTGTGCGCTCAATGTTGATGGCCTCGGCCTCGCCCAATGCGCGGTCCGCACTAACGGTGACCACCTCACTCGGCTGCCCGACCTTCAGGATGGCGTCCAGGTGGGCGACCTGCCCACCCTTCACCGTGATGGAGGTTGAAAACGGCGAGAAGCCCACATAAGACGCGATGATGGTGTAATCGCCCGGTGGCAGATTGGAAATCATGAACTGACCTTGGTTGTCCGACACAGCCGAGGGCCCCTTCTGCTGCAGCTCCACGCGCGCACCCGGCAACACTGCATTTGTCGAATCCTTCACCGTGCCGACTATCGAGCCCCGGTCTACCTGGGCTGTGGCTGGGCTCAGCCAGAGCACGCTCGAAATCAATGCCATCAGGAATAGGGAGCACAGAGACTTACGCATAACCTACCTCCAGAGTGCGCTGAGAGTGACGATAGGTCGATGCTAGGCAGCTCGTATTACGGGAAGGTTGCGTTTTGATGAATGGTGGGTGAATTTATTTCCACAGACTGCTAAAGCCAATCTATCTGGGGGGTGCTGCCTGTCTTCCAAACCGGCGTTTAGCGTCACTCGAGCCCCATCGGGCGCTCCTATCGGGAGTAACTTGCGCAGCATCAAGCTTTCGGCTTAACTAAATGTTACCAACTGTTAACCCAAACCGCCTGAGGGAGACTCAGGTTCCGAGGAGCCGGTGTGGTCGAGGATCCTAAGTGGGAACTGGCTATTCTTGCCACTGTGCAGGGCTTCTTCGAGAAGCTCCTACAGAGTTCCATTGACGGGGAGGTTCCCGTCCCGCTTGGGCTGGAAGCAATTTCCCTGCAACAGAGTGAAGGCGATGTTCACGAGACCCTCGGCAAGATGCGGCGCTGGCTGCGACTGCTCGACTTGGCCATCACCCCTGCCATGCTCCGCCGGGGCTTCACCGCCGATACCGATCCCGAATCTGCCGAAGCCATGCTTCGCTATTTCACCCGCAAGAAAGAACTGACCGACGTCAACCGTGACAAGACCGATCTGATAGCGACCTTTTTGTACCGTTACCCACGGGTTCCTGGACAATGGGAGCGCCGTGGTTACGGTTTGGATGGCTCTCTGCCACTTTCGCCCTATGAAATTGCTCTAATCGAGATCCTGGCGGACACCGATGTGCCGTCGCTGCCGGAAGAGCACGTCCAACTGTTGCGCCGCTTCGATCCGCTACAACAGGAGGTGGAGAGTTTCCCAGACTTCAACTCGTTGATCGATTCCGGCATAATTCAGCGGGTCCGCGAGCTAAAACAGTCGCTCGACTCGTCGTTCTACCATCCGGGTGTGCTAGCCACGATTGCCCCTTATAACGCTGCCTTCGGCAAAAAATTCGACGAACTGTTTCGGCTGGCCGCTTCCGAAATCCAAAATTTCGCCGTGGCCCTGGAAGAACAAGGCGGCAGTATTCTCGGCAATGTGGATGGCATGGATGTGACAGTGGAGCATGTGGCAGCGATGAACCAGTCCGAACTGCTTAAGAGTGACTACGGCAGCGCTTTGGAAAAATTCCAGCGGGTTTCCAACCTCAAGAAGGCACTCGATCGTCGGCCTCCGATACGCCGCACGACCCCGCGCACCGCCGCCGCTGCCGCCGCCGCGGGCGGTAATTCAAGCCGCGAGCGGCACAACCCTCCGACGCCATTTAAGAATTTTGCTACGACAATTGCTCCACCAATCACTCCTCAACAGCTCTCCATGGAACAGAGCAAGCTACGAAGAATTGAAGAGTCAATCCGGGTTTTCGTGCGTGTGGCGGACCCCAAATTTCGTCAGGTCGTGCCCATGCGCTTCTTCAACCTGACGCTGAGCCCCGCGGAAGTTGATGCCTACTGCGCCGGCTATCTTGAGGAAAAGAGTCTTCGTGCTGATGTCGCGCGTATCCTGCTGCGAATCGTCGCTGTAATCGCTCGTATAGGCACAGAAATTGCGGAACTTAAGCGCTCCCAGAATTCAGCCTCAGTGTGGAAACTCCACGCCGATGGGTTGCTGGTTCTGCTCGAAATTGCCCGCGCCCTCACCGAAGAAGCCGGTACGGCACTCGGGCTCGCCACCCAGCGAGGCGGTATGCAAGATCAAGCCGAAGCCATTAAAGCTTCTTTACAAAAGCTCGGCGAACGTTCAGAAGTGGTCGTGAAGACGCTTGCCCAGGGAGGGCTCGAAGGCCACTAGAGTAGACCGACCGGACTGCTGCTAATCCTTTTCCGGAACTAACATCGCCAGCCGTGCGTATCCTACCTGGCAGAGGTGTTTATGAAACGCCTGGTTCTCCTCACCTTATTGCTTACCGCCAGTACCGTCGCCGCGCAGCGGAGCCAAAATGAAGCCGTAGTCGAGCAGAAGTTCTCCCCTGGCGGGTCGATTCGCATGCGTCTGAGTGCCGGCGATTACACCATCAGCGGCAGCGACTCAAGTGCCATCGTCGTGACCTATCGGGCTGGCACCCGGGAGCGACTCAAGAAAATCAAAGTGCAGATTAAGACCAACGGATCCGGGGCGGAAATTGCCGTCACCGACACGCCACACAACAATTTCCACGCCACCATCGAGGTGCCGCGGCACTCCGATCTCTGGGTGCGCCTTACCGCTGGTGACATGAAGATCGAGAGTATCGAAGGCAACAAAGACGTTGAAGCCCACGCCGGTGATCTCGAAATCCAAATCGCCCATCCCGAGGAGTACGGTTACCGCGACGCCTCCGTGCTCGCCGGTGACATTGACGCCTCGGCATTCAACATTTCCAAAGAAGGCTTATTTCGTTCGTTTCAGCAAAAAGGTCCGGGCAAGTACCGGTTGCACGCCCACCTCGGTGCTGGTGATCTCACCATACGAGAGAGCCTGTAGGTAACGCCGGCATGGAATGCGACCGCTTGCAGGCGGCATCGCTCCCTGCTTTCTCAGCGATATTGCGTGTTCTCTAGCCCTGGTTAAATCCCGAAATTCAAGCCAGAAAGCCCTGAAAGTGCTAGAGGCCATTGGACTTCGGTCATCTGAGCCGAATTGTCTTTTGCTGCTACCCTTACAGGGCGAATGGCGACCACGACACAGAACCCTCCGGAACTCACCAGCGTACAGGCGCTGGTGCAATTGTTGCGTGGCCGCTCCTACGAAGAGATTCGCCAGCGGATGTACGACAATCCTCCAGGAAGTCCGTGGTGGGCCGCGTGCAAGACCGAGCTCGATATCCGTAACAGTGAACGCACGGCAACGGCCCTGACCGATACGGCCCGCGTGTCCGACAAAATGCGGCTGTCCGTCGACCACCTGGAGCGACTCACGGAAACATTGCTAGAGATTACAAACGATATGGTTGACGTAGTCCGTGGAGTCAGGGAGTCAGGCAGAAGAATGGAACTAGCCACTTACGTGATGGTTGCAGCGACCATCGCGCAATTGTTCTATATCGCTTTCCAAGTCCTCGGAAAACGATGAGTTGATTTAGTAGCCCAGCGCTATTGTTCAGCCTCCCGTACCGGTTTTCTCTTCTGACTCCTGAGCGTCTGAGGACTTCGATGGACTCGCCTTACTTGGAGCCATTTTTCTCTCGGCGTCAGGCTTGAACCTGCGCAGTTCGATTTTTCCGTTTCGTACGCGGGCCTCAAGGCAGGGCTGAGGATGGACCGCAGGCCCATCTAGAACGCGGCCATCTTCCAGCGCAAACCGCGAACCGTGCCAGGGACATTGCACACTGTTACCCCTGAGTTTCCCTTCAGACAGCGGTCCGCCCAAATGGGAGCACGTCTCAGCCAGCGCGAAGATTCGCTTACCACGACGCACCAGCAGGATGGGCACTCCATCATGCTCCGCGCGCCTTAATTCGCCGTCACCTAACTCCGATTCCGAAAAGACGGGAACGAATTTTTCCGGCAGCTTTTCTCTGTTTGCGTGATCGACACCGATGCCCTGCTCATAGACGAGGTTCCCCCCGAGATAGGCAGCAGCCGTCGCTACCGCATATCCCAGCGCGGCCAAAATACGTCCAGAAGATCGCGCCTTGCGCTTGCGCAGTATCAGGGAAGTCGCAAACAGTGCAACCCCGGCAACATTTATCAAACCATGGACAAGGCCAACTCGCCGTGCAGGTGGGTCAATATCCTGCCAATCGGTTAGACCCGTCACAGCCGCCCCAGCTGCGCCCACCAGACCCACCGCAATGGATTTTTCGGCCGCTACGGCAAACTCTCTTCGCTGGCTAGTTACTTCTAAGAGATCAAACACCAGCGCCGCCGTCCAGGCGCCGATGGGCACATCGGTGAGTATCACGTGTAGGGGATGACCCAGCCATGTGCCATGTAGGAAGTTCTTAACCTTTTGTCCACCTCGTCCTCCGCTTGCAAAAGCGTTGTGCAGCAGTTTTTGAACGCGCACTTCCGCGGGCTCAAGCCATTCCTGACGAGTAATTGTGGTAACGATTCCCTGGGTTCCCATACACGCTCCGTTCTCAGGCCATATGCACATTCAACGTGGTTCAATGTGCTCGCACTGTTGTCCCCTCCGGCTTTTTAGCCATTCGGGTCGTTAACCGAGTGTTTGGATGACCTTTTAGGATGAGGGAGTTGGCAGAAGCTGGGATAAACACCCAACGGTACGAGGGGATTCTAAGGAAGAGCCAGGGATCAACTCCGACTAATCGCGGAGGGCGGGCTCCGGGTTGGGAAGCATGCCGCTTCTTACGAAGCGGCATGCTCTATTTCACTAATTAATATCGAACTTCTCCTGGTGCAGCGCCGGATCTGACTTGACAATAATGGTCTTCTTGATGAGCTCTTCCATCTCGCTCAGCCAGCGTCCATTGTTCACCTTCAGCACTTTGGCGACTTCCGGGTTTACCCGCAGCATCACGTCGCTGTGTTCAAAATGTTTCGCCAACTTGCGCATTTCCATGTAAATCTCGTCGCATATCGTGGTTACCGACTTCACAAATCCCGTGGACTCGCAATAGGGACACGGTGAACCGATGGTGCGCTCCAGCGATTGCTTGACGCGTTTGCGTGTAATCGCTACCAATCCAAAATCGTTAAACTGAAGAACCTTCGACGGCGCGCGGTCATGCCTCAGAGCTTCTTCCAGCGCCTGCATGACCTTCTGACGGTTGCGGCGCTCGTCCATATCAATGAAGTCAATGACGATGATGCCGCCCAGGTCGCGCAGCCGAATCTGCCGCACGATCTCTTTGATGGCATCGACGTTGGTCTTGACGATGGTGTCTTCCAACCGGGCCGTCTTGCCAACAAACTTGCCCGTATTGACGTCTATCGCCACTAACGCTTCCGTTTGATTGATCACGATGTAGCCGCCGCTCTTCAGCCATACTTTCGACTTCAGGGCTTTATTAATCTCCTCGGTCAACCCGAATTGTTCGAACAGCGGCGTTTCTTTGGTGTAGAGCTTCACCCGCCTGACCAGCGCAGGCTGGAAACGGTTGGCAAAACGCAAAAGCGCCGGGGATTTGCCGCTTTCCGCCCGGCTCTTGATTTCTGACCACAGATTCTTGAGGAAGCGGATGTCAGCGCGTAGCTCATCTTCCGACGCACCTTGAGCGGCGGTACGTACGATGAACCCGCCATGTCCATTCTCGCGTTCGCTGAGAACCAGCCGCTTAAGCCGCTGGCGCTCATCTTCCGAAGAAATCTTGCGCGAAACTCCAGTGTGATTCACCGTCGGCATGTACACCAGAAAGCGTCCGGGCAACGCAATGTGACTGGTGATGCGCGCGCCTTTTTTGCCGATGGGCTCCTTGGCGATCTGCACCAGAATTTCCTGGCCTTCCTTGAGCAAATCAGTAATCAGGGGCGTGGGACGGGAATCCTGCCGACGGAAGCGGCGCCCGCCACGGCGTCCACGCTGGCGGCGTGGGTCAAATGCCGGCCGGGGCGCGCGTTGCGTGTAGCCTGCGGTACCTGCCGGGGCACGCACTTCAGCCCGAGCTTCCAGATTTGTATTTCCCTCAGCCTCGGCGTCCAACAGGGCTTCGGCTTCGGCCTGCGCTTCCTCGATCTCCAGTTCGCTGTCTTCTTCCTCGCTTTCCTCGCTGGTTGGTTGTTTCGCCTCGTGTGGGAATGTCTCAAGCGGAGTCACCTGCTGGAGTTGCCCACCCGTCGTGGCGACCTGCGCCGTTATCGGCTCGCGATAGTCTTCAGCGGCACTGGTCTCTTCTTCCAGTTCTTCAAAAGCGTCATCTTCTTCGAGCTGCTCGGCATAATTCGCCAGGTCGGCTTCCTCTTCTTCAATCTCTTCTTCGGCAACAGTTCCCGCCGCACCCACATAGGAGGTCGGCAAGTGCCCGCTCGGGCTGGAAATGGGGTAGCCCGCTCGCGAGTCCTCCTTTTCGATAACCTCCTCTTCGGTTTCCGAGTCGCCCGTCTCCGCGGCATCCCCGCCAAAGATCGAAGCCACATTCATGCGTTCCAAGCGTTCTTGCTCACGCTCATATGCGTGCTGCTGAGACTCCTGCTGCTGTGGTTCCACTGCCAGATGTGGATCGTGTTGCTCGTGCAGAGGTTCGGCCTGGTTCTTGGCAAACAAAGGCTCATCTTCGGGAAAACTTCCTGCGATCCCGGGCGATACGTCGGAATGCTGAGCCGCACTGGTACGCCCACCAGCCGGCCGGGGCGGCTGCTGCAAACGTTGGTATTTGGAAATGGACTCGCCAGGGAGAATGATGGGTTGGTATCCCGGAGGTGGGCCGTATTCCGGACTTCTGCTCTGATGAGAGCGACTTTCGGTGCCGCGGGCTTCCGAACCGCGACCAGGATTTGAGCTTTCCGGAGGCCGCGCAAAACGGGACTCAGGCATGTTCCGACGGCCCCCGCGGCCGCGGCGACGGCGGCCCCGCCATCCCCCGCGCTGATCTTTATCCTGATCCTGCTCGGAACTCTGGACTTCAGATGGAACGCCGCCGACTGGCGATACCTCCGTAATGGACGCCATTCCACTCGTCGGGTCTTGACCCTCAAGTCGTGCTTCCGGCTCCACTGCCACGGCAGGCGCCGCTGCTGCAGCCCCACCCTCTAGCCCCGGCTGCTTGAAGGTGTGCTCGCGAACTTGATGATCCTGGAATTGACGAGGCGCGGGAATCACTTCATCCAAGTCGTCGTCGTGCTCGCTTAACTCCATGAAATCGGAGACATAGAGGAAAGCATCGCGTTCCAGGCCGATATCCACAAAGGCGGACTGCATGCCGGGAAGTACGCGGGTGACTCTGCCTTTGTAGATGGAACCAGCCAGGGTATATTCGTTTTCTCGCTCGAGATAGATCTCAGCGAGCTGATCCTCTTCCACCATCCCCACTTTGGTTTCATGAGGCGTGGAAGACACAAACAATTCTTTTGTCATTCGAACTCCGGTCCTGCCGCCAAGCGGCGGTGGAAGTTCACCGGAACAAAGAGAGGAAAAGACAGGGAGGATCGAGCCTAGCGATTACAAACGCCGCCGGAAATACGGACGGCGAACGGCTTAGTCCCCGGAGTACCCTCGGGGGCCGAATCCATTGCGCAAGCTTTGGAATCTTTTGCACTTATCGCATGTGCGCTTCACCAAGTTTGTGACCGCTCTCTCAATCTCGTTCTCAGAGATCTGGGGGGCCGTTACCCGCCTGGCAGCGCCTTTGCTTCAATCCTGCCCGGCCTCTAACTCTGTTTCTGGCCGGTGAGTGCCCTTCTAACGCGAGGGCGGTCGTAATCGGATCTTGTTTTCTGTCCGCGCTATGGCAAGCGCCGCATCATCCTTGCCGTCTCCGCCCTGCCTCAGTTCACGAAACGGCGCATGCGGACGTTCATTACCATGCCCAGCGCCAGAAACATAAACAGGACGGAAGACCCGCCATAACTCATTAATGGCAAGGGTATTCCCGTGACCGGCATAAAGCCGACCACCATGCCGACGTTGACCAGGATGTGAAAACTAAGCACCGCCACCACACCCATGACCACGAACGTGCCGGCGCGGTCGGGCGCCGTCTGCGCGTTCTGCGTCAAACGCATCAGCACAATAAAGTATAACAGCAGAACCCCTAATGCCCCCACAAATCCGTGTTCCTCGGCAAAAGCCGCGAAAATAAAGTCGGTTTGGGGAACGGGCAGAAAGGCCAGATGAGTCTGCGAGCCTTCCGTACTGCCCCAGATCCCCCCTGACCCGACCGCTATCAACGATTGGTTCACCTGGTAGCCTTTGTCCTGACTGTCGGCGTCAGGATGCATGAAACTGGTGAGGCGATCGCGCTGATAGGGCTTTAAGGCGTGCCACGCCAGCGGCATCAGCAACACCGCCGCCAAAATCACGATCAATGCCTGCTTGAGCCGGACCCCTCCCAGGAATGAACCAATGACCGCGATGGGCAAGTAGGTGAGAGCCGTTCCCAGATCCGGCTGCCTTAGCACCATGAGCATCGGCACGCCGACGATGGCTCCGGCCTTGATAAACTCCGGCCAGGATAACTCCCTTTGTTGCAAGTCCGCGAAATACTTGGCCACCGCCAAAATGAGGATCAACTTGACCCATTCAGACGGTTGAAAGTGCATCCCGGGTAGTTTGACCCAGCGCCGCGCCCCTTTGTACTTTTGTCCGAAGATGAGTACCAACATTAATGACGTGAGAGCCGCAATGTACAACCAATGCACTTTGTCGAGCATGGCCTGGTAGTTAATCAGGCTCATCAGGAACATGGCCCCGACTCCTCCCATGACCCAATAAACTTGCTTGATGTGCGCACCTGCAAACTGCGTGTGCGCGGTGGCGCTGCGGATCTCCATAATGCCGAGCCCACAGATCATCAGCACGAAAATCAGCAGTAGCCAATCAAAATCGCGGAATGAAACATATCGGGACATGTGATTACCTGAGCCCCGGCGCGGCCGTAGCCAACGGCAATCGGGGCTTGGCAACGTCAATCAAGAAACGTCCTCCATGAAACTCTTCGTCGCCAGCCTCATTCCAAATCGCTCCCACATCCACTTTGTGGTCTTGTTTCGCTACCTTGGAGGGCAGCCGGCGTTGCTTGTCTACGTAGGCCTTGATCACCTGGGTCGCCAGACGCGCCGCCAACCTGCCGTGCTCACCCCCTTCGAACAACACGGCGACAATGATCTCTGGATTGCGTCGTGGCGTGAATCCCACGAACCACCCGTTCTGCGCGAGAGCTTCGCTGTTCTCATGCTTGGCGCGAGTGGCCAGCGAGACGATCTGCGCCGATCCCGTTTTTCCGGCTATATCTATTCCGGGGATGTGCGCCGATGGCGCCGTACCTTCTGGCAGCAGTACTCTCCCCATCGCGTCTGTGATCAGGTTCCATCCGCTCGGTTCAATTGGAATGTTCTTCACGTCCATATAGTGATTGGCGGCGACGTAGGCTTGCGGAAATTCAGACGGGTTTGCGACATGGGGAACGACCATGCGTCCCCCCATCGAGATCGCGGCAATGGCACGCATAAGCTGCACGGGCGTCGTCGCCACTGCGCCCTGGCCGATGCCGACCGAAATGGTTTCACCGGCAAACCACTTCTGCTTGAAATTGCGAATCTTCCATTCCTCGGAGGGCATTACTCCGCTTACTTCCTGGGGCAGATCAATCCCCGTCTTCTGTCCCAATCCAAGAGCCGTAGCATATTTGGCGATGCGGTTGATGCCCAGCTTTTCGGCCAGGGTGTAAAAGAAGACATCGCAGGATTGGTAAATTGCTTTTGTCAGATCGACTGCGCCGTGGCCTTGCTTCACCCAGCACCCGAAGCGCCGGCCATAAAAATTAGCACCGCCGTTACAGTGCACATTAAGAGATTGGGCGACACCTTCCTGCCAGCCGGCAACTGACATGATGATCTTGAACGTCGAACCGGGCGCCAGTTGCGCCTGGATGGCTTTGTTCAACAGCGGTTTGTCGGGATCGGTGACCAGCTTATTCCACTCGCCGCGCGAGATTCGAACCGCGAAATTATTGGGGTCGAAGGTGGGGCGGCTCACCATCGCGAGAATCTCTCCCGTCCGGGGATCCATCGCGATAATGGCTCCATTCTTGCCTTCAATCGCTTCCTCAGCCGCAATCTGCAGGTCAATATCCACTGTCAACTTGAGCTGGGTGCCGGGAACGGCAGGCGTTTCGCTTAGACTTTGCACTTCTTTGCCGCGGCTGTTGACGATAGTCCGCCGCGCGCCGTTCTTGCCCATCAACATCTGGTTGTACTGGAGTTCTATGCCTGACCTTCCTACTACGTCGCCCGGGTTGTAGAACTCCCACTGGGGTTGGTTCAGCATGTCCTCGCTGACTTCACCAACGTACCCCACGAGGTGGGCCATAAATCCCTTGCGCGGATAGAGGCGGCGGTGGGCCATGATGGTATCGAGCTCAGGTAATTCGTTGCGATGAGACTCGACGAAAGCCAGTTCGTCGGGCGTGATGTCGTCCTTGAGGAAAATTGGCTGGTATTGCGGCATGGACGCGAATTTCCGAATATGCTCACGGACCTCGCTGGGATTCATGTTCAGGCCCTTGGCGATCAAGTCGGCATCAGCACTGAGGTCGCGTAATGAATCACGCAACAACAGTGCTGTAAACGAAGGATAGTTATCCACGATAACGCGGCCTTCGCGGTCCAGGATTTTGCCGCGCGGCGCCAGGATGGGTACGGTGCGTACCCGGTTCCTCTCTGCCAGGCCTGCATAGAACTCACTCTGCATCACCTGCAACCGCCACAGCCCGTAGGCGAGGATCAGAAAGATGGCGAGGATAATGTACTGCACCGCCGTAAGGCGGACAGACGACAGTTTTTCGTCGCGGCCAAACATCAATTCTCGGTTCCCACTTGCCTGTTCTTAATCAAGGATCATTCCGGCGCAGCTTTTTCACCACGCATGTTATCCCGGACACAGTTCGTCCTCGTGGACGCAATTGGCGGAGGTAACTTCATTGTAACGCTTGCATTAATTTGTAGGAGTTGAGACTTTAGATGACGAAAGGACAGAGCCGCTGGGAACGCCGTCTTCGCGAATCTATCGACTGAACCTGAGAACTGCTCCTCTATTATGTTCTTCGCTTGAACTTGTCGAGCAGGGCAAACAAGAATACTCCTACCAAACCGTTGGCCAGTGCGGACCAAAACTCATGCGGCCAACTCCATTGCACCGTTAACCCCACCAGGCCGCGAGCCACCAGGAAATAAACAATCTCGTGGACCACGTAGAAAAGCCAGGTGACCAGCAGACGCGTCCCGGCATTCTCCACGTCCAGCTTGATGCCGAGCGAAGAAGCGCCGTAGCCCACGACAGTCTTCGCAATTCCATAGACTCCAATTGGCTGATGGGTAAGCGAATCTTGCAGTAGGCCGACAATCGATCCGGTCAGCAGTCCTGAAACCTGGCTGCGGCGCGCCATGGCGAAGAAAATCGTGACCAGCAGGGGCAGATCGAAAATCGAAAAGAAGTGCAAACGCAACGGCAGCCACGCTTGCAGGAAAAGAGCGAGCAAGGGGACACCGATCGTAACCGGCACGCTGAACCGGTAGACTTCAACTTGCTCCCCTGATGTGTAGGTGATCGGCACGGCTATTGTGGCTTGTCCTCCTGCGCTTGAGCCTGGCCTGGCTGCCCCTGACTGGGCTGACCCTGACCAGGTTGCTTTGCAGAGGGAAACTGAGCCGATTGGTTAGGTTTGGCCGGATCCCGCGGTGTCTGATCTGTTTTGGATTGCCCGTTCGATTGGATCGGTTTGGATTGGGCCGGTTTGGGTTGGATCGGCACCTGTTTCGCGCCGTTATCCACGACCGTCAGCGCAGGTGCGGGCACTGGCTTCTGAGTCGTCGGCGATTTCACCACCGCGGGCGGGTTCGTAACGATTTTCGACTGACTTGTAGCCGTTGCGGAC
The DNA here is from genome assembly GCA_003225075.1 of Acidobacteriota bacterium. Lineage (GTDB taxonomy): Bacteria > Acidobacteriota > Terriglobia > Terriglobales > Acidobacteriaceae > Gp1-AA124. Next base: position 10,368 of record QIAP01000007.1, on the reverse strand, counting down.
GCATTTGCTGGTGCCTTTGTCGCCATCCCCCCTGGCGCCACCGTCGTAGTCAGGTTCACCTGGGGAGATCTCACTGCTGGTGCTGGTGAATTTTGCGCCGATCTGGAAGTTGTGCCCAGCACAACGCTTTTTGAGAGCTGGCTGTCCACCTGCGGAGCCATTGCAATACCGGTAGCCCCAGTGGTCACCTTACCAGTGGTCACCTTACCAGGATCATTCGCCACCGGCTTTTCCGGCACCGATGGCAATCGCGAGGCCAGCACATCCACAGCACGCGAGGGAGCTGTCTCGCTCAGCAATGGGGTGCGCTCGTCCTTTTGCGTAATCACCAGCACTTCTTCCAACTTGCCCAGATTGGCAGCAGGCTTCACCCGAATGTCGAGAAAAGTTTCCTTGCCCTGGGAAGCTTTGCTGACGGTGCCCACTGGCAACCCCTTGGGGAAAATGCGATCGCCCCCGCTGGTGACCACGGTCTCGCCGGGCTGCACGGCTTGGTCATTGGTTACATTTTCTAAGCGAATCTCACCGGCTGGGGTGCCGCGCAGCACGCCCTGCAACCGCGATTTGGCTAGCAATGCTCCTACCCCACTGCTCTGGTCGTCGATTAGCAGCACTAGCGATGTCGAATTGAATACTCGCAGCACCTTGCCCACGATGCCGTCAGCGGTAATCACAGCCATATCCGGCTTGACTCCGTCACCCGATCCTTTATCGATGTAAATCGACCGCGACTGCGCGCTGCCACTGGACCCGATTACTTGCGCTGCAGTGGTTTTCGAGATGAATTGTTCCTTAAAGGCCAGCAAAGCCTGCAAGCGGCGTGCTTGCTCAGCATCTTCACTCAGGCGCACTTGTTGCACCCGCAGACGTTCGATCTCTTCTTTTAGCTCGCGGTTTTCTGCGCGGACCCCACGCAAGTAAAAATAGTTATGCCACAAATAGCTGGTGCCGCTCTGTATCCACACCAGTCCTTTTTCGACGGGGGTGACAGCGCTCACCGTCCAGATGCGGATAAGGCGGCTGGGTTCGTCCTCGGCGGCACGCCTGACCTGCACGCCCAACCCGAGCACTTGGACAAACAGAACTGCCATGAGCACGATGAGGTTTCGATAGCGGGCGAGAACGGATTCCATGACTCCAGTTTCAAGGTTCTGGTTTCAAGTTTCTACCGTGTTTCCGATTCACTGTCTGAAACTCGAAGCAGGAACTCGAAACTGCTATTCGATCGAGATCTTTCTCAGAAGCTTAAAGTCGCTGAGCATCTTGCCGGTGCCCAGCACCACACTGCAGAGCGGATCATCGGCAATCGAGACCGGCAACCCGGTTTCTTCGCGGATACGTTTATCCAAATTCTTCAACAGCGCGCCACCGCCGGTAAGGACGATACCGCGATCGCTGATGTCGGCCGAAAGTTCGGGCGGTGTACGCTCCAGCGCCACGCGAATCGCATTCATGATGGTCGAAACGCATTCGCTGAGCGCCTCGCGAATCTCGCTGTCGTCCACGGTGATGGTTTTGGGCACGCCCTCGATCAGGTTGCGGCCCTTGATCTCCATGGTGAGCGGTTTATCCAGCGGGTAACCGCTTCCAATTTCAATCTTAATCTGTTCCGCGGTGCGCTCGCCGATGAGTAAATTATATTTGCGCTTGAGGTAGTTCATGATGGCCTCATCCATTTGGTTTCCGGCCATACGCACGGAACGCGAATAGACGATGCCGCTCAGCGAAATCACCGCAATATCAGTCGTGCCTCCACCGATGTCCACCACCATGTTGCCACTGGGCTCGGTGATCGGCAGTCCCGCGCCGATGGCCGCCACCATGGCCTGTTCCACCAGGTAAACTTCGCTGGCTTTGGCGCGGTAGGCAGAGTCCATCACCGCCCGCTTTTCTACCTGCGTAATCTCTGAAGGCACGCCGATTACGATTCGCGGATGCACCAGCATTTTCCGGTTGTGTGCCTTCTGGATGAAGTAATTCAACATTTTTTCGGTGACTTTGAAGTCTGCAATCACGCCATCTTTCATCGGCTTGATGGCTACAATGTTCCCCGGAGTGCGGCCCAGCATCTCCTTGGCTTCTTTACCAACCGCTTCTACTTCTCCGGTGTTCTTATTGATGGCCACGATCGAGGGTTCGTTGACGACGATCCCTTTGCCGCGCGCGTACACCAGCGTGTTGGCCGTACCCAGGTCTATAGCCAAGTCACTGGAAAAGACACTGAATAGAGATCTCAGGTTGTGGAAGCGCGATGCGCTGGAATGAAATCCGTTCGATGACATGACTCTTTGCTCTTTAACCCCTGTGTTTCCGGTTCCGGCTCTTCATTTCTTCTTCTGAAACCAGCGTTTCTTCATTCTATGGGATGTTACATATCCTTGTCGGAAACGAAAGCCCTTGACCTGTTGACTTACTGGCAACTCCCCACATCCCGCCTACTGAATCACAACCTTCTTCTGTTGGGTATTGACTCCGCCTTGAGAATTTTGTGCGGTCACAGTAATTACGCTCTCTCCCGGCGGCAGCGACGGAGTGAAGTAGTGAAAGCTGCCGTCATTGGTTATCATCGGCACTTCCCGGCCATTCACCATGACCCGGGCGCCCGCTTCGGTTTTGCCGGTCACTTCGATCACATGTCCGTGTTGAATAAAAGGGTCCAAATCCAGGTTAATGGCGACCGTATCCTTCCCTTTGGGAATTATGGTGAACCGGTTCTTCTCGCTTTCTACCGACTCCTTATTATCAACGTCATAAGACTGCACCATCCAGTAATACGCGCCTTCCCCCAGTCCCGTGACGTTAACATCGGCCGTCGGCACCTTGCGATCGACAATGGTGGAAGAAAAGTACGGGTTGCGGGAAACTCGCAGCCGGTATCCGGCAGCATTTGTCATTGGGGTCCAGGAGAATTCGACTGGTTTCGGTTCCCCTGAAATGAAAATCGGCATCATGTTGGCGGGAGAAATCGGCGTGGGCGGCCCAATTTCCTTTACTTTTGCCATTCGCGGAGACTGGGCCTGGAAGCTCACCTTTTCCCAATCCGACAAGCGCACCGTTTCCCCATTACGGGCAATGTTGCTGCTGCCCTTCTTCATCAAAATTTCGTGCTGATCACTCTTGGGATCATTGTGCACGATCGCGGCGCTCTCCGGAGCCAGTGAAGCCGTCGCTCCATCCACGATTACTTGTGACCTCGACCCTTGGACGTACGTAGCTGTGGTCAGATCCACCGTGCCGGTGCTGACCGCGACCGCTACGTTGGTCTGCTGCTTATCATTGGCCGAGTTCTCCTCGATCACAATCAGCGAGTCCTGCTTAACTGTATAGTTGGTGCCGTCATTGAAGACGATCTTGGCCATGCCTTCGGACCCGGTCTGCACTACATCGCCCTGCTCCAGGGGCAAGCTGTAGTCAGCCGTCATCCAGCTATTGCTGCTGGATTTCTTGATTCTTACCGTTCCATCGATCGCCGTGAAGTGCGCCTGCTGCGCGTTGCCACCGGGTGACTTCTCTGGACCGGGGGCAGCGCCGGCTACCTTCTCCAAAATGCCCGTGGCCAACTTATTCGCGGTCTTCAGTCCCGCTTCAGTGAACTGCGGGAATGCAAAATGCAGCCCGACGGCGAAGATAAACACCACCGCCAGCAGAATGAGCAGCACGCTGCGGTAAGTCACCGTCTTCCAGGCGACGTAAATTCCCGGCTTCGATTTCTCCGACACGGAGGGCACTAAAACCAGCCAAATTTAGGAAATTGGGGGTATTTGCAACACTACCACAAGCCGATCAGACGCCGGAACGGGTAGTTACCTTGGTTCCGTTGCCCAGGGGCCATGTACAAGAGTGCGAACCTCGCGATCGCGAACCGCCAACAAAACCGCAATAGATTTCACATGTAGCCGGGAACCCTGGAGCATTTCACCGGAATCGTGATTCCCCCACTCGATGCATCTGTTCGACGCACCAATGGCTTAGCATCAGCCTGCCGAGGTTGGCAGCTAAAGTGCACTGTTCGCAGTGCTTGCAACCAATTTCCCCAAAATCCGACAGGCCACTCTTAATTGCCAGCTTGATCGCGGACTCGGGATTACAATCACTCGACCTCGCAAATGTTGCAGGACTCGTGAAAACCCCACAGTGACGACCAGCGCGACCGAACTTGCGGACCGCACCATTGTTCTCAAGAAGAACCATCCATCGGAGCGAAGCGTCTGGCTCGGTCCCATCGGTCGCGACGCACGGGTAGACGCGCTACGCGGATTTCTCCTCGTCTTAATAATGGTCAACCACCTGCCGCGGCATCCCCTACACCGTTTTGTAAGTCAAGTCTTCGGCTTTGTCTCGGTGGCTGAAGGCTTTGTGTTCATGTCAGGTTTGGTTACTGGGATGGTATACGGACGCACATTGGTCAAGTCCGGCCGGACTGCTCTCCGCCATCGCGCCCTACGTCGCGCCCGCGATCTTTATCTGGCTCATCTCTGCCTTTACTCCTTTGCTCTTCTCGCCGGCCTCTGGGGAGGCTTGTCCATTGCTCCGCGCTTCTCTTCTTTGTGGACAGCCTGGTGGCACGGCGCAACCTTGATTTACCAGCCCAACTTGTTCGACATTCTGCCCATGTATTGCGTCTTCCTCCTGCTCGTCCCCTTCGTAGTTGAGCAGATGGCGCGAGGCCGAAATGTGCTCGTTTGGCTCTTCAGCATCACCCTGTGGCTCTTAGCGCAATGGGGCATCGGAGGTCCGGCTCACAACCCGTCATGGCTTAACCTTGGATTTTTTAACATCCTGGCCTGGCAACTTCTGTTCGTTGCGGGCGCTTACTTTGGATATCGCAAGGCGACCGGCCAGCCCTCGCCTGTCCCCGCCTCGCGCCTGCTTTTCACCTTCTGTCTCGTGGTAGTGATTGTGCTATTCACCCTGCGTCATCAAGGCGTGTTGCTAGGAAGAACTTCGCCGCTTTTCAATACCGAGATCATGCTGCAGGAATGGAGATCCATCAACCATCCCTTCCGCCTGATCAATTTCGCCGCTTACGCCTACATCCTGTGGTATCTGCCACGATCCGTGGACCAAAGATTCCACCAGCTATCGCTGTCTCGCTTCCTCCGTTACCTCGGCAGACATTCCCTCCAGGTCTTTGTCTGGTCAATTTTCCTGTCTTACGTCGCCTTCAGTTTCAAACAGCCGTGGCATTCGCTGTCGCCGGTGTGGCAGATACTTTTCGTCTTGGGATCGACACTCAGCCTTGTCCTGCCCGCCTGGGTGCACGAACACTGGCAGAGGACGGCAGCGGTGCGCAACTCGATCCCCCGGCTCAGCCCTACGGTTGCTCCTTAATTCCCGGATCCCCTGTTCAATCGAAGCGGGGGCGAAGTTCGGTCCACGTCTGCCGTTTTGAAAGAATTGATCATCTGCAAGGTGAGACACTACCCGCCCTTGGGTGGTTCAGGAAAATTTGAGGGGTAGTCACGAGTAACGGTACACTGCGTCATGCTCTTTATGGTGATCGAACGCTTTAGAAACGCCGATCCCAAGCCTATCGGCGAACGCTTCAAAACGCAGTGGTCGAATGCTTCCAGAGGACCTCACTTACCACGCGAGCTGGGTGGATTCAGCGGGCACACGCTGTTTCCAGGTCATGGAAGCGCCGCGTCCAGAATTGTTGAATAGCTGGGTGAGCCGCTGGGACGACTTAATCGACTTTGAAATCGTTCCCGTCTTGGCCCCTACGGATTTCTGGGCTAAGGCGCAGCTCAGTCAGAATGATCTACCCCCGAGCTAAGGAGTCCACTACCCTCGGGGCCCCTCCCTTGCCGCGCTTCACCCCACCCTGTAGCATAAAATGTTCGGCCATTCTTAAGGAGGCCTCATGGCAACCGACATCCTCACTGGTCCCACCATTCTTGGCAGCACCACCAGAACCAAAATCTTCAAGAACTTTATAGATGGCGAGTGGGTCGAGTCTTCGACCGGAGAGACTTTCGAAAACCGCAATCCCGCCGACACCCGCGAGGTTGTGGGCATTTTTCAGAAATCCGGCAAAGAGGACGTTGACGCCGCCATCGCTGCCGCCGCCCGTGCCTTCGCCAAGTGGCGCCTGGTGCCCGCTCCCCGCCGCGCCGAGGTGGTATACAAAGCCGCCGAGATGCTCATCGAGCGCAAGGAAGAATATTCCCGCGATATGACCCGCGAGATGGGCAAGATTCTGAAAGAAACGCGCGGCGATGTGCAGGAAGCCATCGACACCGCTTACTACATGGCCGGCGAAGGACGCCGCCTCTTCGGTCCCACTACGCCTTCCGAACTGCCCAACAAATTTGCCATGGCCGTGCGCCAGCCGCTCGGCGTTTGCGCCATGATCACGCCGTGGAACTTTCCCATGGCGATTCCGTCATGGAAGCTTTTACCCGCAATCGTGTGTGGCAACACCTGTGTGATCAAGCCCGCGCAGGATACTCCTCTGTCAACATTCAATCTGGTGCGCACGCTCGCCGACGCCGGCATCCCCAGGGGCGTCATCAACATTGTCAGCGGCTTCGGCTCTCGCATCGGCGCGCCGCTGCTTGAGCATCCCGAAGTACGCGCTGTCTCGCTGACCGGCTCGACCGAAGTGGGACGGATCGTCGGCACCACTGCCGCCAAATCGTTCAAGCATTGTTCCCTCGAACTCGGCGGCAAGAACCCTATGATCGTGCTCGACGATGCCAACCTCGACCTCGCCATCGAGGGCGGACTCTGGGGCGGCTTCGGCACTACTGGCCAGCGTTGCACGGCCACCAGCCGCATCATCGTGCAAAAAGGAGTCTACAACGAATTCGTCGAACGCTACGTGCACCGGGCCCAAGGTCTCAAAGTCGGCAACGGCCTCGATGAGAATGTGGACATGGGTCCGGCCATCAACGAAGCCCAATTGAAGACCGACTTGAGCTACGTGGACATCGGGAAAGACGAGGGCGCCAAACTGGTCTGCGGAGGCCACCGCCTCAACAAAGGGGAATATCAAAATGGCTGGTTCATGGAGCCAACGGTCTTTGTAGACGTCGATCCCAAAATGCGCATCGCGCAGGAAGAGATTTTCGGGCCGGTAGTCTCTATCATCCCTTGCGATGACCTCGAAGATGCTATCGCCATCGCCAACAACATCGAGTACGGCCTGTCCTCCTCGCTCTACACCAAAGATGTCAACAAAGCCTTCGCCGCCATGCGCGACCTTTCCGCGGGCATCACTTATATCAATGCGCCGACGATTGGCGCCGAAGTGCACTTGCCCTTCGGGGGCGTCAAAGCCACGGGCAACGGTCATCGCGAGGGAGGCATAGGCGCCATCGATTTTTATAGCGAATGGAAGAGCATTTACGTGGATTATTCGGATCGTTTACAGCGGGCGCAGATCGATCGCCCAGAATAAAACCTTTTGGCGCAGAGTTGGTCAACTCTTACGCCGTGTCCTCTGCGGTCAAGATTTTTGACGTCACATGCCGACAACACAAACTCGCGAAGTGGCTGCGGCGCGACGGTTGGAGAACGTCCGTTATGCCATTCGTGATCTGGCGTGCTCGAGACGCCGGCGCACTTGATTGAAGCCGTCTACAAGGCCATGCGTGACGGCAAAAACGGCTACGCGCCTTCTCCCGGCATCAAGGAGGCGTTGGAGGCTATCCGCGCCGAGGCCGTCCGCAAGGGCATCGAGAGCCTACAGGACGTATTCGTGACCTCGGGCGTCAGCGAGAGTGTGGACGTCTGTCTCGCGGCGCTGGTCAATCCTGGAGAGAACGTATTAACTCCCAGTCCTGACTATCCGCTTTACTCCGCGGTGCTCGCCAAACTCGGTATTGATCTCAATACTTACGACTTGAACGAAGACGACGCCTGGCAGCCCGATCTGATCGACGTTCACCGCAAAATCAATTCGCGAACTCGCGCCATCGTGCTCATCAATCCCAACAATCCCACCGGATCGGTGTGCTCGCGCGAACTGTTGGAACAGGTTGCGGAGTTGGCCCGCCGCAACAATCTCGTCGTCTTCGCCGATGAAATCTACGATAAGTTGATTTTGGATGCGAGCGAATCAAGAGCGGGCGACGAACCAGAAAATGCCAGGCACATCTCAATGGCGAGCGTCGCGCCCGACCTTCCAGTCGTGACATTCGGGGGCCTTTCTAAAAATTATCTAGCCCCAGGCTGGAGAATCGGGTGGGGAATCGTCAGTGGTGAAGCTGCCGCAGTAAAACCTTATATCGAGGGCATTCACCGCCTGTTGCGCTCGCGGCTGTGTGCCAATCATCCCGAACAGTACGCCATCAAACCTGCGCTCGAAGGACCGCAAGACCATTTGCCCAGAGTGCTCAAGAAGCTGCGTGCCCGGCGTGACCTGACGGTGAAGTGGTGCAACTCTACGCCGCGCGTGAGCTGCGTCGCACCGCGTGGCGCTTTCTATGCCTACCCGCGTCTTGACATTCCCGAAGGGGACGACGTCTTCGTCAAGGAACTGCTGTTGAAAAAGCATGTGCTGGTGGTACACGGCTCCGGCTTCGGCCAGAAGCCTGGCACGAAGCACTTTCGCATCGTCTTCCTACCCGATGAGCAGACTCTGACCAAGGCCTACCGGTCGATCGCTGAGTTTACTCGGGAAAGATACCAGTAGCGGATTGGAGAAAACGGAGCAATCGGCTCAGAATGCCATCGTTGAGGACCAGTCTGCGATTCTTCCCTTCCGAGGAGTCGTTGACCAGGCTGGGGAGGCTAAGGGTCTTGATCTGTTGGCCGATTCCTTTACTTCTTAATTGCCAAGGTCTGTAACACTGCCGATTCACTCTTCACCTGCACCGACATCGTCCCCCCTGCCGGCACCGTCCAAAAGTCGCCGCCCTTGCGCTGTTCCTTCTTGCCATTGATCACTGTCACTACCTTTCCCGAGTGTAGGTGTACTACCAGGAAGCCCTGGTCGGGAAATTTCGCAACGTGCTGTTGACCGTGAATACCCCAACTTCGAAGTACAACGGGCAGCTCTTGAGCGCGGCCTGTCTTTAACTTCAGAACGGCTTTACCCTCGAACCGCTGCACGGGAAGCAGAGGTGCAGCCGCCTGAGTGTCTGGCGCTCCCTCCCGCTGTGGCTGAGCGTTATTCTTTTGCCCCCACAATGCTCCAGTCATTAGAACCGCGGCCAGAAACAGCATTGATCTGTGCCTGGGCAGGTATTTCATATAGTCCCCCTTACGGATCAGTTCGGTTTAAGCATGAATACTTTTCCGCCCTCGGTGGAAACGAACACAGGGTCTCCCACGATGGCTGGTTCGGTATTGATGGCTCCCGCGCCCAAGTTAATATCGGCCAGAACGGCCGGGTCCGGTACCAGGAAGAAGCCATTGGCTACGCAGTTGGCGGTGGGGATGGCCGGGTTGTTGCAGCGCCACCCAGTGGCCGGCGTGACACTCGGATCTCCGATGACGACCAGATGACCCTGGTCTGTGCCCACAAAAATAATGCCATGCGTGACTGTAGGCGGTCGCAGATCGTATTCGAAACCAGATGCGTTGGGCACATCTTTGATCCAGCGGACGCGCTCCGCGTCGGAAGCGCATCCGTTGAGCGCGTAAAGATGGTGGAACCCTTCGTATACATCGGTTGTAACGGTGTAGCCCCCAGTCTGCACGATGTAAACATCGTCCCATACCGCGCCTGGCCGCAAATAGCGGCTGTCGCCGTGGTAAGTACCGTCAGCCGGGTTGAAGCCGCTGCTGCTCCATGATCCCGGTGGAAACGCCCACCGTACGCTGGCCGGTCCTGGAGTTCCGGTACCCGCATTCACGGCCCAGGTCCAACCGTCCTTCTGAGTGGAGACAGCCATGGTTGAGCAACTGCCGAGCATGACGCTGGGCGTCGCGCTCCAATCCGGATCGTTATCCAGCGCATAGGGGACGGGCTGCCACTGCCAAACCGGATTGCCGGCTCGGCAGCACCGATATTGGCGTTGCCCGTGGTTACATAGAGATCGTCCCAACCTGCGACTGAGCTCCATACTCCGCCACCGCGTGGGGGCCCGGTGCTGTTGAAACTGAATCCTGCCTCAATCGTGCCATTGCTCAGATGGACCGCCACGACCTTCCCTCTTTGAATCGGGTTGTCGCAGTGATCGGCAGCCCCGATGTATACATGGTCATTGAATACTAAAGGTGATGAGTAGCCGATCTGCTGGTGTGTGACACCGTCGTTAAGGAGGACGGCGACCTCGGGGGATTTCCCCATTATTGCGGTCAAGCCGCAGAAGACTGAGCGCGCGGTTCGGAACCATGAGCATCAGATCGAACTCAGCTACAGCTGGGTGAAGCAGGCCTTGCAGGGGGCAGGATTGGTGGCGCGGGGGTGCAAGCGCG
>QIAP01000174.1 GCA_003225075.1 Acidobacteriota bacterium | reverse complement strand
CTCGTCCGGAATCCACGTCCACTGCTGATTGACCAGCGGCAAAAAAGGAACCTGAGCCACTGAAATCCAGCGTACCTGACACCTAAGTGATCAGCGACCTCCCGCCGGCTCAATCTACGGTCACAAGCGCGCCAGTACAAAGCCGTGGAAGTTACCGTCGGCGCTCTGGTAGATGCCCACGATTTCATCACGCTCCCTTTGCGAATTGTCCCGCTTAACGAAACTCAGCGGCAAGCAGTGTAGAAAATTGTTCTCCCACTGGTCCCGAGCGCCGCCAGCAAGGAGACATGTTGTCGAAGCTCACTGGCACTTTTCACTGACCATCTGGAGATCAGTTACTCGAATATGCCCAGCTTCGTTCATCTCTTCCTTTTCGTTCTCTCAGCGTGGCTGCGACGGCAAGCCGCCCTCGTAGCTCGGTCACGATGGCAGCAGCGATCGCGTGGGCGGCGCGCGCATTGGGGTGTCGGTCCCAAGGCAGACGCCACGACGAATCAACGTCGATCAACACATAAGGTATGCTCGCGTCGTCCAGGATCCGGCGACGCAACACCTGTTCGGGCCCCTCTTCATGCCCAAACTGCAGCACGACGAGTAGCGGCGTTGCCCCGTGCGCTCGTGCCAGTTTGCTGATGGCGCGAAGCACCTCCTGGGTCACCCTTACGCCGCGTTCGACGGTCGTGTCGGCGCGGTACGGCACGAGCAGCTTCGCGAGCGATGAGAGCCGCGAGCGCTGTTCTCCCGGCAGCCAGACAAGACCCGGACCGAGATGCGGTCGATCCTGGTCGAGGTTCCGCCCGAAAAGTGCCGTCATGAACAGCGACACAGCGGCCACTGGCCGACGAAAATGAGGCAGTTCCGTTTCCAGCCTCAGGTACGCCTGATCGTTACCATAGCCGTGGACCGCCAGATTCGCAGTCTGTATTCCCATCATGGCTCCGACTTGCGCAGGTATGCTCTCTGCATACGTCAGTCCCTCACCGAACATCACTGACTCACCGGTGAACAAAATGGTCGGTCGCTCAGGATCCACCGGTTCGTCCACACTGCTGACGCGATATCCTGCGGGGTCGATAGCGTAGTCGATGACACGCGCACCGATCCTCTTATGTCCAGTGCGCGCCGGTACCCAAGTCCAGCCAAGTCGCGGGTCGGGTTGGCGGCGTGGTTCGTCTTCGGCCGACAGCCACTCCGCCGGACGCCCAGTACGCCGACGTGCAACGAGCGCTAGCCACGTGCCCAGGATTGCCATCGCCAATCGTCCGGACGTTTGGAGTACCACGTACCAATGGCGCGGCAGGAAAAAAGACGGTACGAAGTGTCTGTCGAGAAACCGTTGATTCGCGATGAGTGCGCACGATAAGAGCGCGATTCCAACGGATGCGACCGCGGTCTCTGCCATTACTCGTGCCCAGAATGATTCCCGGCGCTGGGGAGGCACCGGAGACATATTCTCCAAAGCTCACCTCGACTTCTTTCGTCAAACGCGTGATGGCTGATGACGCCACAACTGAGCACTGGGCATACAATCACCCGCCATGTCCGCCCAGTCACCTCTTTCTTGAAAAGAACTGGAGCAGCAGCAGAGCGGTTTCAGCGCACCTTTTCTTCAACCATGTGTAGCACCTCGCGGGACAATCCTCGCGCGAGTAACGAACAATTTTGCGAAAATCTAACAAACTAGTAACAAACTAGTGACAAATCAGATTACGTAACTCAAATATATTGGCAGCCAGGATGTATTCCGCTCGGCCCCATGAGCGACCCACAGCATTTGATCGAATGCTGATCCCTGTACAGCGCTGGATCTGGAGCGATGCCGATCGGCGTGTACAGAAACTGCTGCGCTTCAGCGAAACCGAAACTGACGGGGGACGCGATATTTTGCGCGCAGCCGAGGTTACTTCAGATCCTCTCTTACGACGCCTATATCTAGAGCACGCGATTGACGAGTTTCGTCATGGCGTACTGTTCCGTCACCGGGCAGCAGCGCTTTTGAAAGTCTCCCCGTGCCGTTCCAATTCTGGGTTCCAAGGTGACTGGCTTACCCCAGGTGGCCACGGTCTCGATGATCTACAGGTTGACGGTGAATCGGACAGCGATATGCTGGCTTTCCTTCATCTATCGGAGAAGGCAGCTGCCAGCCGCTTCACCGTTTATCGCGATGTAATGCAGCACGATCCGCCGACGCGCGCTGTATTTGAGGAAATTCTGCACGACGAAACCTTTCACATGAACTACACACTCACGCAACTCGCCCGAGTTGAACCCAAGCGGCACAGGCGTCATTTGTGGCGGGCACGCCTCAGTCGCCTCTGGAAGGTCTACTTGCGGCTGGCGACGGGCCTTTCGGGAATACTGGGTTCAATGCTGCTGACAATTCAGTACTTCGTCTTATTGCCGCCGTTTGCTTGGCTGGCCAAGCGTGCCGCACGGCGGGAACTTTCTGGATGGACCATAGTCTCGCCTGGAGGGAGTGAATCACTCGACAGGCAATATTGAGATGAATATTCTCGGCATTTCGGCGCATTACCACGATTCAGCTGCGGCCCTCGTTGTCGACAGTGTGCCTGTCTGTGCAGTCCAGGAGGAGCGGCTATCACGGCACAAAGGCGATCCTGCCTTTGGATACTGACCTGCGCGTTACGCGCGTTCCCACAGTCCTGGCGGGCATTTCCCAAGGCAATGAAGAATTCGCTCGGCGAAAAAGTGTGGATGCGTGGGATTATTTCATCGCACTTAGGCGTGCCCGGACGCAAGGTCCTGTTTACCGAGCACCATCAGTCTCACGCCGCAGCCGCGTTTCTCACTGCGCCAACGTGCCGCGCCGCAATCATGACGGCCGACGCGGTGGGCGAATGGGCGACACTTTCAGTCGGCGACGGCGAGCGGCTGGCAAACGGTCCCACAACAATCAGGCGCTTTCGTGAAATCAGGTTTCCGCATTCCCTGGGGATGCTGTATTCGACATTCACCGCATATCTCGGCTTCAAAGTGAATGAAGATGAATACAAGGTCATGGGCCTCGCTGCCTATGGTCAGCCAACGCTGGTCGAGCAAGTCCGTAAGCTGATACGCCGCACTCCCGATGGCGCGTTCGCGCTCGATCTGAATTACTTCGAATTTCACACCACCGCAGAACGCTGTTATTCATCGCGTTTCATCGAACTCTTTGGTCCGTCGCGAAATCCGTACGAACCTATTGATCTGGACACCGCGGAAGGTCAGCGGTTCGCTGATTGTGCTGCCAGCGTCCAGCGGGTTCTGGAGGACACACTCGTGCAGCTGGCCCGAGCACTCCATGAGGAAACCGGCTTGCCGGATCTGTGCTTGGGAGGAGGTGTGGCTTTAAACGGCGTAGCCAACGCACGTATCCTCGCAGAATCAGGCTTTGAGCGCGTGTTCGTTCCGCCTGCGCCAGGAGATGCCGGATGCGCAATTGGCGCGGCGCTTTATTGTGACCGCATTTGCTTTGGAAATCCGGACCGCGATCTACCCGATCATCCTTTTTGGGGACCTTCGGTTGATGGATCTGAGCTGGCACGGCTCGCACGAGAAGACGGTCACTTCGTCGAGGACTGCTACGACGACGCGCTCATCGATCAGATTGCTGACGATTTGGCGGCCGATCGCATCGTCGGATGGATGGAGGGCGCTCTTGAGTTCGGACCACGTGCGCTTGGCCATCGCAGCATCCTTGCGGCGCCTCATACGACTGAGATGCGCGATCGCCTCAACCGCGAAATCAAGTACCGCGAGCCGTTTCGCCCTTTCGCACCTGTCGTCCCCATCGAAGTGGCAGCACGCTATTTCGATATTCCGCCTGGCGGCACGCGCTTGGCACGTTTCATGTCGGGCGTCTTTCCCGTTCGGCGCGAATGGCGCTCGCGGCTACAGGCAATCACACATGTCGATGGAACCGCTCGAGTCCAGGTGCTGGAGCCAGCGATGGCGCCGCGCCTGCATGCACTACTGGAGGCATACGGGCAACGCACCGGGATACCGGTGCTGCTCAATACCTCGTTCAATTTGGCGGGAGAACCTATAGTCAATCGTGCAGTTGAAGGGTACTCAACATTCCTGCGCTGCAGGATAGATGTTCTGGTCGCTGGAGAGACTCGCGTAATGAAGCGCACCTCGGCAATGACAAAAACACCAGTGAACACATTGAAGAAGGAGGTTGCGTGACGTGATCAAGACGCGTGGCAGGACCCGACGCGGATTAATCGTGTTTGCCAGCACGTTTGGATCCATGGCACAGTTGGCGCGCGGATTATGGCACAGCGATTCCGACAAGCGCTGGCTCACGCCGCTGGCCATCTTTCTGTGCATGACGGGGCTGCTACTCATCGTGGCAACAACGGTTGAAGCACTGGCCCCGTTCATCTACTCCATCTGGTAACCCGTGGACGCTTTCCTGGAGTTATTAGCCTGCCCATTGTGTGCGGGCCCACTCAGGACTGATTGGTCCTGTCGCAACTGCGATATGCGCTACGAAGCGCCCGATGGCATACCTAACTTACGGCTGCCGGGCGACACGCGAACCGAAGTTGTGCGCCGGTTTTACGAGCGTGCACCTTTCCCCGATTATCCGCCACGCGGCTGCCTGAGCTGGTTGCGGGCACGCGCCGAGCGCAGCGAATTCGCGCGCCTCATCGACCGAGCAATTCCCGGCGACGCTCGCGTCGTAGAGATTGGGTGTGGCACAGGCCAGATGAGCTTGTATTTGGCGCGTGCTGATAGAGTTGTGATCAGTGCTGATCTCACACGCGCATCGCTCACGCTAGGCGCCGCGGCGGCCCGACGTTTCGGACTTGATCAGGTACAGTTCGTCGAAACCGACTTGCACTATCCAGGCATGCGGGCGGGTGCTTTCGATGTGGTCTACTCGTCTGGGGTTTTGCACCACACTCCAGATCCGAGTGCGGCATTCGCTCGCATCGTGCGTCTTGCACGCCCGGGCGGGATGATTGTTCTCGGGGTCTACAACGCATTCGCACGCATTCCTCTCCGGGCCCGGCGCTTCGTCGCGCGGCTGTCTGGATACCGATTCATCCCGTGCGATCCGGTGCTACGCGACCGAGAGAGTGAGCCGGCACGGCGCAAGGCATGGGTGCGAGACCAATATCAGCATCCCGAGGAGCACCGTCACACCCTGGCCGAGGTCCAGGGCTGGTTTGCCGAAAATGGCGTCGAATACCTGCGCGCGTACCCAAGCGCAGTGCTGTGTCAGGACTCAGAGGAGTTGTTCGCTACCGCCGCAGACAACTGGCGTCTTGAGGGCTGGCTGGCACAGCTTGGATGGATTGGGGCTCTTGGGCATGAGGGTGGCCTTTTCGTTACCGTCGGTCGGCGCGCCTAGATCCTCTCGCCGTCCAGGCGTCTTTATACAAAGAATATGTGAGGGGGAAAATCGGGCAACGCCGGCGTCCAGAAGGGAAGCGCCGGCGTGCCATTTTATGCTTAGTGACTCCCGTGCGATGACAAGTGGGAACTGAAGAAGAGGAAGAAGTTTGATCCAACTTCAATCGCTCTACCGGCAGCTTCGGCATCGTCCATCGCCTTAGAAGATGTAATCCCGCTGCTCCCGTCGGCCGCGGGCCAGTCGCTCTGATCAAGGATCAGGACGGGCCTCACTTCCCACCAGATGGGGTTAGCGTTGACGCGACTGTTGTCAATGACGTGGTCATGGTTTGGGGTCGGCACGAAGACCGGCGCCGTCGGAGGGCCCGTCTTCCCCAGCGCGTTCAGCGTCACCGACAGGTCGACAGAAGACGCATGCATGGTGCATGTACCGGGCACGGGATTATTCGGATCCGGGCACTGCGTCGAAACTAAGGGGTGAGTTTTCCAGGCCTCAGGCACAAAGCCAAAAAGGCTGATTAATGTGGTCCCGAGAGCGGATCCGCAGAGCTCACCTGGCCTTCCGCCATTTGGGCATGGCATTGCGTCATTCGGGTTCTAGTCGTTGTCGACGGAGAACATGGGAACGAACACATAGAGATGCGCAGTGTGTTTAATGTTTCCGCCGGTCGGGTCCTGGGTGGGCTCTGTGACCGGCTGACAAATCGGGGTCTGCATGTCGTTCGGATCGGACTGAGCCAGGATGCCATTGAAATCCAGGTCCATGGTTGGCTGGTCGACGCAATCAAAGTTCTGCAAGTAAGTGAACGTGACCAGGCGGTTGTTGCCAAAGCCATTGGTCTGATTGTCAGCGAGTTGTGCGGATGCGCTGACTGCCGCAAACGTCATGCATATGCAAGCTGCGAGAGTCAGAGCAAAGCGGGAAAGCTTGGTACCGTGGGATTGTCGAAAGGGAACTAGCAAACGGTTCATAGCATCACTCCTTAATCCCCGAATCAGTCGAGGAATGTCAGATGGCCTTATCGGCCAACGATTTCGTCATGCGCTTCTGCGTACATCTACTCTCGGTCCGGCGCTGCCATGACCGAGAGCATCGCCGGTTTAAAGCTTGAGGCTCAACAGGTACTGAATCAGGTCACCTTTCTCGCTGTCGGTGAGCCCGAGGTTCATGCACTTGTCGTAATGGTTGACTACGGCATTCAGGTCAGCGAATCGTCCGTCGTGATAGAAGCCGCCGGTGAAATGGGTGGAAAGCGCGCCAATAGGCGAAGTGCGGTAACGCATATCCGGCCCACGGTTTGCCTGGAAACTGTCAATACAGACATCGGAAGGCTGATGCTGATTCCATCCCGGCTCAGTCCATAGCGGTTCTGCGTGACAGTTGTTACATCCTGCCTTCCCGCTAAACAGCTCATCACCGCGTGCGGCAGCCGCCTTGTCGAAGGGCACTGTAGGGTTCGGCGCGGGGATCGATAGCTGGTAGAGCTGAAGGGCTGCAATTTTGGAAGTAA
>QIAP01000047.1 GCA_003225075.1 Acidobacteriota bacterium | reverse complement strand
TACCTTGGTGATGGCCGCCGTTAAAGTGGTCTTGCCGTGGTCAATGTGTCCAATCGTCCCCACATTCACGTGCGGCTTATTGCGCTCAAATTTCTCTTTCGCCATTTCCTCAGGTCTCCGTCCGGCAACGCCGGATGTTGTCTTTGGGGCTAAGCCCCACACCGGCCGGCAGCGCCAGCCTTTATTACGATTACTTGTTTCCCTGCGCCCGGCCGATAATCTCGTCTGCCGTACTCCGAGGCACTTCTTCGTAGCGTGCGAAATGCATCGAGTACTCGGCCCGGCCCTGGGTATTGGAACGCATCTGGGTGGCATAGCCGAACATTTCAGCCAGAGGCACAATCGCCTTGATTACCTGAGAGCCCGCGCGATGTTCCATGCCTTCGATTCGTCCGCGACGCGAACTAAGATCTCCCATGATGACTCCCGCGTAATCTTCCGGCGTAACCACTTCAACGGACATTACGGGCTCCAGCAGCACTGGAGACGCCTTGCGTGCGGCTTCTTTAAATGCCATCGAACCCGCAATTTTGAAGGCCATTTCATTGGAGTCGACATCGTGATAGCTGCCGTCGTAAAGGATGGCTTTTACGTCCACCATCTCGTAGCCCGCCAGAACGCCGCCTTCCATCGCCTCTTTAATTCCCTGGTCAATCGGCTTGATGAATTCCTTGGGCACGGAGCCGCCCACAATTTCGTTGACGAATTCGTAACCTTTGCCCGGCTCTTGCGGCTCAAGGCGAATCTTGGCATGGCCGTACTGACCGCGACCGCCCGTCTGGCGAATGTATTTGCCCTCGGCTTCCGACTTCTTGCGAATGGTTTCTCGGTACGCTACCTGGGGCTTGCCCACGTTGGCTTCGACTTTGTACTCACGCATCATGCGGTCCACGATGATTTCCAGGTGAAGCTCGCCCATGCCGCTAATGATGGTTTGTCCGCTGTCGGGATCAGTGTGAACTTTAAAGGTTGGATCTTCCTGGGCCAGCTTGGAGAGCGCCATGCCCATCTTTTCCTGGTCAGCCTTGGTCTTGGGCTCAACCGCCACCGAGATGACCGGGACTGCAAATTCAATCGATTCCAGCGCGATAGGATGTTTTTCGTCGCAGATCGTATCGCCAGTGCTGACGTTTTTTAGGCCTACGGCGGCGCAGATGTCGCCGGCGAGAATCTCACTGATATCTTCGCGCTTATTGGCATGCATCTTAAGCAGGCGGCCGATGCGTTCGGAACGTCCGCGACCTGCGTTGAGCACCGAGTCGCCGGACTTGAGCTGGCCTGAATACACGCGAATGAAAGTCAGTTGGCCTACGAAGGGGTCGGCCATGATTTTGAAAGCCAGCGCCGAAAACGGCTGACTGTCGGCAGGCTTCCGCGTGATGGTCTCGCCGTTATCAGGATTTATTCCCTTAACCTCGCCCGCATCAATCGGTGAGGGCAGGTAATCCACGACAGCATCTAGCAGCGGCTGCACACCCTTGTTCTTGAAAGCGGTGCCGACGACAACCGGAAATACCTTCAAAGCAATAGTGGACTTGCGCAACGAAGCACGCAGTTCCGCGGGCGAAATCGTCTCGCCTTCCAGGAACTTGTGCAGCATCTCGTCATCATTTTCCGCGACGGCTTCCACCAGTTGGGTGTGGAACGCTTCGGCTTTCTTCTGCAGCTCGGCTGGAATCTCACCAGTGAGGTACTCGGCGCCGATGGTGTCATCCTGCCAGATAATCGACTTCATTTCGATGAGATCGACTACCCCTTTGAATTTGTCTTCCTGGCCGATGGGAATCTGAATGGCGATAGGTTTGGCGTTGAGGCGCTTGCGGATGGTATCAATGGCATGCTCAAAATCGGCGCCCATTTTATCGATCTTGTTGATGAAGCAAATGCGAGGAACGCCATACTTGTCAGCCTGGCGCCAGACTTTTTCCGATTGCGGTTGCACTCCATGGACGGCGTCAAATACCGCGACCGCGCCATCGAGAACACGCAGCGAGCGCTCGACCTCGGCGGTGAAATCGACGTGGCCAGGAGTGTCAATAATATTGATACGGACGTCGCGCCAGGAGCATGTAGTGGCTGCGGACGTGATGGTGATGCCGCGCTCCTGCTCCTGCTCCATCCAATCCATGGTGGCAGTGCCTTCATGGACCTCGCCGATGCGATGCGTTTTCCCGGTGTAGAAAAGAATGCGCTCCGTCGTAGTGGTCTTACCAGCATCGATGTGGGCCATGATGCCGATGTTCCTGCAACGCTCTAATGGGACCTGTCTGGACACACCTTTCTTTCGTTCTTCCTTTCGGGACTCCTGCTCGTTAACGACAGAACCGGTCAAAGCGCTACCCTTCTCAATCTTTTTCAGCGTCTCTGTAGAGATGCGATTGGTATGTTGTTCCCAATATCGCGCTACCAGCGATAGTGCGCAAAGGCTTTGTTGGCCTCCGCCATACGATGGACGTCTTCCTTTTTCTTAATCGCCGCGCCGCGACCATTCGCGGCATCGAGCAATTCATTACTCAGCTTGTCGACCATTCCCTTTTCACCGCGTCCGCGCGCGTAGATGATGATCCAGCGAATCGCGAGCGAGGTGCGGCGATCGGCATTCACTTCCACCGGCACCTGGTAGTTGGCGCCGCCGACGCGGCGGGTCTTGACCTCAAGCAGCGGCTTGACGTTCTCGACGGCTTTCTTGAACAGTTTGAGCGGCTCGTCGCCGCCCTTCTGCTGCAGCTTTGTCAGCGCCTCATAGAAGATGCCTTGGGCGGTGGACTTCTTGCCCTGCCACATCATCGAGTTGACAAACTTAGTCACCAGGTCGGAACCGTAAACCGGATCCGATTCCACTGTCCGCTTAGCGATATGTCCTTTTCTTGGCATTAAGCTTCTAGCTCCCAGCTCTCAGCTTCTAGCTTGAAATCGACCGCTACGCTTTCGGGCGCTTGGCGCCGTATTTCGAGCGCCCCTGCTTGCGGTTGGCAACACCCACCGAGTCCAGCGTGCCGCGGATTACGTGATAGCGCACGCCCGGCAGATCCTTAACGCGACCGCCTCGGATGAGCACGATCGAGTGCTCCTGCAGGTTGTGGCCGACACCAGGAATGTAAGTCGTAACTTCAATCCCGTTCGTGAGCCGGACGCGCGCGACTTTTCGCAGCGCCGAGTTCGGCTTCTTCGGTGTCTGGGTATAGACACGAGTACAGACCCCTCGCTTCTGCGGGCATCCTTGTAACGCGGGACTGGCCGTCTTATAACGAGGTCGAGTACGGCCGCTACGCACCAATTGATTAAAAGTAGGCACTCTTCTCCGCTCCTTCAGCGCTCCATCAAAAAATATAAACGGCGTCCGTGCCGTCTTTCGGCATAGCCATTCGGACGCGCCGAGAGTTCAAGCGCTGTTTCCGCTTTCCCCTTAAGGGGCTGGATGGCATTGTCGCCAGCCATACTTTCTCGCCGCGCATAAACGCCGGAGAGAGATTTTGGATTTCCCGTTTCAGACTAACGCTGACGACGGTGGTATCAAGCCCTTCCAGTTACCGCCGACCTACATCGCCCGACGGAAAACTCAAACAGGAGGTACTCCGTTTCGTCTGCTCTACCTGCATATCCTTTCGCGGGGCGAAAGGTGAGCGCAGGCATGTTTCAGCGAGGGCGTTTCCAAGCCAATTCTTAAGAGCTCAGCCGCAAATGCTTCAGGGTCAGTTCGCACACTCATCACGTAACGGCAAAAACTGACCGCCGCTTACAGGCAAGCCGAACTTAACTCGCGGAACCTTTTAAATATATCAAGTTCCGTCGCACATCGTCAATGACTCCACCCTGCATCTAGAGACTAAAATGGCAGAGCCCCGAAAATGGTCCACTGGAGCGCGATGTTCGGAAGTTTGTGGGTTCAAGGCATCGAGTTGCATGCCAAGGATGCTTCGCTTCCGAACGATTTCGTGGCGCGGACGCTCTGGCTCAAAGATCCTTCGCTTCGCTCAGGATTTCGGCGCGCGGCTCGGACGCCGCGCAAACGCCTCAACTTGCCGAAAAGATTTTCTGCCTCTACACTGGAAATTTTCCAGAACAACACGCGCTCGCTCCAAATAAGGAGCGGGGAGGGTGCATGGGTCGGTGCGGTTCCGTTCTTTGGGTAGTAATTCTTATTTTACTTATCGGCAGTCTGGCTGGTTGCGGCAGCAGCAATAACGCGCCAGCTGCGCCTAATGTGCCGGCGTCAATAACCCTCACGCCGGCTACGGCGTCGGTGGAAGTAGGGGGGACACAGAATTTTACAGTTTCCGCGAAGAACTCCGCTGGAGCGCCGATCTCCGTTGCTGTTACGTTGAGCTCCAGCAATCCTGCCGTGTTGACCATTGCCAACAACGGCGTAGCGTGTGGCGGCACATGGGATTCACTGACGAGTCCCATCGTATGTACCCCTGGTCCTGTCGGCGTAGCCCAAGTGACCGCCTCAGCCGCCGGGGTCAGCAGCGCGCCGGTGACGGTCTTCGTACATCAGCATATCGAGCACATCAGCGTCACCCAAGTCCCATCACCTACCCCGCCTCCTACCTGCACGGTTGAGAGCGCAAGCGGCCCGGTCAATGGCATCTCGCAAAACCAAATTTTCACTTACCAGGCTACTGTTTCCAGTCGCGGAAACGACATCACCGCTACCGTAGGGCCACTTACCTGGACTGCGCTGAGCAGCACCATCGTTAAGGTCAGCAACACGGTAAGCGGAATCGGCGCGAACCAGGCGCAGGCCACGGCTAACGTCCCCGGGATAACGCAAATCTTCGTAAACGCAGCCGGCGTGAATAGTCCAGCCATAAATTTCGCAACCTGCCCAGTGAAGTCGATCACACTCGCGGTGACGAATTCGGCCAGCAACGCGTTCACGCTGGCTACTGGTGGCAGCAAAACGATCACAGCCACGGTCGTGGATACCCTGAATGCGACTTTGACCAATGTGCCGCTAACCTGGAGTACTTCCGAGCCCGCGGTCGCAACCGTGACCGGTACTGGGACAAGCGGAAATGCGACCGGAATCGGCAGTACAGGAACGGTGCGGGCAGTCTCTCCGGGCGGGGCAGCAATCATCGCTTCTTGTACACCGCCTTCTTGCAACGACGGTGTTCAAACCCCGACCGTGGTCGGCGTAACGACCTTACCGATCTATCCGACCGACATTGTGAAAGCCACAGTGACCGGCACGAAAGCGACGACAACCGTGTGGGCAACAAGCACGGGGTGTGGCACAAATTTCAATTGCGGCAGTTCGATTGTGTCTATCAGCACATCAAATAATGCCGTTTCCGGCGCCGCGTCGCTTCCGAACCCTCCCAATTCTCTAGTCTTCAATCCACAGGGGACGAAGGCATTTTTGGGCAGCAGCAAAGGCCTTATGGTCCTCGATCCCGCTGCGAACCCACCTACAGTGAATACATTCAACGCGGTGACCGGCAAAGTGCTGGCCGTTTCTCCCGACGGTAACAAAGCTGTGGTTTCTGATACCAGCATCACGGCTAGTCATCCGCAGCAAGACGTTTCCATTTTCGATCAAACGAATTCGGGAAGCCGCGCGGATCTTCTCATTAGCGGCGTAACCGCAGCGGATTTCTCACCCGACGGCCTCAAGGTGTATATGGTTGGCGCGAATACGAATAATTTGTACGTTTATTCGTCAGTGGATGGCTTGAAAACTATTCCGCTGACGGCACCGGCCAATGATGTTTCATTCTTCTCGAACGGCGCATTCGCCTATCTGGCGGGCGGTGCGGCCTCCGCAGTCACTGTGAGAGCGACGTGCGATAACACCGTAGCGACCAGTACTGCGACTTCGACCGTTCCGCAATTCATCCGGTCGGCTGCGGACGGACTTCACGTGCTGGCTTTGGACTCACCCGTGAGCACCAATCCTCCCACCGCTCAGGGTGTAGACGTAATTACCGCAAGCACGATGATGCTGACGGGATGCCCGCCAACCGTCAGCAACGCGCACACTTTTGTGAATATGGGCCAGGGCACTTTCACTCCGCTGCAATTAATCGTTTCCTCGGATGGCTTGAAAGCCTATGTGCTAGCCAGCAATTTAGGAAGCGCGCTGGTGTTCGACGTGAATGGGCAAACCCCTTCCTCCGCAATTTCGCTCGCTGGCGTAAACCCCAAGCCTCTCAGCGGTAGCCTCACCCCTGATGGCACCCTGCTTTACGTCGCTACCAGCGATGGCACAGTGCACGTCCTCGATACCTTAGCTAGCACGGATCTACAGCAGGTTTCTCTGCCGGTAAACTTCAACTTTTGCACTAACGTGAGCTTCACCTGTACGCCTGACTTGGTGGCGGTACGGCCCTAGCCGTGCGTGGGCCATTACTTGATGTCACAGTTACTTGATGTCACAGCTTTGGCAGAGTAGGTTTCGCCGCAGGAGAATACCGACGGCATATGACTGACGGCTAACGATGATCCTGCGCTTGAGGTTTGGCGTTCTCGAGTTCGCGGCCGATACTGTCAAGCACACCATTGATGAAATTAACCGACTCGGGGCTGGAAAATTTCCTGGCAATCTCCAATGCTTCGTTGATGATCACGGCCCGTGGGGTGTCTGGATACGCCAACAGCTCCGCAACTGACTGGCGAAGAATATTGCGATCGACCGCCGCCATTCGATCCATGCGCCAGTGTTCGGCATGGCGCACGATCAGCGCATCAATTTCCGTCAAGCGGTCAACCGCCACACGAAACAGATCTTCCGCAAAGCTGCGAACGTCGGCAGCCACTGCGTTGCGCTCCGCCCAAAAGGTGCGACGGACCTCGTCGGAACTCTGCCGTCCCATGTCGGATTGGAAGAGCATCTGCAGAGCAAGTTCGCGGGATTTGCGTCGAGTGCCCATGAAGCAGCCAGCTATCAGCCATCAGTCTAACAAGAAGTGGACAGATCAACCCCTGAGGAATGAAGCGCTAGGATTTGCGCGTCTTGGAAGGCGTGCTTCGCTTTCGTGATTTATTTTTGCGGGGAGTTGACAGCGGAAGGCCGATAGCTTTTTTTAAGGACGCCATCTCCACCGCCGCCAGCGCTGCTTCGAAACCTTTATTACCCATTTTCAGGCCGGCGCGATCGATGGCTTGTTCCAAGTTGTCGCAGGTTAGCACGCCGAAGGCGTGGGGCACGCCGGTCTCTTGCGCCGATTGTCCGATGCCGCGGGTGACTTCGTTGACGATGACATCGTAGTGAGCCGTGTCACCACGAAGCAGGCAGCCCAGGCAGATGATGGCATCGTATTTTTTGGTTTCGGCCAGGGTGCGCGCGGCAGAGGGAATTTCGAAGGCGCCGGGAACGCGGACAATTTCAATGTCCTTTCGCTTCGCACCGCAGCGCAAGAGCCCGTCAAATGCGCTGTGGAGAAGTCGCTCGGTGATGAAAGCGTTAAAGCGGGAAACCACGATGCCAAAGCGCTTACCAGAGGCGCTAAGTTTGCCTTCAAGCGCCTTGACCTGGAAGCCAGAGCGGACGTCCACTGGAGAAGTTTCTTGGTTGTTTTTTTTCGTGACGCTGTGGCTCCGTGTTGGGAATCAAAATCCCGTCTGAAGTGAAGCCGCGATCAGAAGCTCATCGTCCTTTAAATTGGGCTTGCCGCTTTTCCAGGAACGCCGTGGTCCCTTCCTTCTTGTCTTCCGTCGCGCAGCACACGCCAAACAGAATCGCTTCAAGATACAGCCCCTCGACGAGGGTCATCTCCATACCCTTGTTCACGGCCTCCATCGCATATTGAACGGCGAGGGGCGCGTTGGCGATGATCTTATGCGCGATCGCTTCGGCGCGCGGGATTAGCTCAGCCGGGGCCGTGACTTCATTTACAAGTCCGATGCGATGTGCCTCCTGCGCAGTAATCATTTCGCCCGCAAGCACAAGCTGCATGGCGATACCCTTGCCCACGAGCCGCGGCAGGCGTTGCGTACCACCATAACCGGGGATAATCCCGAGTTTCACTTCCGGCTGACCCAATTTGGCGTTTTCGCTAGCCAGGCGCATGGTGCAGGCCATGGCAATCTCACATCCGCCTCCCAGCGCGAAACCGTTAATGCAGGCAATCACCGGCTTGCCGAGGTTCTCGATCAGGTTGAGCACGGATTGACCGCGGTGCGTGTACTCTTTCCCTTTAACGGCATCGTGTTTGGCGAGCTCAGCGATGTCCGCACCCGCAATGAAAGCCTTTTCACCTGTACCAGTAAAGATGACTACGCGCACGGAGACATCATTCTTGATGTCGTGAAACGCCGCCCGCAGCTCTTCCATCGTGGCCATGTTTAGAGCATTGAGCACCTTCGGACGGTTCACGGTGACGTAGGCAATCGCATTTTTCTTTTCGAAGAGGATGTTGGAGAAGGTCATAAAGTCGATTTACCACGAAGACACGGATGGGAAACTCATTCTTACAACTGGGCGGACACTAAGTCAGCAAATCTCGCCACCTAAGCCGCATCCCTACTTGCCCGGTAATGATCGCGGTCGACATTTGTGGACACCAGATCATAAACAAAATCTTCATGCTAACGGTCAACATGCAGAACTCTCACCACGGCTTCCTCGCCATCTGCAAAAACGACGCTGAAGACTTTACGCTCGTGCTTCTTTAACAGCTGATAGTACGGATTACTCTCAATCGCATACCGAATGCTATCAATCCACGCTCGCCGCTGCTGAACACGTGTTTCCGACACCGTAGCCGGCACCCCGGCGCAAAAGCCCAACTCTCCCCTGATGGAATTTGATCTACGACCTCGAAGAGATCCTGAGCAACCGGCAGGGCCCGGACCGGACGCCAGCAGTCCGTACCCTCACCAAGTAACGGCATGTAGATTACGGTCTCCATCTGCGCCTTCCCAAATCAAGCCATCAGCAACGCGAAACAACACTCACGTCGGATCTACCTGTGAGGAATTCGGCCCGCTACCTCACAGCTTATTCGCCTTCGGGTTATTCAAATCTGAGTAATCGTAGAATCCCTTCCCCGTCTTCCGTCCATACCATCCCGCCATTACCATCCGCTTCAGCAACGGCGGCGACGCGAAGCGACGCTCCTTGAATTCGTCATACATCACATGGGTGATGTAGTAGGTCGTATCGAGGCCGACGAAATCGAGAAGCGTGAACGGCCCCATAGGATAGCCGCAACCCAGCTTCATGGCGTTGTCAATGTCCTCGATCGAGCCCACCCCATCTTCGTAGGCCCGGATGGCATCGAGCAGATAGGGCACGAGCAGCCGGTTCACAATGAAGCCGGTCTTGTCACTGGTGCGGACCGGAACTTTACCCAGCTTTTTGGCGAACTCGTATGCCGACTCATAAACCTCGTTGGCCGTCGCAATGGTGCGCACAACTTCCACCAGTTTCATCAGCGGTACGGGATTGAAAAAGTGCAACCCGACGAAGCGTTCGGGACGCTTAGTCGAAGTTAAAAGCTCGGTGATAGAAATAGAAGAGGTATTCGAAGCGAAAATAGCTTCTTTTTTTACAACGCTGTCGAGAGCAGCGTACACCTTCTTTTTTTCCTCGACGTTCTCGATGATGGCCTCGATGACGATGTCACAGCCGGCGAGGTCTTCTCTCTTGGTGGTGCCTTTCAGTCGGGGGCGAACCGCCTCCGGCGTTTCTTTTAGCGTGCCTTTCTCGGCCAACTTGGCCAAAGACTTTTCGATTCCAGCGAATCCCTTGTCGAGGAACTTCTGCTCGACTTCGAGCACCGTAACGTCAAATCCCGCGGTCGCCGCGACCTGGGCAATGCCCGACCCCATGAGCCCGCAGCCCAGCACGCCAACTTTCTTGATTTCCATAAGATTCTCAACTACTGCAGGGCTTCCACCACCATCGCAATCCCTTGCCCGCCGCCAATACACGCCGTCGCCAGCCCGTACTTCTTATTTCTGCGACGCAGTTCGTAAAGCAAAGTAATCACCAGACGCGTGCCGGTTGCGCCGAGAGGATGTCCAAGCGCAATGGCGCCGCCGTTGACATTGACCTTTTCGCGGTCAAGGCCCAATTCTTTTTCGACTGCGAGATACTGCGCGGCGAAGGCCTCGTTAACTTCGATCAAATCAATATAGTCGAGCGTAAGTCCGGCTCTTTGCAATGCGATCTTGGTTGCCGGCACGGGACCGCGTCCCATCAATTTCGGCTCGACTCCCGCGGTGCCCCAACCGACGATGCGGCCGATCGGCTTGAGATTACGCTTCTGTGCAGCCTCGATCGGCATGATGACGACTGCCGCGGCCCCATCGACAATGCCGCTGGCGTTGCCTGCCGTCACAGTACCGTTCTTGCCGAAAGCGGGCTTCAGCTTCGCAAGGCCCTCCATGGTGGTTTGGGGACGACGATGGTCGTCTTCTGTAAACATCTCGCCGGTCGTTTCGCCTTTCGAGTTCTTGAGCGGCACGGGGACAAGCTCTTCTTGAAGACGCCCAGCTTTATAAGCAGCATCGGCACGTTGTTGCGAGCGTACCGCGAATTCGTCCTGCATCTGCCGGGTGATCCCCTGCTGTTCGCCATATAGCTCGGCTGTATTCGCCATGTAGAGGCCACAGTAGCTGTCGAGCAACGCGACCATGAGCGAATCCTCGAGCTTCCCGCCCGGCGAGAGTGCGAAACCATCGCGTCCATGAATCACGAAAGGGGCCTGCGACATGGCTTCCATCCCGCCGGCAAGCACGATGTCGGCTTCGCCGAGCTGAACCATCTGAGCTGCGCTGGCAATAGCCTGCATGCCGGAACCACAGAGGCGATTGACCGTAAGGGCAGGGGTTTCGATTGGCAATCCAGCACGCAAAGCGACATGGCGGGCTCCGTAAAGAGCATCCCCGGAAGTCTGTTGTGCGTTGCCGAAAACGGCATGATCGAACTCGCTGGGCTGAAGTCCCGCGCGTTCCATGGCTCCCCTGGCTGCGATGGCCCCCAATTCCATGGCCGTGAAATCCTTCAGCTTGCCGCAGTAACGGCCCATCGGAGTGCGTGCGCCGCTGACAATTGCGATGTCACCCGTTTTCAGCATTAAGTTCCTATAGAAGAGCGCAGATTAGGACAGCCAAACTGCTCAGTTTAACAGCGGTGAAATAAGTTTGCCAGAGAAGCACTTCGCTCTGCCTCGGCTTTAGCAACAGGCTCCGACGCACCTAATCAAGACAGTGACGAGTCGGTTCTTCTCGTGAGATTGAATTTTATGGCAGGAATTTATGCGACTGCTGCGGTGGCCGCAGTGGCGGCTCGGCAAACCACCTTACCGGGACCTTCTGCGATGGCATCGGCAAGCGCTTGTTCAGCGCGGTTGATCACTTCAGTCACAATGTCCACCGGATCGTACTGCTGGCGCATTACCGCTTCGGCGAGTCCAGCCACGAATGGAACGTGCTGCTCTCTGCCGGGAAGACGGACGCCTGCAATTAAGTTCCGTAGCTTCTCGACCGCCATGAGAGCTTCTTTTTCCGCAGTGTCGCCTAGAATAATGGCGATGGTCGTCAACTCATAACGAAACGCCAGGTCGTTGGAGCGGATGTTAGTGGCGAAGAGCTGTCCAATCTGTTCCATCATGGCTTCGACCGCTTCCTCGCCAACTTCCTTCACCATGGCAGCCCTCTTGCCGAACTGCATCAGCAGGATGCTTACCGGCCCGCTTTGTTGCACACTGCGTCTCGTCTCGGCCAGCAACAGATCGATGTAAGACGCGCGTTTCAGAAGACCCGACTTCTCATCGGTCACCGAGAGGTTCTTCACCAAGCGACGCAGGCCGGCGTTGTTCAGGGCAATCACCATTTGTTCACTGATGGCCCTAAGAACCACGATGTCGGACGAGTGCCACCCGCGCGGCTGGCCTTGCGCCAGAATAAGCACACCAACCTGCTCGGTACCGTCCGAAAGAGGCAAGGCCAGCAGCGATGTGATCGAAAGCCCACTTATAATTTCACGAACTCCCTGTAACTCCTGGGAAGCGGCAGCATCTGCGATGGTGACAATGCCGCGGCTGACTGCGAGATCCTGCACAGCAGATACCAATGCGGCCAATGCTGCCGAATTCCCCGCAGCCATGCCTTCGCCACGAAATTCCTGCACCGTGGTGGGAGGCAATCCGGGCTTGCGCATTGCCGCGATGCAGCGCGTCACGTCCCACTGTGTGCCAATTTCGTTCACTGCAGTTGAGAGCACGGCATTAGCATTGCTCTGGTGATAAAGCTTGCGCGTAATTTCGGCAACCCGCGTCAGGCTACTGATATCAGCCTCACTCTGCGTTTGGGCGGGCACTTTTGAGGAAGACACGGGTGCTGCTGACGCAGATTTAGCAGGACTGGCAGGCTGTACCACAGGAGCAGACCCGGCATAGCGCGGAGTCATGCCCGCGGCTAAATAGAGCCGCTGCAGGTCTTCGTTCCGATCCTCTTCGTGAGGGAAAAGCTCCTGAATGCGCTGTAAACGCTCGATAGCTTTCGAGCGCATGCCGTATTGCACGAGGATTTCCGCTTGCAACATCAGATCCTGCAACGCGCCGGCACCCAGGGTCGATTCCTCGGCTCGCATGGGCGCAGCTTGGGAGTTATTTACCTGGGTGAAACGAGAAGCGATGACCTGAAATCGATTGTCATCAATCTTGCCGCGCAGCATCTCCAGTCTTTTCTGATGTCCGCGCTCGTACGGATCAATTTCGGCGGCGCGGTCCAGACATTCGCCCGCTTTCTGGAAATTGCCGGTGCTGCAGTAAAGGTCGAAAAGCTTGAGAAGCGTCTGGCAATAGTCATTTTCGCGGTTGGAGGAATTAAACAACTCACTCAGAAACTCCAACAGGTCTGGCGAGGGACGATGTGCCGCCACCAGATCCTGCATCAAGGTGACAAAGGAGCGGCGCTCCCCATGGCGACGTTGAAATTGTTCCAACTTGCGTGCCAGAGTGGCAGCCTCGGCATCGAGTTCCGCATCCACCATGGCCCCGATCAGTGTTACCACCTGATGGATACGCGTTGGATTCTGTTCGAAGAGCTGCCAGACCAACGCCTCGGCATCGATCAGACGGTTGGCCGCGAGCAGAGCCTTGGCATAGTGATCCCGCAACTCCAGTGACGGATTACCCGCCTGAACATGGGTTTCAAATATGAAGATAGCGGCGCCGATTTCACCCTGTGCCAACAGACTCTTGCCGTAGGCCAATGCAATTTGAGGGTCTCTGGAATCTTCGGAATACGCGCGTTCGAACCATGGTGCCGCATTCGCGCCGGCGGTTTCCGCAAACTCCGCCACTCGTAGAAATGCCGCGGCAGCAGCCTTTCCATCTCCTAATTGCGAGCATAGTTCGCCCAGCCGCAGGAAATTCTGCTGTGCCGGCTCAATTGCGACGATACGGTTAAGAACCTCTACCGACTCCTGCTTGAGCTCTTGGCGGGTTAACTCCTCAAGCGCGTTTTCATAGGTTCCTATTGCAAGTCTCTTATTGGAGTTTTCCAGGATCTGGCCAAAACGGATTTTTTGCTGCCACGTAGGGTTGCCGTAGCGCGCCAATTTCTTGTAAGTAAGGCTCGCGCGGGTGGCCTCACCGGCACCTACCTGCCTTTCAAAAAGCTGGCCGAGCAACACGACTGCCTCTTTGGTGCGATTAACAGAGAGACACAAGTCGGAGGCCATCTGCCGAACATTGTCATTCTCCGGATCTTCGCGCAGGATTTGGAGATACTGCTCTAGCGCGTCTCCCGTCTTGCCCTTTTGGAGAAGCTTCTCGGCGTGGTCCACGCGTTTCGCGATTTCGGCTCGATCCGGCATGGAGTAATGTGCGGAGTAACCCACTTGCGATTTTAGGTGCAGGGCAAATCACCGGCAATGAACTAAGAGGGCGGCGCAGTTACCAAGGTCACCCAAGTTATCGCCCCTTGCACACTGGTGGCAGCCTCCAGATCTTTCTGGTATACGTGCGAGGTGCCTTCGGAGATCCAAGTCAGCCAAGACCTTAGCCAGGAACGGGGCCTCCAGCGACAATTGAGCGCCGGGCAGATGGCCATGGTAGCCGTGGGCGGTTCCATTGGCACTGGGCTGCTTCTGGGCTCGGCGGCGGCTATCCAAATTGCCGGCCCCAGCGTGATCCTGAGTTTCGTTCTGGCAGGGTTCATCAGTTGGACGGTCGCCATGGCGATGGGCGAATTGGCAAGCATGCACCCTGCTGCAGGCTCATTCGGCGTCTATGCCGATCTCTATTTGAATCAGTGGGCGGGTTTCATCACCCGGGCTGGATTCTGGGCCGCGATTTCGATCGGCGTGGGGGCTAACCTGGTGGCTTCGGCAACCTACATGCGCTACTGGTTTCCATCGGCACCGGCGGTGGTGTGGGTCGCGGTGTTCTCGGTTGTGTTGGTGCTCGTCAACCTCCTTAGCGTTGGCACCTACGGCAAATTCGAGTACTGGTTCGCGATGGTGAAGCTGGTAACGATTGTCGCGTTCATAATCATCGGCGGCGTCCTATTGGGCAGCGGGCGCGTTCCGGCACAATACACTTCGCAGGGAAGCTTCTTTCCCAAGGGAGTAATGGCTCCCCTGCTGGCGATGACATTTGCTTTATACACGTTTGGCGGGGTGGAATTGGTCGCGGTTACCACCGGCGAATCGCGCTCCACGGCCCAGATCCCACGCGCCGTACGGTGGACTTTCATCATTTTGACTGTGGTTTATCTCGGCGCAATTGTGGTCTTGGTAGGGGTGGTGCCGTGGAATCAGGTAGGCGTTGCAGAAAGCCCGTTCGTAACAACTTTTCGGTCGGTAAGAATTCCCGCCGCCAGCGCCCTGGTCAATTTTGTAATATTGACGGCGGCACTTTCCGGAGCAAATGCTAATCTATATGCCGCATCGCGAATGCTGTTCTCGTTGGCCCGGACGGGATGGGCTCCAGCGCTATTCGGCCGGTTGAATTCGGCCGGCGCACCCAAACTGGCGCTGCTGGGCTCCTCATACGGGATTGTTGTAGCGCTGGTTCTGGAAAAGTGGGCGCCTGCGGATGCCTTCGTCTACATATTGAGTGGCGCGCTGTTCGGTCTGATGCTCTCGTGGCTGGTATCACTGGCGGCCCATTTCTCTTTCCGGAGGCAGGCGACTCCGGAACAGCTGGCCAGCCTGCCCATGCGCTCTCCGATAGGTGGATGGGGATCGGTGCTGGGACTCGCGCTGGTGTCGTGTGCGATCCTGAAGACCTGGTGGGATTCGCGTATAAGTCTCGTCAGCGGAGTTTCTTACCTGCTCCTGCTAAGCGCGGCCTATGCAGTGATGAAATTGGCTCATAGTAAAACAGTACAATACTTCAATGACTGACGAGCTGCTGCGGTACCGTTCTGAGTTTCCCATTCTTGAGCACACAACCTACCTCATCAGCAATTCTCTAGGGGCAATGCCTCGCGGTGTCTACGAGGCCATGAAAAGCTACGCGGACACGTGGGCGACACGAGGAGTGCGCGCCTGGGAGGAATCGTGGTGGATGCTGGCTGCCGATGTCGGCGACCAAATTGGCGCATTGACGAACGCGCCCAAGGGATCGGTTTCGACTCACCAGAATGTGACTACTTGCCAGGCAGTGGTTGCCTCCTGCTTCGATTTTTCCGCCAAGCGCAATAAAGTCGTTTACAGCGACCTGAATTTTCCGTCAGTGATGTATTTCTGGGAGGCACAACGCGCTTGTGGTGCACGTGTGCATATGGTGAAGACCGACGACGGTGTCAGCGTTCCCACCGAACGTCTACTGGATGCGATTGACGAACAGACCCTGTTGGTTCCCATTTCCCATGTGATCTTTCGCAGCGCCTACATCAACGATGCGAAGGCAATTGTCGAGAAGGCTCACAAAGTTGGCGCGCACGTAGTGCTGGATACTTTCCAATCGCTGGGTACGGTGCCGGTCGATGTTCAGTCTCTGAATGTCGACTTTGCTTGTGGCGGAGTTCTGAAATGGCTGTGCGGCGGCCCGGGAGTCGCATATCTATATGTGCGTCCGGATCTGGGAAAAAAGCTGGCACCAAGATTCACGGGGTGGATGGCGCACGAAAATCCATTTGGATTCGAGATTGGGCCAATTCGCTACACCGATCCGCCGTACCGGTTTATGAATGGCACGCCCCACATTCCGTCGCTCGAAGCGGCACGCCCGGGCTTGAACATCGTTGCTGAAGCCGGTGTGCAGCGCATCCGCGAGAAATCGAAGCGGCAGACCGCACGATTGATCGAGTTGGCGGACAAGCACGGCTGGCGCGTGAACACGCCGCGCGATCCGGAGAGGCGTGGCGGAACTGTCTCCATCGAGATGCCAGATTCCCAGGAAGTTTGCCGCGAGTTGCTGAAGCGCGAAATCCTGGTGGATTGGCGTCCCAGAGCAGGCCTACGCATGTCGCCGCATTTCTATAACACCGATGAGGAACTGGAACGAGGGATTTTAGCAGTCGAAGAGATTTTGAAGGAGCGGACGGTGGCGGCCAGATGACTGAGCAACTCCGTCGAAAATAGCGTTTCCCGCGATTGGATTCACAGTATTGCGCAAGAGATTTCTCCCCGTGCCACCGGTGTTCACCCCTTAATTGTTGAATTATCTCCTCGCATTACCAACGTAAGCCAAAACTGCGGTTTTCTGCTGCGACTGCCCGTCGCTCTCCGCTACGCTCGGGCCGACGCCCTCTGTGTCTTCTACCACAGGTGCGCGGACCCATTGCATGGATTCCCTTTTCGCACTCTTGGCGTATAGCACTGCCGACTTCTGGATCCCGGCAGCAATCGGGACGTGCGCCGGTATTTTTCTTTTTGTGCACGGATTCCGCATGCTGGCGCGCAAACGGCTGATCCTGAACACACCTATCTCCAGGATTCGAAGCGCTTCCATCGGTCTAGTTGAAGTCAATGGAGTGGCAATCGGACCATATACCATAAACGCTCCCATCACTGGCTTGCCCTGCTTTTATTACCGCACGCTTGTCTGGCAGTTAAAACAATCGGGCAAAGGCAACAAGTGGCAGCAAATTATCGACGAAAGCCTGCACGTTCCTTTTTATCTTGACGACAACACCGGTCGTTTGCTGGTCAACCCCCAGGGCGCAGATTTGGAGATCCACCGCGACTTCCATGACGAATTTAACGGCCCGGTCTTTTTCAACAGTGACCTGGTGCCGGAGAGCGTCCGCAGTTTTTTGATGGCACACGGAGTTTCAAGCGATCAAAGAATACGGATTGATGAGTACTGTATCAAGCCCAAGAATACGCTTTTCATACTGGGGACGCTGGCCGAGAACCCAGGTCTGACCGTTAGTCCGAAGCCGGTTGGTACTCTCCCTAGTCCTGTGGCCAGTTTCAATTTCAACTTGCCGAGTGGAACGAAAACGAAGGTCGAGTTGGCACTTAACTCAGCACGAATCACAATGCTGCCGGCCGGGGAAGAGGTTTTCGAGACCAGCCTTCAAAATGGGCGAGGCCTGAAGACCGAGCTGGTCCGCTTGTCATCTGACAGGCCGACTAGCTCTCTCAACATGACTCAGCAGGAGAAGATCGCTGCTGCGTTAATGAAAGCAGGAATAACCAATCCTGCCGCGTGGGAAGCTGCCGGCCTTAATGGCCCTGCCTCCGCAGTAGCCACGGCCACCGCGGCCGTGAGCGGGACATCGCCTGCTGGAAACGGATCTCCCGACGCTGAGACCGAGCAATTCGACCTCCAGCCCAAAACAGTGCTGATGAAGGGTGATCACAATCCCGCCTTCTTCATTTCCTGGCGCAGCCGCCGCGATGTTGTGCAGGAGCTAAACTGGAAATCGGCCCTATGCATCTGGGGTGCGCCGGGACTGATTCTTGCGTGCTTATACGTCCTCGTGAAGTATTTTGGTTGGCGGTGAGGAGAGATGCAGGGAACGAATATGGATAATATCGTTCTTCTTGGCTTCGTGCTCGCCTGCATCGGGCTCCTGTCGTATGTGGCCATGATGTACAACGGCTTGGTCGCGCTGAAAAACGACATCGACAAAGCGTGGGCCAACATCGATGTAATACTCAAACAGCGCCATGACGAAGTATCCAAGCTGCTGGATGTGTGCAAGGGTTATATGAATTATGAGCGCGACACGCTGCAAAAAGTTGTGCAGGCGCGGTCTATGTACCAGCAGGCAGTTACTGTGGACCAGAAGGCTCAGGCCGACCAGAGCACGACAACCGCTGTGCGAGGACTCTTCGCTGTCGCTGAGAAGTATCCTGCGCTCAAGGCCAATGATAATTTCATGCAGCTCGAGACGCGCATCACCGCTCTGGAAAACCAGATTGCCGACCGGCGTGAGTTCTACAACGATTCGGTGAATACATTCAACATTCGCATTCAGCAGTTTCCTGACACATTCGTCGCCAGCTTTATGCAGGTAAGACCGCGCGCCATGTTCAAAGTGGAAGAAACGGATAAGGCGGACCTGCATATGACCTACAGCGCAGCGCGGTAGCCTCATAAGTGAGCCAGAAGCATCGCCTAAGCGCCGGGTCACCAAGCTTCTAACCTCACTTGTAGCTCGGCCGATGTGACTTACACGTCCTATTGATTAGAATGGCGCTGTGAGCGAAGCGGTTCGCATCGGAATCCTGGGCGACTTCAATCCCGAGTTTCGTTCCCACCACGCCACCAATGACGCATTACAGCACGCCGCCGCCAAGCTGAAGATTGAAGTCGAGTCCCAGTGGGTTCCAACCCCGTCACTGCTCGAGCCAAACGCGAACCAGGTGCTCGAAAGTTTCGATGGCCTATGGGCCTCGCCGGGCAGCCCCTATAAGAATGCCGAGGGAATGCTGAAAGGCATTGAGTTCGCCCGACGCCGCGATTGGCCGTTCCTTGGCACCTGCGGAGGCTTCCAGTACACCCTGATTGAATGCGCGCGCAACGTTTTGGGGATCAAAGATGCGGACACGGCCGAGAATAACTCTGGATCAAAAAGCATCATCATCTACCCCGTGGCCTGTGCTGTTCCCGATCAGAAGCCGGGCGAACCCAAATTGTCAGGAATGGTTCCGGAGATCCGCCTGCGTCCTGGATCATATTTGCAATCTTTTTATACAAAGGATGTCGTGCAGGAAGAGTTTTTCTGCAATTTCGAAGTCAACCCGGAGTTTGAGTGGGTCTCGATCGAGGCTGGCTTCCCCGTCGCCGCTCGCGGCCCGCAGGGCGAGGCACGCGCCATTGAGTCACCGACACATCGGTTCTTTCTGGCCACCCTGTTCCAACCGCAGCTTTCGTCCAAGCCTAAGAAACCGCACCCGCTGGTAATAGCTTTTGTGCAGGCCGCGGCGGACTGGAGCAAGAAGCGGCTGGATGACAATATTCTGGTGTAGTGGCAGGGAGAACTCTGCCGCTCTCGCGACCTACTCCGCCATTTTTGCAATATGCACGTTAAAGCCTGTCTTAGGCAGCAATGATGTCAGCTCAAACGCCTTGAAGTCATCTCCAGTAATCTCGGTATGGCGGTAGATACCGGGCTCGCTCTCCACGGTTTCCCTGCGACCGTCCATTTCAGCCAGAAACTCCTGTGCCGCTTTCGTGCCAACCTCAGCGCCTTTCGCTTTCGTCACTACAGCCTCGGCAGCATAGGAACGGATCAACTTTGGCCAATATTTTTCCAGCAGGTTCGTGCTGGCAAAAATGTCAGCCCAGATAATCTGGCCATTCATCGCCACCACCACTCCCACTGCGTTGCGATCGCGCAGTTGTTTGATCACACTTTCATAGCTGTGCTGGATGGGCTCAGCCATCGAATCCACGTGTTTCTGCACCTCGGAATTGTGCATGACACGAGCGTACGAACTGGTTTCGCCAATTTCGCGCGCGGCTGGGACGGGGAACTCACCGGCGACCGTGACCGTTTCGGCCATAGCTGTCTGTGCCCTCTTCACTTCCGACCATACTTTTGTCTGGTCCTTGTCGGCCATGGCTTTGCTGCGCACTGAAGGCGCCGCCATCAGCGCGCCAGACACGCCACCAGGGACGCCTGGGGCTATTCCGAATTTGTCGCTAGTCCCCACCCATCGGCCCGGTTCAACGCAAAACACACTCAAGTCAATGGGGTCGCTTTCGGCCGGAACAATGCGGTCTTTGCCGATTACCCGGTCCTGTTTGCCGCCGGTAACGATCTCGCCTGCCAACAACAACAGAGGACGTTTAGAGTTGTTTACCAGCACCAACTGGTTTACCTGGGCGTTCTCCACCGGAATTGGACGCGAATGGCGGCGCATCATTGAGCGAATACTGCCCGATTCGGTGACCACTACGTCGCCGGATCGTAGACCCTCATCCAGAGTAAGAAATTCGCTGGTATCAAACGACTTGGCAGCTACTATGGGAAACACGGTCAGACTGCCATGTCGAATAGGGGCGAGAACTTTGTATTCGGAAGTTGAAGTACTCGGCGGAGCTGTACCGGCCTGAGCGTGCCATCGCCCGGCGAATGGCAGTCCGAGAACCAGAACCAAAACCACGGCAGAAAACGTCTTGAAGTTCATATTGCCTCCACACAGCTAGAGACACCGCAAGGACGCCCCGGGCGCCTGCGTGCTGCCCGACTGCCCGGGGCATCTCGTCGCATCCTGACTAACTAAAGGAACGCGAGATTCCTCTTTCTTGCGTCTAAAAAGTTGATAGCATCGCCACAGGGACGGTCTGTCCCACAACGCGGCGATAACAGATAACGAATGACCAATAGCGCCCAGTCCGGGATAGTGTTCTCCTCGGCCATGGACTCTGTGCTCACAGAGCTCTACCAGAAGAGTGGCGCGGAGAAGTTCGGCATCTCCCAGCGTGAATTCAACGTTATTCTGGAAGAGATCGGGCGGAAGTATCTGGCGACCAATACCAGCGAGGCGAACGCCCGCGAGCTCTACCTCAGTCTGCGGACCGAGGAGTTAGCTCTGGCCCGTGCCTGCGCCTGCGGGAACGAAAATGCGTGGGAGACCTTCCTCATCCGCTATCGCGAGAAGTTGTACGATATCGCGCTGCACATCGCGCGCGAAGCCTCCGCTGCCCGCGAACTCGCGGATTCGCTCTACGCCGATCTCTATGGCACGATCACTCGCGACGGCAAGCGCGCATCGAAGCTGGCGTCCTATACAGGACGCGGGTCGCTCGAAGGCTGGTTGCGCACAGTGCTGGCGCAGGAACATGTAAATCGTTATCGCCGTCAGAAAAGGTTCGTCAGTCTCGACGAAGAAAGCGAAGACGGAACCCAATTTGCCGCCAGCGATCCCGAACCCGTCTGCGTGGTCGATTCCAGAGTAGAAAACGCGACCGACGAGGCTCTGGCTGGCTTGCCGTCTGAGGAAAGATTTATTCTGGCTTCGTACTATCTCGATGGACGCACTCTGGCGGAAATAGCGCGCATGCTGCGGGTACATGAGTCGACTATCAGTCGTAAGCTTGAAAAGCTGGCTAAAGCTTTGCGCCGACAAATTCTATCCGGACTGCGACGGCGCGGCATGACCCACCGCCAAGCTGAAGAGGCACTTGAAGTTGACGTGCGTGACCTCCAAGTAGATATTCGCCAGCGTTTGGCGCAAGATTCGAACAGCCCGTCGTTCCCTGGTAAGAAGGTACAGGCAAGGGCAAGCGATGGGCCGGGATAAGAAGGCTTTTGCTGTCGACCTATTCGAAAATGAGAATTGGAAGTAAATGTTAGATCTACCCAAAATTGTACGTGTTCGCCTGAACTCGCCGTCTAACCCGCTTGGCGGCCATCCTGACGCTGACTTGCTCACCGCGTTTGCCGAACACTCAATCGGGGACTGCGAGCGCGCACAAGTCATGCAACATCTTGCAAATTGTGGTGACTGTCGCGAAGTCATCAGGCTGGCACAACCTCAGATAGAAAATTTAATTGTAAGGCACTCTTCTGGTCCGATCGCGTGGTTGAGCTGGCCGGTGCTGCGCTGGGGAACACTTGCAGCATTTGCTGTAATCGTGTCTGTAGCGCTATTAACAAAGCGGCATGAGAAGGCAAACCTCGAATCCAGGATTTCAACCCAGGTCGCACGCAGCGACCAACAGATCACGAAATTACCGGAGACCAAGCTCTCGTCTACTCTTGAATCGAAGCATCCTGAATCTAAGAACATGCCGGCATCCCGGACTGCAGGAAAGACTGCCTTACAACCTTCAAGACGTTCCCAGGCGAGTTACGGCGCAGGCATCGCAGGCGGCGTTGGGTCGGGCCCAAAAAACAAGCTGACAGGAAGGGCGGTTTTTGCAATACCTTCTGGAGGAAAATCTCCACCGCCTTCCCTTTTCGAGAGAAAGGCCGATCGGGAGCAGAAGCAGGTTGAAAAGGATAGTGCCCCAAGTGCAGCGAGCGAAACTGTCACCGTCGAGGCAGAGGCTGCGCAAATAACTGACATGGCAGAGGCCATACCAGGCAAGGCGAAAGAACCTCAGCCAAAATCGCAGAATGGCACAGCGGGTGGGACAATTGGAGGCTTAGTAGCGAACTCCGTCCCTCACGCTAATCAACCGGGACGTGAGCAGATGTCGCTGGCGAAAATTACTACCATCCCCAGATGGACGGTCTCTTCTGACGGCGTCCTCCAACGCTCCTTGGATGGTGGCGCAACCTGGGAAACAGTTCCGGTTGAGAAAAATGTCATCTTCCGCGCCGTTTCCGTTGTCGCCGACAGCGTGTGGGCAGGAGCCGCGGGCGGCGCTCTCTACCACTCCGCCGACACTGGACGTTCCTGGACCGGAATTCACCCCTCCGCTAAGGGCGCAATGCTGACTGGCGACATTGTAACCATTGAGTTTACCGATCTTCAGCATGGCCACCTCACGACGACAAATGGCGAAACCTGGCTGACTCCTGACGGCGGACAGACTTGGCAGAAAAAATAAGATCAAATCTGTTTCGACAATCGCGGGAAATCACAATCATCTTGCCACGAAGGGTTGCTGCTACAACTTGGTTGACTCTTCTGGCGTTCCTCCTGGTTCCCGGACTGGCGTCCTCTCAGATCAACGCAGGTGAGCCTCTCCGTCCGGAATGGTGCCGCCAACTCCCGCGTCCCCAGTATAAGAATCTGGAGAGGGTCAACGTTACGGACGACTGGTTCGAGGTCTATCGCGTTCGCCCGGATGTCTTCGCGATTTACGAGCCCCACCAGTTTGAGGAAGTTATTTCCTACCTGATCCTTGGCAGCCGCCGTGCTCTGCTCTTCGATACTGGATTGGGCGTCGGCAGAATAAGCCACGTCACTGCAAAGCTGACTTCGCTACCGGTTACCGTTCTTAATTCGCATACGCACTTTGATCACATCGGCGGGAATGCTGAGTTCTCCGAGGTCATGGGCGAAGACACTTCCTTCACGCGCGCTAGTATCAAAGGCCAATCCAACATCTACTCGCGCGACGCGCTCGCGGCCGAGCGTATCTGCGGAACTCTAGCGGCCGGGGTCCGCGCTGATTCGTATGCAATTCGGCCCTGGCACATTTCTCATTGGGTGCAAGATGGCGAGCGCATTGACCTCGGCGGCCGGCAGTTAGAGATCATCTTCACCCCCGGGCATACTCCCGACTCTCTGTGCCTGCTGGACCGTAAACATGGTCTGCTGTTTACCGGA
Organism: Acidobacteriota bacterium; assembly: GCA_003225075.1. Taxonomy (GTDB): domain Bacteria; phylum Acidobacteriota; class Terriglobia; order Terriglobales; family Acidobacteriaceae; genus Gp1-AA124. Next base: position 35,705 of record QIAP01000047.1, on the reverse strand, counting down.
GACACCTTCTATCCCGGACCTATTTACCTGTTCACCCCAGAGACCGATTTCGCCGCGTACGCGCGATCCGCTTCGCGATTGGCCCATTTGGCGCCGAGTCTCAAGCTACTGCTGCCAGGCCACAATGTCCCGGTCGCCGAGCCGGGTTACCTAACGCGACTTTTAGAAGCGGTGAGAAAAGTCCAAGCGGGCCTCGTAAATTCCACAGTAATCGAGGGCCGCCGCGAATACCGCTTTCAGGACTTTTCTCTTTTGTTGGCAGTGAAGTAGCGGCGGCGTCCCCCTCAATTAAAGAATGACTGAGCAGTTACTCGAGTACCCAACCGTGAAGTGCCCTGCCATCAAGACACGGTTACTGAAGTGACGTTTACACATTTGGGGGGTGGCCCTAGTATCCAGTTGTGGTTTGGCAGTTCTGGGGGAGGGCTGCCGGGGCGTCCTGAACTGAAAAGTTTAGGACGCTTTTTAATTTTAGGCCGAACATCGCAGAGGGAAGCACCGTCGAACACGTTCGACCTAGTCGCTAAGGCCTACCGTCTGCCTGGGGACTTCCGTGCCTCGCGGCTTCCGCGCCTTGCGACTTCCCCCGATGCGATGCATCCAATAGAAGTGCTACGATAGTATTCCGCCAACCAGCGGAAGCGGTTATGTCTAACTGGAGGAACGATGGCAGGCAATGGAATTTTTGAAATCACCGACGCGAACTTTGACCAGGATGTTTTGAAGTCGGACCAGCCGGTTCTGGTGGACTTCTGGGCTACCTGGTGCGGCCCCTGCCGCGCGATTGCCCCCATCGTGGATGAACTCGCCCGCGAATATCAGGGCAAAGTTAAGATCGTCAAGATGGATGTGGACCACAACAGTGCGACGCCTATGCGCTATGGTGTCCGCGGCATCCCTACCCTATTGGTATTCAAGGGAGGCCAGGTCCAGGAACAAATTGTGGGATACGTTCCCAAAGAGACCATTCAGAAGGCGCTCGACAAGCACGTCGGATAAGCGCTAGCACGCAGCTTATGAAGCAAACCACGCTTGGAGTTTTTCCGAGCGTTTTGTTTTTTCTTGGTGCTTCCTGGGGAAAGACTTCCCCTAACCTATAGAAAGATTTTTCTGATGATTACTTGGGAGCCGATGGCCAAGGCCTGACTGGCTGATTCTAGTATTTTCGTAATACTCCGATCACCCTGCCCTGAATCTCGACGGCCGCGGCCGGCACCATAATTGGTTTCATTGCTACGTTCGAGGGCTGTAGGCGGATGTTGTCGCCTTCACGATAGAAACGCTTAAGGGTTGCGTCACTTCCGTTCACCAGCGCGACGACAATCTCGCCATTGTGCGCCGTCTTCGTCTTCTCCACCAGCACGTAATCGCCATCAAGAATATGCTCATCTTGCATGGAGTCGCCGCGCACTTCCAGCACGAATACTTCTTTCGATCGCACGAAGTCGGCGAGCGAAATGGTTTCCGCATTCTGTATCGCTTCGATGGGCTGCCCGGCGGCAATTCTTCCCACCAGCGGCAGCACTACCGCCGTATTGACCCCCATGGACTGCTTCAGTCGCCCTTTAGGCGCAATCAGGTCAATTGACCGGCTGCGATTATAGCCGCGTGTCAGTAATCCCTTTTCTTCCAGGTTTGAAATATGCTTGTGCACCGTCGCCAGCGAACTCAGCCCAAGGCCCTCGCCAATCTCTTCGAATGAGGGTGAGTACCCCTTCTCCACCACAAAACGTGAGATGAAGTCATAAACCTGCCGCTGCCGTTGTGTGATAGCCATAGGCTTACATTAGCGAATAAAAGGCGAAATTGTCAACTGGAAGGGTAAGTATTCCTTCACGACATGTACCAGGCCGATTACGCGATTAGTCAGAACGCACTACCGCCTCCGCCCCCGAAGCCACCCCCGGAAAATCCGCCGCCACTGAAGCCTCCGCCGCTCCATCCTGACCCGCTGGAACTGGCGCGCGGAGCCGAAACGAAGACCTGATTCATATCCGCTGCCATGCTATGCATGCTGCTGGAGAAGAAGATAGGATTGAAACCGGTCATTCCGTTGGGGGATACATACCACTGTGGTGGATTCCTCACGATGCCCGCGAACGCTTGCGCCCAGTTATGTTCCACTCCCAGGGCCATGGCGTAAGGAAGATATTTTTCGAAGGTATCAGGAGGCATTCGCTTCAGGCGGTCGGCATCCACGCGCGTCATAAACTCCTGGAATCCGAGCACTGCAATTCGGGTACGCGCCCCTTTCAACGTCTTGGCGGTCATTACCCGCGCGAATAACCACCAGATGATCGCCGATATCGCACCGCATGCCAGCAGTAGCGGGATCGAACTGAAAAAGTTTGCCCATCCAAAATATTGTGCCAACGCCAGCGGCGCAATGATGATGCCGATGCCCAACAAGTTATAAGCATTTGCCGATTCAGGATCGAGCAGATACATGCCTTTGGTCTTCAGCGCTGACATTATGTCTTGGCGGATTATCGGGATTGAAGTGTAGAAGCTGTTCTTCAGGCTGGAGAGGCGTATTTCATCTCCGCGACCGAAGACGTTTTCCAGCATCACACGCTCATGCGGGGCGAGACCCTTCCAATCAGAGCGCGGGATGAGCAAGTGGAAGATATAGTCTTTGTGATGGAAGACCAGGCCGCGATCCACCGTTTCTTCGATTTTCACATAACCGCGGACCGCTAGATCGACGAGTGTCGATGTGATGTCGCGAGGGTGAATTGTGTCTTCGACCAAGGTGCCTGTTTCTGCCGGTGTCATGCCTGCCGGGGGCTCATACATTGGCGCAACTGATATGCCGGGATCGGGATCCCGGCCCTTATACCACCACAGGGTGAACATGACGACCACTGTCCAAAGGGGAAGAAACACCGCCGGATTGCTGCCCACAAACCATCCCAAGCTAGTGAGTTCGCCGGGTTCCCGGAGCAGTCCTTTAGGGACGTAGATGTCTATCGTCATTCCGCCGCGCATGGGTAGCGGATTTGTGGTTTCGAATTCGATTTGTGAGCCATTGATGGTTGACGTAACTTCGCGCTCAGTCGAACCGTAGACTCCGGTGAACGCCTGGGCGCGCAGCGAGCCCGCAGTGTTGTCAGGCAGGCGAACCGTCGCTAATGCGTGGTCGATCGGGACCGGCCAGTCGTTGCCAGTAACATTCCAGTAGAACTCGTCGTGATCGTCGAAATAGCGGATACCGTTCTTGACGATGTAATCGATCTCGACGGTGCGGGTAGTGTCGACAGCATCGGGAATGTATATTTTGAGGTCACGAAAACCACGCGAGATGCTGGAGTCATACTTCAGCTTGTTGCCGTTGCCGTCGCTCACGCCACTGACTTGGAGGAAGAGCGTATAGTTTGTGCCGCGCGGTCCGGGATACTCGACTGGAATAAACCGATGAATCCCGTGCCATTCACCTATGAACACCAGGGTGATGCGCTCACTGACCGTGGTACTGCCGTCTTCCTGGACTGTGATGTTGTCCTGGAATTCGGCGACGCGCCAGCTCTTGGCGGCGAGGGGGACAGCCAGGGCCGCCACACAGGAAATGATGGCCAAGAAGCGGGCTGCCATGTGGAAGAGACGCAAATTGCTGCGTCCCAGTGACGTCGCAAGAACCGTCTTTATAGATGACCTAGCTCTGACGAGCATGGGCTAGAACTTAACCGCCACTGGCTCGCGGTCGGTTTCGGTTGTCTCGAAGAACTGTCGGGGTTGAAAGCCGAACATGCCGGCAAGAATGTTCGTCGGAAAAGACTGGATCTTCGTATTAAAGTCGCGCACCACGGCGTTGTAGTAGCGCCGCGAATTCTGAATGGCATCTTCTGTCTGGCTCAGCGAATTTTGCAATTGCGTAAATTCCTCCGAGGCCTTCAGCTCGGGATAATTCTCGGCTACCGCGAAAAGGCTTTTTAGCGCGCCGGTAAGTCGATTCTCGGCGGCAGCCTTGTCCGCCGGAGTGGATGCTTGCATTGCCTGCGAACGGAATTTCGCGATGTTTTCGAATGTGCTCTTTTCGTGCGCGGCGTAGCCTTTGACGGTTTCTACCAGGTTGGGTATGAGGTCGTGACGGCGTTTGAGCTGCACGTCAATGTCGGACCACGCCGAGTCAGCGCGCACGCGCAACTGCACCAGGCTGTTGTACATGCCAATGACAAAGCCGAGAATCAGAACAGCTATGGCCAGGATGATCCAACTGATCATGCGCACCTCCTCGGTTGAGGGAATCAAACGGACGGTATCACAGGGAGATGAGCGGCGCAAACGGGAGTGGCGTTGCCCGTTCTTGCCAGGGGAGGGCTTCGCTACAGACAGGAGGAAAATATTCTTAGAGACGCTGCGGAGCTACTGGTGAGGGGCGAAATAGCCCTTGCGAGCTCGGACTTGCAGGTCCTTTTTCAGTGATGTGATTTCGATGGAACGGAAGCGACCATCGGCATCAAAGTCTGCGGGTTTGTAGGACACCGCGTACTGGCTGCGTAACTCGTCTTCGATCGCCGCAAAAGAATGCGTGATGTCTTTCGTCTTGTATGGAAAGAAGGCACGACCGCCGGTCGCCGCAGCCAACTGGTCCAAAACCTTGTCGCCGCGCAGGATGAGACCACTGTCGTCGGTAGAGATGGCATAAATGATCACTTCGGCGCGCTGTGCCATTTCAATGGCCTGCGCCCGCGTGTACTCACTCTGGTTGTCCTCACCGTCACTCACTATGATGACAGCTTTGCGCACCGGATGAGCGGGGCGCTCCTTTAGAAGCTTGTCATGACAGGCGTGGTAGACAGCGTCGTAGAGCGCCGTACCACCGCCATCGTGCAAGCGCTGCACGCCGGCAGAAAGCAGCCTGACGTTATCAGTGAAATCTTGCGAAAGCTGGGTGCGGTTATTGAAGCCGAGTATGAAAGCTTTGTCAAAATTCGGGCGCAGCACGTGCTGAAGAAAGCCGGTAGCGGCTTGCTGTTCGAAATCAAAACGTGCCCTCACCGAGCCACTCACATCGATGAGCAGTCCCATTTCCAACGGCAAATCGGTTTCGCGGTGAAATTCCAGAATAGATTGCGGCGGCTTATGATCGTCGAGAATAGCGAAGTCGCTCTGCCCGAGATTACGGACGAACTTGCCGTGCTTGTCGGTGGCAATAAATAGCAGGTTCACTTCGTCCACGCGCGTCTTAATAGTAAGGACGGAGTCCTGGCCGGCCTGGTCAGAATCGGTAACTAATGCAGAAGGGGCTGAATTGAAAGCGGCGCTGCCATTGGCGAGCGTAGGACTTGGGGTGATATAGGCGTTCGATTGCGCCGATAAGGGCACCTGCGCTATGCCGAGCATCAGGGTGGTAACAAATACGATCCTCGTGTACTTCATTCCCAAGAGGTCCAAATTTTTCCCCACTTGCCACGGCTAATGGCCTTCTTAACTTGTTAGATGCACTTTTGGTGCCGAAAGCGGCAGCCAGAGCCGTAACCCACTCTACGAATTTATGAGACCGAACAGCAAGTGCCAAGTTACAAAAGGAGCACACGTTTGGTCATGGGTGAAACACTGCCGGATGTGGGATTTAGCCGGCTAAAGCGTTTTTTGTCGGGCGCTACAGGGATTTCACCATCGCTTGACGGTGAGATGTTACAAAATGACCAAACAGGCATTAGCATAAGAGTCTGAGACACTGAGGGAGGCGTCGATGAAGAAGCTGCTGGCATTGATTTTTGCAATTGTCATGTTGCCCATTAGCTTGATGGCGGCGGACAGCGAGAAGGAACAAGACCGGGTTAAGGAAGCGGGCGTGGTGCTAAAAGAGATCATTAACATTCCCGAGGATATTCCCAAAGATCTATTCGACAGGGCCGAGTGTGTCGTGGTGCTGCCTTCTGTTAAAAAGTTTGCTATCGGACTAGGCGGGAGTTACGGACGCGGCGTGATGTCGTGCCGAACCGGCCAGCACTTTACCGGTCCCTGGAGCGCCCCCGCGATGTACGCGCTGGAGGGAGGCAACATTGGTTTTCAACTGGGCGGGCAGGCGACAGATTTCGTGCTGCTGGTTATGAATCCGCGCGGCGCGGAATCTCTGATGGGCAGTAAAGTAAAACTGGGCGCGGATGCCGCAGCAGCCGCGGGACCGAAAGGCCGCAGCGCCGAAGGGGCAACGGACATCGTGATGCGCGCCGAAATCCTCTCTTACTCCCGCTCTCGCGGGTTATTCGCTGGAATATCGCTGGAAGGATCAACTTTGCGGCCCGACAATCGCGCTAACGAGAAACTGTATGGCAAGAAGTTGAGCGTGAAGGAGATTATCCGGCAAGGAAAAGTTCGGACTCCTGCCGCTGGCCAGGAGCTGATCTCTTTGCTGAATAAGCATTCGCCCAAGAATCTGTCCGATCCGAAATCGCTGCAGTAAGAATGTCCCTAATGTGTCAGCTTAAGTATGCAGGCGAAAACTTCAACTCTGGTACGGTGCGGGTGGGCGCGCAGTGAGCTTTCCATCGAATACCATGACAAGGAATGGGGTGTGCCCGCACACGACGACTGTACCTTATTCGAGTTTCTAGTTCTGGAAGGAGCTCAGGCCGGTCTGAGTTGGGAAACAATCCTCAAGAAGCGGGCGAATTATCGGGCTGCGTTAGACAACTTTGATCTCGCCCGCATCGCCAACTACGACGGACGAAGGCTGAACTCTCTGTTGCAGAACCCAGGAATCATTCGCAACCGGCTCAAGCTTGCGTCTACCGTGCAGAATGCGAAGGGCTTCCTGAAAGTGCAAAAAGAGTTTGGCAGCTTTGACGAGTACGTGTGGCAATTTGTGGGCGGAAAGCCAAGACAAAATGATTGGCGCTCGTTAAAACAGATTCCAACCAGTACGCCGCAATCGGACGTGATGAGCCGCGACTTGAAAAAGCGCGGTTTCAACTTTGTAGGCTCTACCATCTGCTACGCCTTCATGCAGGCGGTTGGAATGGTCAATGATCATCTGCTGAGCTGCTTTCGTCGCCAGCAAATCGGCTGAACCGCTGGGGATTACTTGATTTTCCGGGCCTTTGAAAAGTTCTAGAACACCTTGTGGAACTTGGCATTCACTGACATGCCGCCGTATTGGTCTCGCGCGGCAGCGACAGACCAGCGTTTAGAGATTTGATATTCACCCTGCACAACCTCACTCTGCGCATCGGCGACGTCAGTTGAAAAGGTAAAGATGAAGTTCTTGGTCACGCGCTGTTGCAGCGCAACGCGCGCGCCCGGGTTGGTACCGTTACCACCAATCGTGGGATCGATTTGCAAACTGGATATTCCCGCAAGTTTCTGGAGGCGGCTGCTCACCTGCCCTGCCAAACCTTGCGCCAGAACCGAGTTCGCATCCAGATTGGCGGGGGCAGCTTCCTCCGTAGTCTGTCCGCGGGCGAGTAGATTAATGATATCGACCGGTGGCAAGGGCGGCTCCGACGTGTACTCCGTTCTGAGCCGATCCAGAGGTCCAATAAAATTAAGGCTCAGGTTGTACTGCTGCACAGCAGTCGTTAATAGAAGGTTCACGACCAGTTCGGTCTGGTTGGGATTAACAAAATCGATGATGCCCCGTTGCAGTTGATACCGTTGTTTCATGAAAAACATTTCACCGCTGTTAAGCGACGCTCGTCCGGTAATGACGGGATCAGCTCCGGTGCCGATGACGCGGAGATTTGCCTGGCCTTGCAGGCTCAGTGTCGAACTCACCAAATTGAGCTGCGACGTAGTCTGCACAGCGACATTGAGTTTCAGATTTTGGATGAATCCCTCACCGGTAGGGGGCGCGGAGTTGCCGGAAAACTGACCTATGAAATCGGCAAGGTCGAAGTCCTGCGTGAAAGAGAGATTATCCACCAGCACGCGGCCATCAAGATTCGAATCTTGCGGTGTTCCGGTCAGGGTTAGATCGCCACCGAGTATTGTCCGCACGCCCTCGGGATAACGCAGGCGAACCCCATTAGCATTAAGAGCAAGATTGAACTGCATTTGCGGCTTATAGATAACCGCCCCGGTAGCAGTAATCTGCCCGCCCCCAAGCTGACCCGCGAGATGGCTAACTTGAATCTCATTGTTCTGAATATCGAACAGCCCGTTTAAATTGTCGATGCCCATAGGTGCGCTGGCGGCCGCGAGGGAGATGTTCTGCATGCGTAGTTGTCCCTGGACACCCAAATTGGCGTTGCTGCTACGCGTCGCATGTAGATCAAGTGCCAGCTTACCCGAGCTCTGCACCTCAGGGCTAAGGATGCGTAACAATTGCATGTCAATGCTGCCGAGTAGGTTGAGTCTGGGAGGCGCAGATCCCTTCAACGGAATCTCACCATCGAACCGAACCGATGTCCCGGTTCCCCTGATCTCGCTAGGAGCAATTCGCGCAACCGAGTCGGCGTAATCAATCTGAATAGGACCGGCGTTCGCAATCTGGATGGACTGGTAAGCCGCAGTCAACGTCCGAATCACTAAGTGAGCTTCCATACGCGATCTGTCTTTCAAAGGACCCTTTGCCGACGCATGGAACTCTAATTGTCCTTGAAATTGGGGAGGTACAGGTTTATAGAGCGCGATCAAGGGCGCAAGCGGCAAACCTTTGGTATCCAACGTTGCCACGGTGTAATAGTTATCGTTGAGGTTGATAGTGCTACGCGCCTGCACGAACGCGTTGGCGAGTTCGGAGTCGAGCGTGATGTCAGCCCGATGATTCACCACATTCAACTGAGCTTTGACATGGTTCACACTGGCTTGCCGGACTTGCAGGGTTGGGACCTGTAGAGTGGCCGCGACTTGCGGGTCCGCCAGAGTGCCTTTCCCGGTTGCCGATGCCGAGAGCATGCCCGTGAGCCCGAGGTTGCGCTGCTGGACTGCATCGAGCCGCGCCAGATTAATTGCGGGCGCGTTCATCTGCAATTCATAACCCTGATTCTTCGGGTAGTAGATAAGGTGTGCGGTTGCCGAGCCAGCCGGTATTTTCGCGACAAGGTCAGAAGTAACTGAGTTGCCTGCGGCTTTGAATTGAAGCGACAGATTCTGAATCGCCTGGTTATAGACGCGCGCTTGCGATAGTTGCGCCGAACCATTCCCCATGGGATTGAGTTGCGAACCGTGCAGGGAGATGTCCGCCGATAAATTGCCGCTTACCGGGTAATCTAATTTGGCGAGTTTTTGCAGTTGATTGACCGGCATTTGTCGAACAGTAAGACTTGCCGAGATGGGATTGGATGGAAAGTATTTCCATTGTCTGAGGCCGAGATTCAAGCTGAAAAAGGCTTGCCCTTGACGCGCCGCAACCAGTGAACCACGTTGCACGGTGATGCCCGAGGGACAAGCCTGAATCGCAAACTGCAAGTCTCGCCATTGGCTGCCATCGACCAGCAAATTCTGGGCGGTCACTTGTCCTGAGATACGCGGGTTTTTCAGCGAGCCCTGCATGACGCCAGTGAGCGCCGCAGAACCCGAAATGCTTAGAGTTCGTACGGGAGTTGATCCGCTTGCAGTCTGGTTGTTGGGCGTTTGGAGAGCTGCGGCCAGCGAATTAAGCTCGTTCAAATCGCCGGTCTTAGCTTGAATGCGCAGATCGGATCGATCACTGACACTGCCGTGAATCCCGATAAGGGTCTGGGGTGTTCGGAAATAGCTGTCACGAAGCGTGATGATGTTACGAGCACCATCGTAATTCATATGGATGATGCCATCGACCGGAAGCAAATTATTCCTGGTGGCGGAGCTTTGCTCGACCGCAGCCTTTAGTATTACATCTGATTTCGCTCTGAGATTCCTGACACTACCAATCCACGAAGCCTCGGCCATGCCGTCGATTCGTCCCGTCACCGGCATTCGCTTTAGCTGTTCAGATTTCGCCACCTCGCGCGCAGATCGTAGCGAAATCGCCCGCACGGAGGCTCGCAGGCGCGATACCGGGGTCGCGTCTATGTGCTGCATCGAGAGCTCGGCGCTAAGGTGACCGCCCAGCAAGTCTGCGCCAATATCACTGGCCTGCAAGTTGCCGTTGATGAGCTTGTATTGCCCGTGAAGCGAACGAACGACAGCACGCGCCTGAAGGAGCACGACATCAAGCTGGCGGCTATCTAATCTGCCTTCAACTACCACATTGCGCAGGAAAGGCTGCACCGCCACATTCTGGTAGCGAAGCGCTCCGGAAAGATCAATGTTTCCAGCAGGCAGGGACGAATCTGTCATCAGCGCTTTAAAATCCTGCATGTGAAGCAGCACCTGATAGGTACCATCCACTTTGGGATTTCCAAAGTCGCTGACATTTGCCTCCAGGCGAATTTGAGAAGATCCAATTTTCAGAACGGCAGGGTTCAGGGAAAAAAGCGAAGGTGTTGCGATAAAGGTGGCGTTCAGGTCATGAGGAAGAGGAGCGGAGTTTCCCATCAGCAAACGCCCGTTGCGATATGACATGGAACCGGTGTAGCGCGATTGCAAAATCTTGTACTGGATTTCCGTTTCGAGGTCATGCAGGTCGGCCTGCAGCGGAGTGCGTTCCTGGTTGTAGTAAATTTCTCCGTTGGTCAGCAGGACGTGTTTAATTCCAAGGTCAAAAACATTCACGGGCTGGTTATCCTTCGTCGGGACCTTGGGTTGTGGGATATTGCTGCGGCCATTCTTATCGCTGATGAGATGAACCACGGGATGCTGAATAATGATCTCGTTCAGATCTACTTTGCGCTGCAATGCAGACACAATTTTGATATTGACCGACAGCTTATCAATGGCAAGCAACGGATGATTCTGATCTTTCTCGGTGCCGCGGATGATTAGTCCGTATACATCGGCAGTCAGGTTACGCCAGTGGAAGTCAAAACTTTGAATCTGCACCTGCCCGCCAGTCGCTTCCTCAGCTTTCTGCACGATCTTCGCCAAGACGTATTGGTGAAATGCATTGCTCCGCAAGATGAAGAATCCGGCCACCGCGACCAGCACCAGTAAAGCGGCGATGCTTCCCAGTATCCAGCCCATTAATCTTTTTCGAGTCATGGCAACAGCCCCAATCCGCTAGCGTTAGAATGCCTGCCCTAAGGTGACGAAAAACTGAGTTGATCTGAAACCGGTCACCGGATTCAGATTGTGTCCTATGTCGAACCGCACTGGCCCCACCGGAGTGTCATAGCGGAGCCCTACTCCCACAGTGTTTGTGTAGTCGTTGATGAAACGAGCGATGCTGATGCGGTTGTAAACGTTCCCACCATCGTAAAAAACCACAGCCCCAAGATTTTTTATGATGGGTAAGGGAAATCTGAGTTCAGAATTAAGAATGAATAACTGATTGCCCCCAATCGGCACGGTGATGTTGGCGCAAGTAGACGTATCATTCGGATTGCCGCAAAAGGGCACGATGCGTTGTGGTCCCGCCGCGTTGATGGGAAAGCCACGCAGAGTGTTTCCCCCTCCCGCGAAGAATCGCTCACTGGTCGGAATGTTGCTGCTGCCAAATGCCTTGGCGAATCCCAGCCGTAAGCTATTGGCCCACACGATTCTGCCCCCTACTCCGCGGTAATAAGCAACCTGTCCCAGATACTTGGCAAAGTTCGTACTAGCTCCAATCGCATTGCCGGTGATTGCGATGTCGGAGGTCTGATAAAGCCCGCGATGAGCATCGAGCGGTTTGTCGCGAGTATCTTTGATGATGGAACCCGAAAACGTCGAGAGACGCACGGACCGATCTTCGGGCAATACTAATTCCGGAACCAGAAGCTGGCTCAGGTCTGTCTTACCGAAGCTGTAACGCACTTGTGCCGTGGTGGTCTTCTTCCGGTCGATTTTGCGTTCGAATTGAAGAGAGACATTCTCCAGTCGCGCGGCGAACAGCGGGTTTTCTGTTGTCCGTTCAGCCGCGAAGCTGAGCAACGATCCCCATTGGCTGAGGCGGAAATGAGGATCGCTATAAGTTGCGAGAACACGCTGGTCGAGCCTGGACAAGAGCAAAGAAATCGCTCCGGTTTCACCCAAACCACGCAGATTGCGGCGCATGAATTCAATGGACCCGCGCGGGCTGGCGAAGGTTCGCTCACTGGGAACGATCCTTGACTTGCCCAATCCGATCGTCGGCAAACCCGGGACAGCTACGGTGCCGGTGGGCACGCTGCCACCTCTCCGCGAGACTTCAAATCCAAAACCGTAGGTGAGACTATTCTGGTGCGATTCATGAACCTTGACCACTGCCTCTTCTTCGGTTTCGTCACTGATCGGCCGTCGCGGCCCAACACTTGCCCAGTCGAAAATTCCCAGGTTGTATAACTCGCTTTCGGACGCCAGCAGCTTCCCCTGGCTGAGCGGCGTCTCTGGCCAGAGATTCGCGGTTTTTGAAATCAACACGGGACGCGTTACCTTCTCTCCAGTAAGGACCACTTGACTGACTCGAACCTGCTGTCCTTCTGTAATGACATAGGTGACATCCACCTTATGAGGATCGTCGGGGTGACGCGTCACGTTACCTTTGACAGTGGCGCGCAAGTAGCCATGATCCAGGTATACCGCCAGAATCTGTCCGCGATCTTTGGATAGACGTTGTGGAGAGAAAGGTGCGCCCTCACGTATTTGGAATCCGCCCTGCGGGCTCAGAAGCGCGGGTTGAAAATTATGGTTGCCTTCAAAGTCCACCGCCTCGACCAGGGTCTGTGGACCTTCCGTGATCTGGAATGTCACGTAGATCTGGGGCTCCTTATCTACGACCTGCGGATCGATGGAGACTTCCTCGAATCCCTGGTTGTGGTAAGCCGCTTTCAGTTGGTTGATACTCTGGCGTAGTAATTTGTCACTAAATCGTCCGCGGGAAAAAAAGTGATGCTTCTGAATCGCGAGATGTCCCTCCAGATCATCTTCAGAGATGTGCTGGTTTCCGCGGAAGGCAATCTGCTGTACCTTGTGCCGTTTTCCTTTGCTGATCTGATAGAGAAGAGAAATTTCCTGCGGCTGCCGCTGAACCACTGTATCCACGCGTACATCGAAGTAGCCCTTACCTTGAAAATAATTAATGAGATCGCGTTTTCCCTCGTCTATCAGATCCTGATCGACGGCGCCTTCCTCATACACCGGCAGCAGTTTTTGCTTGTTTCTCTCGCTGAGAAAGGGAATCCAGGACAATCGGGCGCCGGCCGTGCGAACGCTCACAATTGGCCCTTCATCCACATTAATATCGAAATTAGCTCGGTTTGTTCTGGGATCGTATTGTGGTGGACTCAACTCTATCCGGCTTGCCAGATGATCGTGTTTTATCAAGTAGCGCCGAAGCAAGCGTGTACCAGCCTGCAGCCGCTCTGGAGTGTATGGTTTTCCCGGCTTCAGCGATGCGCCGCTGACGTTCGCTCGCAAAGAGCGGGTGACCGATAACAACCGTTGCGCTTCTTGCGGCATCGGTCCACGCACTCCCACCCGTCCAATCTTTGCATGCTTCCCCAGTTGCACTTCGTAGGACACGTTCGCAAGTCCATGCGGTTCATCGAGTTGAGTTGATGTGCGTACCTGCGCCTGGAAGTAGCCATTTGTCCGAAGGAACTTCAGCAATGCCGCTTTCCCCTCTTCGACCTGCTTGTTTTCGAAAGGGTCCTGATCAGGGAGATTTACCACCTGCAAAAGCCGGGCGTAGCTGAATCTTTTGATTGCGCCAGGAAAATCGATGATGCCGTAGTAGAGAGCTGGCTCTAAAATAAATCTGACTTGTAGTCCCGCAGCCTCCGGTTTTACATCCACCTCAACTTTGCTGAATCTTCCGGTGCGTTCCAGGGCGGCAACGGAGGCTTTTATTTTTTCATTGGAGTAAGGTTCGCCTTTCCTTTGCGAAACGAGAGGTCGCAGAGCTTCGACATCAATTTTGGGATTTGTCAGCAGATCCACAGCACCCACCGGCTGACCGTCGTATGAAATCTGTGTTTGCGCCACGATGTGCGGGGTGCAAAGACACAGAACACAGGTGAGGGCGAACCAACGCATAGAAGACCGAAAGTCACGCCCGCAACGTGATTTGCGCGTTGTACATGTCTTCTACAATACAGATCAGCGATTTGAAGACACCACGCTTTCCACGCCCGTGATTGGCGGACGTTGTTCAGATGCGCTCACGGGATAAGGAGGATGTCCATGCGGTGGCGTCAGTGTTGCGCGGGAACGGGACAAGAAAGGGCGATATTGCAGAACGCAACGAATTAGGGACGAAGCGGCTTCATTTCTCTTTGATCGGACTTAGTCTCGGTGGCTGGATTTACGTTGTGACGCACGTCGGCGCCGCGCACCCAGAAGATGACATCCTCCGCGATGTTGGTGGCATGGTCCGCGACGCGCTCGAGATTCCGAGCAATAAGCAGCGCATCGAGCGCTTGACGGGTGGCTTCCGGCCGGTTGTTCATGGTTTTGACCAGCATGATAAATGCTTCGTCACGCATGCGATCCACCACGTTATCCATTTCAAGCACCGCTTGGGCGAGTTCGGCTTTGGCCTCGATAAATGATTCCAACGCTCGGCGAACCATGGCGCTGACAGCTGCGGCCATGCGCGGGATATCCACCGGCAACTCAACGGCAGGCAGCTCAACCATATCCATCACGCGTTCCGCGATATTTACAGCCTGGTCGCCAACCCGTTCCAGGTCAGAATTGATTTTGGTCACGGCCAGTATGAAACGCAGGTCCCCGGCCATAGGTTGCTGCATGGCGAGCAGATCGAAGGCCTGTTCGTCGATTTCCCGCTCCGTAATGTTGATCTGGGTTTCACCTTCCAGAATCATGTGGCAGCGTGCCAAGTCGCGATCGATGTAGGCTTGGCAGGCGCGATCTACGGCTTGTTCGGCCAAACCACCCATGCGAAGCAATTTTTCCCGCAGTTCGTCCAGTCCATGCTGAAAGCGAGTACGCATTATCCAAACCTGCCTGTAATGTAATCTTCCGTCCGCTTATTGGACGGATTGGTAAATATCTTTTCGGTCTTGTCGAATTCGATGACCTTGCCCAGCAGGAAGAATCCTGTGAATTCCGCGACCCGCGCCGCCTGCTGCATGTTGTGAGTCACGATTACGATTGTGTACTGCTCTTTAAGCTGGAAAATGAGCTCTTCAATTTTTCCGGTGGAGATGGGATCGAGTGCCGAGCATGGCTCGTCCATCAGCAGAACCTCGGGCTCAACCGCCAGCGCGCGCGCGATGCAGAGGCGCTGCTGCTGTCCTCCCGAAAGCCCGGCCCCGGATTGCTTGTGCAATTGATCTTTGACTTCATCCCATAGCGCTGATGCATTGAGGGAACGCTCCACAACTTCATCCAACTGCTTACGGTTGCGAACGCCATTCAGCTTCAACCCGGAGGCAACATTGTCATAAATGGACATGCTGGGAAAGGGATTTGGCTTCTGAAAAACCATACCCACGCGACGTCGCAATTGAGTGGCAGAAGTGCCGTTGTAAGCGTCAAGTTCTCCAATACGTACACGGCCTTTCACTCGCGCTTCCGGTATGGTCTCGTGCATGCGGTTCAGACAACGGATGAAGGTGGATTTCCCGCAGCCCGAGGGCCCAATCAACGCGGTCGCGTGATTGGGCTCAAATTTAAGATTAATATCGTGCAACGCCTGGACCTTTCCGTACCAGGCGTTCAAATTTTCGACATGTATCGTGACGCCCATTAGTTGTTGGCCCCCGCCAGAGCTCCGCGACGCACTGCAATGCGCACAGCCGCCACTGCACCGACGATCAGCACAATCAGCACCAGCGCTCCCGCCCAAGCCTGGCGATGCCATTCATCGAATGGCGAGATGGCGTAGGTGAAAATTTGCAACGGCAAAGCTGCCGTGGACTGGTTAACATTTAAATTCCAGTACTGATTCCCAAACGCTGTAAACAACAACGGCGCCGTTTCTCCAGCTACTCGTGCAAAAGCCAGCATCACTCCTGTGATCACACCCGATGTGGCCGTGCGCAACGTGATCGAGAGCGTGGTACGCCAACGCGGCACCCCTAATCCATAGGCTGCCTCACGGATCGACTGCGGAACCAGTAACAGCATTTCCTCGGTGGTGCGAGTAATGGTAGGCACCATCATAATCGCCAGGGCAAAACCTCCGGCTACAGCGGAGAAATGTTTCTGGCGTAGCACCACCACGCTATAGGCAACGATGCCAATGACGATCGACGGCACGCCATTCAAAACGTCAGAAGTAAAACGGATGATGTCGCCGAAGCGATTGCGTCCGTACTCCGCCAGGTAGATTCCGGCTCCAATCCCGAACGGTACGCCTAGAAGGCTGGCAATGCCCAAGATCAAGACGGAACCGCCGATAGCGTTGGCCATTCCCCCTCCGGCTTCGCCGACAGGCTTCGGAGTTTGGGTCAGAAAGGCCCAATTGATGGAGCCGATACCGCGATACACCAGGTAGGCAAAAATCGCCCCCAGCGGCAACAGTACGAGCACAACGGTGAGTGCGGCGACAGAAGTAGCGAAGCAATCGGTGAAACGCCGCCACAAACTTATCCGGAGAAGACTTGATTGAGCCACGGAGTTCGAGCTGCGCTCAGACATGAGCCCTCGCCGGCAAGCCACGCGTAACGCTCCACACCATTAGACGCGCCAGCGCGTTGACGACGATCGTAACCAAAAATAGCGCCAAACCGATTTCAATTAGAGCCGACAGGTACACATCGCCAGTCGCTTCACTGAACTCATTGGCGATCACGCTGGCCATGGTGTAACCCGGGGCAAAAAGAGACCGGGCAATCTCCGGGCGATTACCGATCACCATGGTGACGGCCATAGTTTCCCCCAGGGCGCGACCCAGGCCGAGAATAACACCCCCTAAAATACCGGCGCGAGCATTGCGTAGCACACCAATCCGGATCATCTCCCATCTGGTTGCACCGAGCGCAAGAACACCTTCGCGCTGATGCTGTGGGACTACCATCAGAACTTCTCGAGTGATCGAGGAGATGATGGGAACAATCATAATCGCGAGGATGATTCCGGCGGCGAGCATGCCAATGCCGTAAGGAGGGCCTTCAAATAGTCCAGTCCAACCGAGCGTGCGGGCAAGAAATGGCTGTACGTACTGGCGCAGCAGCGGAACCAGAACAAAAATCGCCCACAGTCCGTAGATTACACTTGGAATCGCCGCCAGTAATTCCGTGGTGAACGACAATGGTCCGCGGAGCCATTTGGGACACATTTCGGTCGTGAACACGGCCACACCCACCGCGAGTGGCACAGCGATGATCAGCGCCAGTAGCGAAGAGACCAGCGTGCCATAGATAAACGGCAAGGCGCCGAAGTGCTCCTCCACCGGGTTCCAGTCGCGGCCTGCAAAAAATTTCCAACCGAACGCATGCCAGGAAAGCTGCGAACGCCCAACCAACTCATAAACGATAAGAACCAGCAAACCCAGAATCGCGACCGCGCAGGTGAGCATTGCGAAACCAAAAAGGCGGTCCGCCACTTCACCACTGGAAGAGGGCATCAGTGGCAGAGGCCGCGTCTTGGGTTCCACCGTAGTTTTCTGCGAAACCGGTTGACCCGTGAGCTGAGGTCTAGGAAATGCCTGGTTCGCCATCTTGCTCTAAAGCTATCAGGCACTTGTTACAGGATTGTTAAAAAGGGACGTATTCTGCCGTCATGGGACCATTATTCATGGTTGCACCCGATGGCCCCGGCTTTGGAGCATAAAGGTTGCAAAGCAGGCGCCGAACAATGGTCCGACGCCTACTCTACCTACTTAGAACGAGTAAATCAGATCAAATTGCAAGCGGTTGAGCCAGGGCTCGAGCTGGCCCGGCTTGAGTCCCGGGGCTAGGACTGCGTTTTGCAGATTCGTGTTGAGGGTTCGACCGTGCCACCAGGTAAATGCAGCGACAGTGTTGGGTCGCAGCTTCCACAAGGCATAGATGCGGTGTTGCAGAACGTTGGTCGGCGCGCGTTGATCGCTTTCGTCGAATGCCCCGAGTACTGAGTCCTGCTCCTGTCGCAGATACGCGTAGCCAAGCTGGAGGTCGTTCTTGTTCTTGGTCTGGCCGACGTTGATGTCAGCCAGGTAGGCGTGCGATTGCTTACCCAGGTTAGTTGCCAACGCACCGCTGGAGTCCAGCGGATGTTCCTTTGCCGCAAGATTGTCTTCATACTCGATTATGAGGTTGACTGGCAAACGAGCTGATCCGGTCTTGATCTGGTTGTTGAGGATGAAGTCGGAATAAAGGAAGGGGGACAGGAAATGAGGCTTACCGCTGGCATTTACAAATGTGCCGTTCGAAAATCCATTCGGTGCGAACGCGCATGGCGGGAACTTCGCAAGTCCGGAGCCAGATGCACAGCCCGGGCCCTCCCCGGGTACAGGAATCGACGGAACAGGGGTCGTGCTGTTGCTGCTGCCGGTGATGGTTGCCTGGACGGCAAACGCGGACGCGTTTAGGATGGCGTCCACGTTCCGCCAGTTCAAGATCGTATAAGACGGCGTAGCGCTCCAGCGGCCCAGTTCCAATTTGCCGCTAACCTGACCGCCTACTGCAAACGAATCAGCGCCCCTGGTCGCTTCGCTAAACAACATTTGTATGCCCTGGAATGTGACGTTCTTCACCACAGGTACGTGCTTGAGATCGAAAGAGAACTTTTCGCTGAACCCTTCGGGGTTCAAGTCGGGATCGAATGTAACCGAGGTGCGGTTCCATGTATAAGCAAACTTGCCACCTGTCACTGAGACCCATTTGTGGGCCACCGGATTGTAAGTGATGAAGCCGCGGTCCAGAGCGATCGTCTTGCGATCGAAGAAGTTCGTCAGCGTCTCGTTGGTGGTCGTCGGGTCACCCAACGAGCCCGTCGCCAGGTAGATGCCACCTACAAAATCTTCATTAAGTTTCCCATCGATTCCGAACCTCACCCGGATACGGGCACGATTACGATCAAAGAAACCGGGCTGGTTTTGGAAGAAATCTTCGCCGCGCACGCGGACATCGCCGCCAAACCGGAACCGCCCGACCAGACCCTCCAAAGCAGACATCCGCTTTTGCTCCTCCTGGGTATTGACCGCGGTGTTGGTAAGAGTTGTCTTCACGTCCGCCAAGTCGTTATTCCGCTTGGTGACAGTATCTTTATCCTGAGTACTGACCACTTCCACGGCGGCTGCTTTTTGTTGGGCTTCCGTGGCGGCAGCTTGGGCCTGCTGAAGCTGCTGCTGGGCCTGCTGCTGTGATTGCTGCCATGCCTGACTGCTCTGTTGCAACTGCTGCCTCAGTTGTTCAATCTGCTGCTGCTGGGCGGCCAGTGCATCGCGCAGCGCCTGAACGTCGGCAGCTGTAATCGCCGGCTTGGCCGAACTGGTCGTTCTCCGTGACCTCGCTTTGGTGGGCGCAGTCTGCGCCACCAGGGTTGTCACCAAACCCACAACTACCCACCATTTCAGAACGGCCTTCATCTTTTCTCCTTTTTGCCTCGCACTGACGAAGAGGCAGCTGCCTGCAATTGGGTCGGAATCTTAGTGGACTTGTTTAATGGCGTTCTTGACCTTCTGCACTACGGTTTCAGGCAAGGGTGCGTAGGTCAGTGGCGCGGTCATTTTCTGACCGTCGTCTACCATCCAATTGAGGAAATCGGCCAGGATCTTACCCTTTGCCTTATCCTTCGACTGCGCCGGTATTAGTAACCAAGTGAAGCTGGAGATTGGGTAAGCATCCTTTCCGGGAGCGTTGGTGATGGAGACCCGGAAATCCGCAGGCATGTTCTTGACGGAAGCCGCTGCTGCGGTCACGCTATCCAGGGATGCCTTTACGAAATTACCCGACGCATTCTTCACGGTTCCGTACGAAATATTGTTCTGCACCGCGTATATCAATTCCACGTAGCCGATCGAACCTTGCATTTGCCGCACCATCCCGGCCACCCCTTCGTTTCCTTTTCCCCCCAGTCCCACAGGCCACTTAACCGAAGTTCCCTTTCCGACCTGGTTCTGCCACTCGTTGCTGACCTTTGAGAGATAGTCGGTGAAAATGTAGGTGGTACCGCTGCCGTCGGACCGGTGAATCACGATTAGTGGTTGATTGGGCAGGTTGACGCCAGGATTGACACTGGTCAGAGCAGGATCGTTCCAGGAGGTAATCTTCCCCAGGAAGATACCGGCGAGAGCCGCTGGAGTGAATTTCAACTCGCCGCTGACCCCGGGGACGTTGTAAGCCGGAACCACAGCCCCAAGCACGGTGGGAATGTGCACGATCTTGATTTTGGCTTGAGCCAGTTGTTCGTCGGTCATAGGACCATCGCTGGCGCCGAAATCAACGGTGCCCGCGATCACCTGGCGGATTCCGCCACCGCTGCCGATCGACTGATAGTTAAATTGAATGTCAGGGTGCAGTTTGTTGTACTCACTAAACCATTTGGAGTACATGGGGTAGGGAAATGTAGCTCCCGCCCCGTTTAGCGTCGTCTGTCCGAAAACCGGTACCGCCAGGGCTAGACACACTACCAGCGCGATGCGTCGTATCAATGAGTCGTTCCTCCTGATGAGTTTCGCCTTAATAGTGTTACTGGCGCTCTGTTAAAGGACTGTTACAAGTGAGTGAATTTCTGGTTAATAACCACGGGATTTAACAGGGGCCACTCAGATGAAAGACAGCAGGAATCTGATCGTTCGGGACTTTTTTGGACGGGTGGTTATTGGCGCAGGCCTACTGCTGATGACATCAGGACAGACGAAAATCAGCCAATCGTTCATGCAGAGCCGAATGGAGTACTGGCCAACGTTTCCTCGTAGAAGACTTTTCCATATCGATCATCTGGCCTTCGGCACTAAAAACTAACGGCATCCCCAACCTCTTAATGGGTCTTCGGGATGCCGGTTGGTCAAGTAACCTGCAAAAGAAAACTAGCATCAGTACAAGCGAAGCGAGAGAGAAAAGCCTTTCTGCTACGAAAACAGAACAGAATTATTCGATATTACCAATTCGCGCTTGGAGGGCAGGCGGACTGGCATTGGGGATCGCGTCTCGCTTGCCGATCGGTCAGCGGACATGTCCGATTTGCGGTAGTCCAGCTCTCGACCCCAACCCCGCACAAGTAACCGCAGTCGACCCATCGCTTACGCAAAGGTAGTAGCATTGCAGTCTGAGTCGCGCCCCGTTTGCAAAGCGACAATTCCCCCTCCCGGCACCAAAGATTCCAAAGAAGTTATCTTCATTCCCTGGAAAAGATGAATGCACCACTTGTAGTGCATGTGTGCGCAAAGTGTGCGCAAAGTTGTTGGGCGAAGAGGCGTCGTTCCTGGATTCTCGCACTGGCGTTGTCTTCGGATCAGGTGAGTAATCTCGAAAATCTCAGAAGAGGTAGCAGTTTTCCGGCTCAGGGCAAGAAAGCTGCAACGGGCACACCGGTGACACACCGGACGTGGTTCGGGATAAATTTCGCGTTGACTGGGGTGACTGACCGACAGTCAGTGGACTCTGGCGTCAGAGTGCTACGGTGTCAAGGTTAGCTTAACCCATACATACAACAACTTCAATGTTCGCCCGGAACCTGCTAAGCCCCGCTAAACATGCGGAATGCGGGCCGCGGGCTAGAATCATGGGCCGGAAATTCCTTCCGTCGTAGTTTTATAGTGGCGAACAAAAAGCGAAACTGCTAAACTCGATGACGTGGACGAAGGGAAGTCATTCCTGTGGTTACGGCTTGCTCTGCGAAAGCGAATTGCCCTCGCCTTCCTGTCGTAGTACAACCGAACCGAGAAGGGGCGACTCTTGGATCACTGGAAGCAGGCCAGGCCAAACTGAAGGGTGTTTGAACGTACAAGTACGAACTGACGAATCTGGATTTTCACGGGGTTCAACCAACCGTTGCCGACAAAGGCATTTCTATCGACAAATTGCAGTTCGTTTGCGACGATCTAGAATGTACCCTTCAACAGTTTGAAAACCACCGAGAGATCATTGAGCAGATCAGCGAATCGAAAGGCGGTCCTCGCGGGAAAGATTGGCCGAGAGGTCAAATGCTCTTTTCGCCTCGTCCGTCTCCTTCTCATCAGAGCCGAGGTAGGCCCAAGACCCACTTACCGGGCGACCCCGCCATCTTGACTACGCCGCCATCCGGGGGCATAATTCGCCACCACGCCGGACGTGTTTGAAGCACGGCCTGCGCAAACTGGCCCCGCAATCTCGCCCAAATCGTTCGTGCTCGAAGGGACAATTATGAAGAACCATGTGCTTCTCAGCGCAAGCCTGATCCTCGCCTCGTGTTTTGCTCCTTGGACCGCTTCCGCACAACAGACCGCGACAGCCGCTACGCTTGCTGCCCCGGTGGTACCGAACGTCATCAGTTACAGCGGCACCCTCTCCGACCTCAACGGAAAACGGCTCAGTAGCCTTCAGGGAGTCACCTTCCTGCTTTATAAAAACGATCAAGGTGGAACCCCACTCTGGCTCGAAACCCAGAACGTGCAACCCGACAAAACCGGACATTATTCAGTCATGCTGGGATCCGCCACGGCGCACGGTATGCCTGCCGATCTTTTTGCCAGTGGTGAAGCCCGCTGGCTGGCGGTGCAGGTCGCCGGTCAGCCGGAGCAGCCGCGCACATTACTGGTTGCCGTACCCTATGCCTTAAAGGCCGCAGACGCCCAAACCATCGGTGGATTGCCGCCGTCTGCCTTCATCCTCGCCGCGCCACCGAGCAGTGGTGTCGCCTCCGCGACCACAGCTGCGCCCGCACTCACGTCGTCCTCAACAGCTCCGCTGGTCACTTCCAACGTGACCACCACCGGCGGTACCGGCGGCACGATTCCCATGTTCACCACCGCAACTAACATCCAGAACTCCATCCTGACCCAGACCGGCACGACCGCTATCAAGGTAGGCGGCCGCCTGAACCTGCCGGCCACCGGTGTGGCGACGTCCGCCACCGGCTTCAATTCACGACCGCTTGATTTTGTTGCCTCGGCATTCAGCAGCGCCACCACCACGGCAGTGGCCCAAACTTTCCAGTGGCAGGCCGAACCGCTCGGCAACAACACCTCCACTCCAAGCGGAACCCTGAACCTGCTCTACGGAGCAGGCACTGCCCTGCCCGCCGAAACCGGGCTGAAGGTCAACAGCAAAGGTCTGTTCACCTTTGTCGCGAGCCAGAAGTTTCCCGGCACCAGCACCATCACCAACGTAAAGGCGGGAACTGATCTCACTGGCGGCGGCACAACCGGCACGGTCACCCTCAACCTCGACACCACGAAAGTGCCGCAACTCGCCACTGCCAACACCTTTACCGCCAATCAAAAAGTGAACGGCACCATGACCGCCACGGCCTTCTCCGGCAACGGCGCGTTCCTCACCAACGTAAACGCTGCCAAACTTGGCGGCCTGGTGGCCGGTGCTTTCGCCCAATTGGCCGCCAACAACACGTTCACCGGGTCGGAGCAGCGCTTCAACAACA
Organism: Acidobacteriota bacterium; assembly: GCA_003225075.1. Lineage (GTDB taxonomy): Bacteria > Acidobacteriota > Terriglobia > Terriglobales > Acidobacteriaceae > Gp1-AA124. The sequence continues at coordinate 12,311 of QIAP01000047.1, read as the reverse complement.
CCGTGATAGTCGGCCCGATAACTTCATTTACCGAGGGCGAACTGGCAGCTGGCTCGCCCTCAGCCAACACTCCTGCGATGGGTGCGGCTGGTTTCACCGTGGCTAGCGGTTCAAGCCTAAACGGTGGTGACGGCATCGTATCCTTCGGCGGCAGTGGTGATACGACGACGACCTTTAACACCGGCGGTGGCGGAATCTCCGGCCACGGCGGAGGTGGCTTCAACGGGGGTAATGGAGTTTCAGGCCTCGGCGGCGGGGGAGGTCCATGCTGCATTGGCTCCACTGACGGCGATGGTGGATTTTTCGAGGGAGGATCGAATTCCCTCAATGCCGGCGACGGCGTATTTGGGCTGACAGGCAGCGGTTTTGCCGGAAACTTTTCCGGCAGCATCAATGTCAGTAACCAAATCTTTGCCGCCGTCAAGGATTTCAGAATCGACCATCCCCTCGACCCCGCCAACAAGTACCTTACTCACTCTTCCGTGGAATCGTCGGAGATGATGAACATCTACACCGGCAACGTCACTACCGACGCGCAAGGCCAAGCCACGGTGCACCTGCCAGACTGGTTTGAAGTCCTCAACACCGACTTCCGATATCAGTTGACGGTGATTGGCCAATTTGCCCAGGCCATCGTAGGCCGCAAAATCGCCAACCACCAGTTCACCATCCGCACCAGTGTTCCCAATGTAGAGGTTTCGTGGCAAGTGACGGGCGTGCGCCAGGACCGTTTTGCCAAGGCGCACCCGCTGGTGGTCGAAGAGCAAAAGGAAGCCAGGGTGCGTGGTTTCTACATTCATCCCGAACTCTACGGCGCACCGGCTGAGAAACAGATCGAATGGGCTCGCCATCCGCAGATGATGCAGCGGAGCAAGGAAATGCGAGCCCGCCAGGCAGCCGCATTGCACAAGATCGCAACCCAACCGCCGCACGATGCCTTGCGGAATGGCACAGCGACGGCAAAACCGAATTAACACTAGAATCCCATTTCTCTGCACCGCGTGCGAGAAATGGGATTTTCTCTCTTCGTTTCGAGGCTCGCGGGCTGCCCCGCCGTTGGTGACGAGTTTTGCGCAGATCGTCCCCTACAACCCGCATTTTCTGCTAGAAGGTTTTTTGGCACACGCGGGGACACACGATTTAACGCAGGTTACGGCTTACCCGGCACCTTGAGTCGAAACGAAACAGTTTTGAACCAAAATTGGATTACTGGTGAAATGGCGCTATTTCGCCAACTATCGGTGGTCGCTGCTGTTTCTGTTCCTTGGGTTGGACGCTTTCGTTCCCAAAAACAATGCCCGCATCACGGGCGGAACATTTCGCATGGGAGGGTCTATGACCCACTACAGTCTTGCGTATTCTGCTTCGGCTTGTTTGAGGATTGGAATGTCGGGGTCAGCGTCTTTCCACAAAGAAAGAAAATCGCTGTACTGCTTGCGGGCGCCGCTGAGATCACCCATCATGACTTCGGCTCGGGCCAACTGTAAAAGGGATAACGCGCCGAGAATGCTGTTTTGCACGACGCCCCGGTGGTCGAGAAGTCTCTTGAATTCTGTGGCCGCCGCGCTGCCATTGTGTGCCGAGAGGTGAGCCTGGCCACGGACGTAGGTGGGGAACATGTTCCATACGTTCGATACATTAGAAGTCTCACCATTTTATGAGTGTATTGAAGGGATTCTTGTTCTCTAGTTCCCTGGTTATCGCTTTCGCACTCGCGGCATCACCGCTTTTCGCGAGTAGCAGTGCGGCAAGAACCTTGACGTCTCTGGTGGGCGCCAAGGATAAAGCGGCGCGCACACCTTGCCTCGCCAGAGACGCGTTGCCGGTTTCCATTTCGCGCAAGGCGGCAACGACCTCGCAGAACGCAGCCGCTTCTTTCTTTTCGTTGCGAGTTGCGAATTCCACCGCACGTCTGGAGAATTCCCGCGCTTTGCGCAGGCGTCCGTAATAGGCTTCAGTGTCTGAGTGTTGCGAGAATAGTACGTAATCCCTGCCCCCCTTATCGGCTGCCCAGGCCACTTGCCGTTGCATTTCTGCACGGTCGCCGCGGAGAAACGCGAGCGGATAGGCAGTTTCATGGATGACTGGGCCATCCAATCCGCGCGCTTGAGCCGTTTTCAGGATTGCTTGTGCCTCGTCTAGGCGATTGAGAGCAGCGGCCGTCATTACCGAGTTGAAAACATTAATGGTGGAATCCGGATCCAGCCGCAATGCTTCCTGGAGTTGCATATTCGCCTTTTCGATCTCTCCCAGTTCTCCGTACACAGTTCCTAGCTTTTCCCGCGCGACCCCGTCTCTCGGGTAGACTTGTGTCCAAAGCTCGCCGGTCTCCTTTGCCCGTTCCATGTCGCCAGTTACGGTTTCGCTGTACAAGGTCGTGATGTAGTATCTCTCTCGCTCGCTCAACCTGTTGCGGAGGTTATAGGCCGTGGTGAAATCTTCCACCGCTTCACTATCTTCCCCAACATCCTCATAGGCGCGACCCAGGGTGGCGTAGGCAAGCGCAAAATCAGGGTCGAGCTGAATGGCCTGCCGGAAAAAAGGAATCGCGTAGAACTCTCCGTTCTCCCGGAGGGCTCTTTGGCCCATGCTGAAGGCTTTCAACGCTTCTAACGATTTCGTGGTGGTATCCACTGGAAAGTCGTATTTCTCCAAGGACGACAACGATTCTCCTACCTTGCCGCGCACCTGAGAAGCCACGCCATCCAAGGCTCTGAGCACACTCTCTTTGTTTGCGGCCTCGGCTTGACCTGTGGCCAGCAGGTCGCCGCTGGCACAGCCAAGCGCTTGTAGCCCGACCACGTAATGACTGCCTAGGCTGGAAATCGAGCCGATCAGGATAGCCTTGCCTCCCAGACGCAAGCAGACTTCCCGCGCAACCTCGCGGGTTAGCTGATCATTGGGCGTGCGGCCCATCCGTCGGAACATCTCGCTGACCTGTACGTCCGACGCGACATTGAGAAATGGCGATTGGGTAAGCACCACCGAAAGCGCCTGCTTCAGCGCGTCGTCAAAGACCGCGTCGCCGGTTGTGTTTACAAAGTCTGCCAGAACAATCGTGTCTTTCTCGGTCAACTTCAAGAGTGCGGCACGGCTCCGAATTCGCGCTATGTAGAGTCCAATTGCAACGAGCAGAATAGCCATGCCCAAAATGATCCAAGTCCACCGGATGGCCGTTCTTTCCACTTCGAGCACACCCTCGGCTTGCTGATCCGCCGCAGCCAGCGCCTCCGGCTGTTCATTTTCTCTAAGCGGTTTCACCGCGGCCACAAAACGATAGCCATGTCCCGGGACGGTCATAATGTAACGCTGATCACCTCCGGTCTCGCCCAACGCCTTACGCACCATGAAGACCGTCTGCGTCAGGTTTGACTCTTCCACGAAGCTGTCGGGCCAGATCGCCTGCATAAGCTCGTCTTTCAACACCAATTGCCCGCTGCGTTCTACGAGCAACAGCAGCGTATCAAAGACCTTGGGGGTGAGCGGAACGGACTGGCGATCTCGCAGCAAGATGCGATTCTTCGGGTCGAGTTGGAAGGGACCGAACTCGTAGGACTGCTTGAGTTCTGTGCTCATAAAACAGATTTGAGAACCTTTTGAGGTGTTTTTGAGCCTTGGTTGAAGACTTCAAAGTCCGCCGGGGCGAATATTATGCGCTGCCCACGTGGGCGGGTGCCTCAGTGAAATTGAACGAATGGTAGCACGAAGCCTAGCGGCAGAAAAGCTCCCCGACCGCACGGAAGAATGAAGCTTCACCGCCTAGACTGTTTGTCGTGGAAGGCCGCGACACCGCCCTGGCGCGGCAGCCTTGTAAATTGGCAACCGAGATAAAGGCACACCACAATTCTTTTCACACTGTAGATCGCCCACCCCCCCATGGCGGGCTGCTTTTCGGAGGTTCTGATGACTATGCTGAAACAAGTGCGAACCATTGCTGTAACAGCCGCATTGTTATTCTTCGCGTCCGTATCCGCAGCTCAGATGATCGACAACACACAGGCACCTAACACTGCCAATGCGGGCATCAACAAGTCGCTACTGGATGAAATCGGTACGGGACGCGGAGGCGTGATGACACCGAACTCTTCCATTTACATTATTAACCGCGACCCGTTTCGCTCGATCCGGCGCGGTCGTCAGCTCTTCCAGCGAAAATTTACCCGCGCGCAGGGCCAAGGGGCAAACGAAGGGGACGGCAGCGGAAACATCAATACTGACCTTGCCATCGGCGCGGGACTGTCCGATAGCTGCGCGCTTTGCCATGGACGCCCGCGGGGGTCCGCGGGGGCGGGCGGCAACGTAGTGACTCGTCCCGACAGCCGCGACGCCGGCCATCTCTTCGGACTTGGATTAAAAGAAATGCTTGCCGACGAGATCACCACCGACCTGCGGAACACCAAGGCGCTGGCCATCACCAAGGCGCAGCAGAATCATCATTCGGTGACGATGAAACTGCTGAGCAAAGGAATCCATTACGGCACCGTTACCGGAAATCCCGACGGCACCGCGGATACCTCTCAAGTGATTGGGGTTGATGTTGATTTGAGAGTGAAACCCTTTTTTGCGGAAGGCAGTACGATTTCCATTCGCGAGTTTATTGCCGGTGCGCTTCACAATGAAATGGGACTGGAAGCTTCTGCCGATCCAGATCTGCTTGCCGCCAGCGCGGGCGGGCGGGTTGTGACTCCGTCAGGAATGGTGTTGGACGGCTCAAAGGATAAGATCAGTCCGCCGCCGGCTCCCGATCCGCAGAACGGGAATGAGGTGGATCCCGCCATTGTGGATCACCTGGAGTTCTACCTCCTCAACTACTTTAAATCGGGGCATGACGTGCAGAACAGCTCCACTGACCACGGGCGCCGAGTATTCAACAAGATTGGTTGCGCCTCCTGCCATGTCCCCGACCTCACGATCAATCATGACCGCCGGGTAGCTGACGTTGAGACTGTCTATGACCCGGTGAACGGCATTTTCAACACCCTGTTCGCTACAGCCACCGCGCTCTTCTACACGCACGACGACGGCAGCGGAAACCCACCTTTGAAGCTGCCCCTGGGAAATCCATTTGTGGTCAAAGACATTTTCACGGATTTCAAACGCCATGATCTAGGGGCAAACTTCCACGAACGCAATTGGGACGGCACGCTTCAGACGATGTTCATGACCCGAGCCCTGTGGGGTGTCGGCAGTACCGGACCTTATGGGCACGACGGACGCAGCATGACTCTGAATGACGTTATCCTGCGTCACGGTGGCGAGGCTCAGGCCGCTCGCAATGCATTTGCCGCCCTGGGTCCGGGCGACGTGAACGCGCTGCTCTCCTTCCTGAACTCGCTGGTGCTTTTCCCACCGGACGACACAGCGTCTACGCTTGACCCGGGTAATCCAAGTGCTCCTAATTTCCCCCAATTTGGTCATGGGAGCATCAAGCTGGGCGTGCTATTTAACGATCCCACGGATCCGGAGTAGGCCGATGAAGCATGATCCCAGCGTGCCAATCGCAAAAGCCGGGCGCCTGGGTCCGAGTGCGAAATGATGACGCTCGACCGACATCGACCACGATGCTGTCGACCGCCCGAATGGGCTGATGGTTCTCGAACGTTTGGTTGGACAGTTTAAGCTCGGCGATATTGAAATAACGGGCCTGGCCGACAAGCACAAATGTGAACCGGCGCCTCCTGATAAGCCGGGTAGTGCCTCCGCAGATCTGCATGTGGAGACTTGTCCGCCGAACAACGTGATGGCGTTCGATAACGCGATTCAGATCGTTGAGACCGGGGGATTGCGGGTCGCCATCTGGGCGACAATCGGGCGGCGCCTGATCCCTCCCTCGATCATTACCTGAAAAATGTTGACGTGCTTATTCTGCCGGTCGAGTCAGTCCTCACGCGCGCTGAGGTGGATGCAATCGTGCAGAAATATGATCCTAAGGCCGTAGTTCCAGCGCACTATTTTCTCAACGGTTTCACGAGCCCCGTCTCCGGCCTGGAGTCGGCCGATGAATGGGTAAAGGACCAGGAGAAGGTTCGTCACGCGGATGTTCGTCGCCTCGATAGTGCGGATTTGACGCTCAATGCGGCCGAGCTGAGAGGATCCCATCACAGGGTCTATTACTTCGGCAACCACTTTGAGAAGAAATAGAGCGTACGCGATCCGAGATGCGTTGGCACGAGCGTTCGCCTTAATCACGCCGCTATCTTGGAATCGAACCCAAAGGGAAGTGTTTCGGTATTTTCGACGACAATCAGTCTCGGCCAGCATAGAGGGTGAGCCGGAACCGTTGTCGAGGAATCGTGACCGACACGTTACACGACGTTCTGGGTGGATTGTTTGAATGCTTCTATGAGAAGGTCGTAAAAAGTCAAGGCCGACGTGGCGGCCATCCTTATTAGTTCTTTTCCGATCTGCATAAACCTCCGGTGGTGAGTTGGGAAGCTGTCAAGGGCGCCCCGACGGGGCGTTCATCTTGACCCTTGACAACTCCCCAACTCACTTCATACTTGAGCTCGGAACGAAGCGAAACGCAGTTCAGTTGAGCTTCGTTCCTTAGTGGAGTGGGGTTCGCTTTTCTCGAGCACTCTCGTCGTGAACCAAACTCCCCCTCACGCCTCTGGCATTCTCGACCATCGTCTTTTTCGTTTCGGTCACCGAACATTGTTGATCCTCTTCCAACCAGACCATACTAGAAACTCTGGCCGACGCCACCCACCGTTGCCGTGCTTCTATCCGCACTCTGAATGGGCCGCTTCTGGGCCCGGTGCAATTTGGGGTCCGATCTAAACCCAGGTCCATCACCACCGTGACAGACCTGGGATTGTTGGGGCTGCCATCTAAGTCGCGGTCTCATGGACCAGCATTCAAAACGCAGTCACCCGAACAAGGCGGTGGATGTCATTGTCTGCCAAACCTTCTGGATAGCCTTTGGTTCCCGCGCCATCGGTGCCATGCAGTCCCGATTTCGCTTGTGAAGTGGCCCCCGATAAATAGTCTATATGTTATAACTGTATCAAGATTGTGCTATGAGCGTATCCGTGAAGCCAAAACCCCCTGCCTGGCTCTTGCTTGTCTTCACCTTGCCGACGGCAAAGGCGAGCGAGCGTGTCGGCGTGTGGAGAAAGCTTCAGAGATATGGCGCAGTGGCCCTTCCCGCCTCGGGGTATGTGCTTCCCAATAATTCCATGAACCAGGAGCGCTTCGAGTGGCTGGCCACCTCCATTCGTAGCTCGAAAGGGCAGGCCGCCGTTGCGCACGTGTGTTCCTTCGACGAGCTTAGAAACGAGCAGATCGAGCACATGTTCAACGAGGTCCGAACCCGCGAATATCAAGTTCTCGAAAAGGAATTGAAGAAGTTCGGAAAACCGCCAAACCGCGACAAGTCGGAACCCGGCATATTGCGTCTCAAGAGGCGCTTACAGCAAATCGTTGAAATTGACTTCTTCGGGTCTCCTATACGTGCTCGAATAGAAGAAGCTGTGCAACAGCTCGAAAGCGAGAACGGCAAGGAAAAAGCAAGAGAAGGAAAGAAGAGCCCCAAAGACTACGTCGGGCGAACTTGGATCACCCGTCCCCAGCCTGGGATCGACCGCGTTTCTTCTGCGTGGCTGATCTTGCGCTACATCGATCCTCAGGCGAAGTTCACTTTCGACAAAGACCCACGGCACCATCCTGACGCAATTCCTTTCGACATGTTCAGCGCCGGCGGTTTCGGTCACGTGGGCAACGACTGCACCTTTGAAACACTCGTGAAGAGCTTCGGTATCAAGGATTCCAGGTTAAGGCTTGTCGCGCAGGCCATTCATGACGCAGACTTGGCGGATGAACGCTTTGGAAGAGCCGAAGCACTCGGGGTAGATCGAATATTAGACGGATGGAACAAACAAGGCATGGCGAATGAAGAGGTTTTGCGCAGAGGCTTGGAAATGATCGAAGGGCTTTACAACGGAATCCGGTAAATAAAGGAGGAATCATGACTAGGAAAATTGGTGTGTTGGTACTGTTTCAACTCTTTGTCCTGAGTTGCGCGGTGGTGGCGCAAACGGCTCCGACTGCGAATGATTGGAAAGCAGTCGAACAGGCTCTCGGGCGGTCGGGTCAACTGCAAGGCGATGGACCTTACAAATTCGGACTTCCACGCGGCGACCTCAAGGTTACTGTCGATGGCGTGCAGGTGAAACCTACCCTCGCACTCGGATCATGGGTCGCGTTCAGCAACCCCGGCCAGGACGCGATGCTCATGGGCGACCTTGTGCTAGCAGAAGACGAGGTGTCACCAGTGATGTTGGCACTGCAAGAAAACGGGCTGCAAATCACACCGGCAGAATGGAATTCAGGTCACTGCGCTTCACAATCACATGCTCCAGGAAGAGCCACGCCTATTCTTTGTGCATTTTTGGGCAAACGACGATGTGGTGAAGCTCGCGAAGGGCCTGCGAGCAGCACTGGACAATACAAACTCAGCGAAATGAGCCAAGAGAACTGCAATGACCAGTATTGACCGTCTCAAAAGGCTGCTGCTCATCAGCAACTCGACCCTGCACGGCAGCTGGTACTTAGATCACGCCGAAAAGGAGATCCGAGATTTTGTTGGAGACAGGAGCCGGGTGATCTTCGTTCCGTTCGCAGTCCACGACTGGAAAGCATATGCGGGCAAGGTGCAAGAGCGCTTTCGCGACATGGGTCTTGCACTCACGTCCGTCCATGATTTGTCCAACATGGGACGGGCCATCGCAGAGGCTGAACTAATCTTTGTTGGCGGTGGCAATACGTTTCGCCTGTTGAAACGGCTTTATGACCACGATCTTCTGGATCCGATCCGGCGGAGAGTGGCAGCGGGCACACCTTACATCGGATCCAGCGCGGGCGCAATCGTGGCTGGTCCAACGCTGAAAACAACGAAGGACATGCCGGTGGTTGAACCTCCATCGTTCGAGGCACTGGGCTTGGTCCCCTTCCAGATCAGCCCGCACTATCTGGACCCCGACCCGTCGTCTACCCACATGGGAGAAACGCAGGAGGAGCGCATTACGCAGTTCCTTGAAGAAAACGAAGCTCCAGTCCTGGGTTTGCGCGAGGGGTCGATGGTCCGGGTGCAAGGCAGCGCGGCGATTTTGAAGGGACCGCACACTGCACGCATGTTTCGGCGCGGCGAGAAGTCTGTCGAGGTTGCGCCCGGCTCTGACCTCCAAGCGCTTCTGGAGACAACTGGCAGCTCAATGGGAGCGCTTGCATGAACGCTGAGAATATCCTGGTACTGACTCCGCGAGAGATTGCAAGCTTGCTAACCGTCGATGACTGCATCATCGCGATCGAACAAGCATTCCGGCTTCTTGGAGAAGGCAAGGCGGTCCCGCCGGTGGTGCTCAGCATTCATCTGCCGGGCGGTGGCTTTCACGTGAAGGCGGGAGTACTTGACCTCGGCAGACAGTACTTTGCTGCAAAGGTGAACGGCAATTTTCCGGAGAACCCTGCCCGATTCGCGCTGCCCACTATTCAGGGAGTCATTGTAGTGTGCGATGCAGAGAAGGGTGGTCCGCTGGCAGTGATGGACTCCCGCGAAATCACCTCCCTACGCACGGCGGCGGCGACTGCAGTGGCGGCGAAACACCTGGCACGGAGAGATTCGCGGACCTTGACGATCTGTGGGTGTGGCGACCAAGGTCGCGTTCAGGCGATGGCGATCTCCCGCATCTGTCGGCTCCAAACTATTTTTGCCTATGACAAGAATGCCGAACAAGCCGAGCGTTTCGCACGGCAACTTGCCGAACATCTGGGAATCCTTGTAACGGCAGTTTCCGACCTCGCGATCACAGTTCGGCAGAGCGACATTTGCGTCACGTGTACAACCTCACCCAAACCGTTACTCGGCCCGGACGATGTCTCTCCCGGCACTTTCATTGCCGCCGTAGGCGCCGACAATCCTGAGAAGCAAGAGCTCCACCCCGCTCTGATGGCGAAGAGCAAGATCGTGGCTGACATCCTCGAACAGTGTGCCTCGATGGGAGATTTGCATCATGCCATCGCTGCCGGTGTCGTAACGCGAGCCAATGTCCATGCCGAGCTAGGTGAGATCGTGGCGGGGATTAAGCCGGGCAGGGAATCGGACGAAGAGATCACTATTTTCGACAGCACCGGTATGGCCTTGCAGGACGTGGCTGCGGCCGCTTTCCTCTACGAGAAGGCGCAGCGCCAAGGATGCGGAGTTCGACTAAATTTCGCAGCTTGAATGGACGGCGAATGAGCGCGGAGGTCAACCCCAGAGTGCACGAACCCACGAGAGTCTCCTTTCCGCGATTTGTCGGTTATTTTCTTTGGCTCGGAACCGTGGGGTTCGGCGGGCCGATCGCGCTTGCCGGACACATGCAGCAAGATCTGGTCGACGAACGTGGCTGGATCAGCAAAGAAGACTACCTTGAAGGATTAGCTCTGGCACAACTAGCACCGGGCCCGCTGGCAGCTCAACTGGCGATTTACCTCGGCTACATCCGGGCCGGCGTGCTAGGAGCTACTGCAGTGGGAGTAGCGTTTGTGCTGCCTTCCTTCCTGATGGTGCTCGCTTTGTCCGCAGCTTACATCCGCTTTGGCGGCTTGCCGTGGATGCAGGGTATGTTCTACGGAATCGGCGCTGCCGTGATTGGGATCATTACTCGGTCCGCGTTCAAACTCACCAAACTCACACTCGGGAAAGACAAATTGCTGTGGGGAATCTTCACGATTCTGGCCGTCTCCACAGCATGGACTTCGCATGAAATCATCTGGCTATTCCTGCTCGGTGGCGTAGTTTCTGTGCTGGTCAAGGCTTATCCAATGCGCATGCAAACCCGGACCGTTGTCCCGCTCTTGTTTACATTTGGAACTTTCGGCGTATACGGCACTCTGTCGGAAATATTCCTCTATTTTGCGAAAGCGGGAATGTTCGTGTTCGGAAGCGGATTGGCAGTCGTGCCATTTCTCTACGGCGGGGTGGTGCAGGGACATCATTGGCTAACCGACCATCAATTCGTCGATGCGGTTGCCGTTGCAATGATCACGCCGGGGCCGGTCGTAATTACCGTCGCATTCATTGGTTTCATAGTGGCTGGAGTTCCGGGTGCGACAGCTGCGGCGCTCGGAATATTCCTCCCAGTCTATCTGGTCGTCGTGCTGCTAGCGCCTTCGTACAAACGCTGGGCCAAGAACCCGCAGTTGAATGCTTTTGTGCGAGGCGTCACCGCCGCCGCGACAGGAGCCATTGCGGGAGCAGTGATTGTGCTCGCCCGCCGTTCAATTTATGACCTGCCCACATTCGCGATTGCGATTGTCTCCCTAGGCGTGCTTTTTCGGTGGAAAGTTCCTGAACCAATCGTCATAGGCTGCGCGGCCATGGCGGGGCTATTGCTGCGACCAGCCTGATCATCGGGCTGGCATAATTCGAGGCGTTTGGATCGGTTCCAGTTCGGAACCGCTCAGGCGCTGTGGGAATTTGTTCAACAGTGCGCATAAATAACGATGCTACCACCGACTCAATGCCCCACGCGCTCAGAACTCTGACACGTGATGGGTGGCTCCTGTTCCTCACTCGATTCGTACGCCTGTTCGCATATGGCTCGCTATCTGTAGTGTTGGTTTTCTACCTCATTGGCCTCGGACTGAGCGAGTCGCAAACCGGCCTGCTTCTTACGCTCACGTTAGCGGGGGAAAGCGCTTGCGGGAATTCTCGAACTCCGCCTGCATGCGCGTCAGGCGATCGAGCAGGGCGTCGCGTTCCGCTTTCAGTTTCTCTGTTTCGGTGCGCGATGCGGGCGTGTTTGCATCCGTTCCCGCCTGCTGCGCGTTCTCACCCTCTGTGTTTCCGCTGTCCTCTACGGCTGGCAACTCGTGCTCCACACTGAACGGCTCGGATTCGAGCTCTAATTTTGAATTGGTTCTTGTCATGGCTCACTTGCTTCAGGCTGCCTTACGTATGGGAATCGGGACAGGCAAACTGTGAACAGCCATCGCGAACATTACATAGGACCAGCCGCGCAGGATTAACGAGACCCCCACCGCCAGACCCAAATACCAGAACCCCGACCAGGGGCAGTCTACGCAACGTAGAATCCCGAGCAGGAGCGTCACAACCCCGTCGAAAACTGCCCATCCCCAGTTGGGGAACTTTAACCTGATCGCCGTGATCAGACGAAACATCCCGATGACGGTGAAGAATGAGGCAAAGAGTAGCGTCCACGCGAGTGCGCCGGCGACGGGGTGGGTGACGATCAGTAAGCCGACCAGCACACCGAGCACTCCGCCAATCAGATGCAGGAACACGCCGCCCCATCCCCGCACTCGAAATG